>NZ_JBDZDI010000019.1:0-107277 GCF_040044975.1 Gordonia oleivorans
CGACCCCACCGGGCACGGCGGACATCTGCTCCCACCCTCGGGTGCGTTGACGTATCGGATACCGGCCTGGTTGCGGGAGAAGATCATCGAGTTGGATGGCACCTGCCGGTACCCGCACTGCGGGCGCCCGGCCAGTGAATGCCAGATCGATCACCTGGTGAAATTCGTGCACCAGGATCCGATCACCGGTGGCTGGACCGTGGAATTCAACCTGATGCCGTTGTGCACCCCGGACCATCAGCGAAAGCATATGGGGTTGTTGATCCCCACCATGTTGTCGGATCGGGCTGTCGTGTGGCGTGATCCGGTGTCCGGGGAGACCATCACTACCTATCCACGGTAGGTCACTACCGTCGGGTGGTGCTGCGCTGCAGTCGGTTTCCAGCGTCGGGTTGGGTGGTCTCGACCTCGACAAGCTCGGCCCGGCGGACACGCCACGGGCTCGCAAGCTCGCACGAGGCGGCTCGACCGGCGAGACGACGACGGCTCGACCTGCGGGAGTCGGGTTGTGCTGCAATCGGTTCCAGCTTCGGGTTGCGTGGTCTCGACACGACCTCCGCTGGCGCTTCGGTCGGCTCGACCGGCGAAATGGGCCGGTTCGACCGGCGAGACGACGACGGCTCGACCTGCGGGAGTCGGGTTGTGCTGCAATCGGTTCCAGCTTCGGGTTGCGTGGTCTCGACACGACCTCCGCTGGCGCTCCGGTCGGCTCGACCGGCGAAATGGGGCGGTTCGACCGGCGGCGCAACGAGTTTCAGCAACGTGAGGTCGCCGCGGGTCAGGGGTTGTTCGGATCACGTTCGGGCAGTGGGCGTTCGACGATCGGCCGACGACCGACCGGGGTACGAACTCGCCGTTTCGCGGCTGCATAGACCGCCAGGGTGCGGGTTGCGACCTCGGTCCAGGAGAAGTCCGTGCCAAGACGGGCCCGCGCATTGCGGGCTCGGGTGGCGGCCTCGGCCGGGTCCGACAGTGTCGCCCGCACGGCCGCCGTCAGGCCCGCCACGTCGGCGGGTGCGAAACTCAGCCCCGTCGCCGAATCCTGCACCGCCTCACCGAGTCCGCCGGCTCGAGACACCACCAGCGGGATGCCCGTCGCGGCGGCCTCGAGGGCGACGATGCCGAAGGGTTCATAGCGGCTCGGCAACACGATCGCGGTGCACCGGTGCATCAGATCGACGAGACCGTGATGGTCGACGGCGCCGATGAAGCTCACCGCGCGCGACACCCGGTACCGCCGCGCCTGCTCGACCAACCAGTCGCGCTGCGTTCCGGTCCCGGCCACGGTCAGCGTCGTTCCCGGATGTGTCCGACGGATGCGGGGGAGCGCGGCCAGCAGATCCTGCAGGCCCTTCTCATACTCCAGGCGCCCGGCGAACAGCAGCTCGGCCGGTCCCGACGGAGTCGGCCGCGGGGTGAAAGGCCATACGGTGATGTCGATCCCGTTGTGGATCACCGTGATGTCGGCGACCGGATCGAACAGTCGCGACACCTCGTCGCACATCGACACCGAGCAGGTGATCAGGGCGTCGGACTCCTCGGCGAGCCACCACTCCACCGAATGCACCTGCCGATTGATCCGGCCGCTCACCCAACCGCTGTGCCTCCCGGCCTCGGTGGCGTGAATGGTCGACACGAGTGGGACGTCGAAGATCTCGGCCAACGCGATCGCCGGGTGCGCGACGATCCAGTCGTGGGCGTGCACCACCTCCGGTGACCAACCGCCGTGCGTCGGGTGGTGGCCGCCGAGGATCGTGAGACCGGCCCGGATGAAGGCATGCCCCATCGCGAGGGTCCACGCCATCATGTCCGTGCCGAACTCGAACTCCAACGGGTCTTCGGCGACGGCGATCACCCGCACCCCGTCGACGACGGTGTCGGTCGTCGGATGCGTCAGCGCATCGGTGCCCGGCGGGCGGCGCGTCAGCACCACCACATCGTGTCCGAGATAGGCGAGTTCGGTGGCCAGATGGTGCACGTGACGCCCGAGACCTCCAACCACCACGGGTGGGTACTCCCAGGAGACGAGCAGAATGCGCATCAGATCGACTCCGCGCGGCCTGCGGCCATCGCCGGGGGGACCCGGCGGGCATCCAGGTCGGCGAAGAGATTGTCTGCTCGAAACCAGTTGTGGCTCAACCGTTGTGCCTCGCGGTCACGTCCGCTCAGTGCGGCATCGACGATTTCGCGGGTGGCGTGGGCGTGGGTATGCGCACGCGTGACGGCATAGTGGGCGGCGGTGTCCTTGGACACCATGAACGGCCAGTCCGACGACACCGTCAGCAGGGTCTCGCGCACGATCTGGTCGGCGACCCGATTGCGTCCGGCACCCGGTACGACGAGCTTGTCGAGGGCGGCCAGGGCGGTTTCGGTGACCTCGGCATTGAGCTGGACCAGATGCGAGACCTGCGGTCCCTCCCACACCCGCCAGTCCTTTCCCGACCCCCACGACGACGCGGGGAGATCCACCGGTTCCCCGACGAAACCGTCGGCCGCGGCACCGGCGAGTGTCCCCACCCGCACGCCCGCCTCGGGAAGTCGACGCAGCACCCGCTCCAACCAGATCGGTCCCTCATGCCACCAATGGCCGAACAACTCGGTGTCGAAGGCGGCCACCACCAGGGCGGGCCGACCGATCCGGGCGGACTCGTCGATCAGGCGCCGGCGGATGTGAGCGATGAAGTCGTCGACGTGGCGATCGATCACCGCATCCGCGCGCTGCGGGTCGTAAGGCTTCTTGGCGTGACCGGGGACCTTCTTGCCGGTGACCCGGGCCGGTTTCAGTCCGGTGCCGTGGTCGTAGGTGTGGAAGTCGCGGTAGGCGCCGTGACCGGGATAGCCGGACTTCGGTGACCACACGCGATAACTGACCTGCAGGTCCCGGCCGAACGCCAGCACATCGGTGTCACCGACCGGCCGGGCCAGCGCGGTGTCGCCGTGCAGCGTCGGACCATCGACCATGAAGTGACCGACCCCCGCCGCCGCATACTCGGCTTCCATACCGGGGGCGAAGGCGCACTCCGGCGCCCAGATCCCGCGTGGGCGTCGCCCCCACCGTGCATGGGCGTCGGCCAGGCCCTCCGACAGGGAGAACCGGCGCAGCCGCGGATCGAGAAGCGGCGCGAACGGATGGGCGAGCGGTCCGCCGAGGATCTCGACGACCCCGCTGTCGGCGACCCGGCGCAGCATGGGCGACGCCCCGTGTCGCCAATGCTGCTCGAAGTCGCGCATGGCCGCCGCCGCCGAACGATACTCACGCGTCCCCAACACGCGGCGGGTGTCCTCCCGCGACACCGCGGCCTCGCATGCGCGCAGTTGCCAGTCCGCGAGCCATTCGTACATCGACGCGCAGCAGTGCGGATCGTCGAGTTGTGCGGCCAGTACCGGTGTGATGCCCAGCGACATGACGTCGCGCAATCCGTCGTCGGCGAGGCGGCGCAGCATGTCGAACACCGGGAGATACGAACCCGCCCACGACTGATACAGCCATTCCTCGCCGACCGGC
The DNA here is from genome assembly GCF_040044975.1 of Gordonia oleivorans. NCBI lineage: Bacteria > Bacillati > Actinomycetota > Actinomycetes > Mycobacteriales > Gordoniaceae > Gordonia > Gordonia oleivorans. The sequence goes on from NZ_JBDZDI010000019.1 coordinate 3,506, forward strand.
CACCGGCCGTGGTGGGCCAACCACGGCAGATGTGAGTGCAGAACCAGCGTGAACTGCCCCGGTACCGGCGTCGCGTCGCAGATCCGGGGATTCAGGGTCGCACCGCGATCGCGAGAAGGTCCAGACAGGCGTCGATGTCGGCGTCGTCGCGGATGTCGAAGTCGGTGGCCGCGACGGCCGCCACATCGTCCACGAGCTCGTCCGGCCACGGTTGCCCGGCGAGGGCGCGTTCGATCTGCGCGTCGATCAACGACCCACCCCACTTCGCATCCAGGCGCGCCAACGCCGCGCCGTGATGCACTCCGAGCATCGCGGACACGACGAACCCGCCGTCGACGAGGAGTTCGGTCAGCTCCGCGGCATTGAGCTCGCGGGTGTGGAACGGGTTGAGCGGGGTGTCTCGGCCGGGGGAGAAGGTGATGCGATTCGGGGTCGAGATCAGCAGCTCGCCGCCGGGACGCAGCACCCGCAGGCATTCGGCGATGAACGCCGGCTGATCCCACAGATGCTCGATGACCTGGAAGTTCACCACCGCATCGACCGAGGCGTCGGCGAGAGGGAGGTCGATCAGATTCCCTTGCACGATCTCGACCTCGGGGTAGCGCACCCGCGTGTGGGCGACCGCGGCGTCGTCGTAATCCACGCACGTCACCGAGGCGCCGGCGGCGGCGAGCATGGCTGCCCCGTAGCCCTCACCGGACCCGGCCTCGAGAACGCGCAGGCCCGCGCAGCGCCCGGTGATGTGGGTATAGGCGACCTCATGGCGGCGGAACCAGTAGTTCTCGGCGGGAATGCCCGGAACTGTGCGTTCGCCGGTGAGGGCGAGTTGCTGGTCGGTCGTCAGTGCCTGCGGCGCGCCGGGCACGGGTGTCCGGTGTACGTCGGTCATCCCCACGACACTAGTCCCCCCTCCGTTTTGTGAGGTAGTCGATGTTCAGCCCGATAATAGGACGGGTTAAAGTGGGGAGACCGATGGCCTTACCCGCCGGTAAGTTGCCGAACCCGACGCAGGAGGTCGACGTAGACCCATGACAAACATTGTCGTTCTGATCAAGCAGGTTCCGGACACCTGGTCCGAGCGCAAGCTCTCCGACGACGACTTCACCCTGGACCGTGAGGCCGCCGACGCCGTACTCGACGAGATCAACGAGCGCGCCGTCGAGGAAGCGCTGCAGATCAAGGAGGCCAACGGCGGCGAGGTGACCGTGCTGACCGCGGGCCCCGAGCGTGCCACCGAGGCCATCCGCAAGGCACTGTCGATGGGTGCCGACAAGGCCATCCACATCAAGGACGACCTGCTGCACGGCTCCGACGCGGTGCAGACCGCCTACGTGCTGGCCCGCGCGCTCGGCACGGTCGAGGGTGTCGAGCTGGTCATCGCCGGCAACGAGGCCACCGACGGTCGTGTCGGTGCCATCCCCGCGATGATCGCCGAGTACCTCGAACTGCCGCACCTGACGCACCTGCGCAAGCTGACCCTGGAGGGCGAGACCCTCACCGGTGAGCGTGAGACCGACGACGGCATCTACACCATCACCGCGGACCTGCCGGCCATCGTCAGCGTCAACGAGAAGATCAACGAGCCGCGCTTCCCGTCCTTCAAGGGCATCATGGCCGCCAAGAAGAAGGAAGTCGCCGTCCTCACCCTGGCCGAGATCGACGTCGAGCCGTCGGATGTGGGCCTGGAGAACGCCGGATCCACTGTCACCAGCTCCACCCCGAAGCCGCCGAAGACCGCCGGTGAGCGTGTCACCGATGAGGGTGATGGTGGCGTGAAGGTCGCCGAGTACCTGGTCGGCCAGAAGATCATCTAGGCCCCAGCCGGAACCACATCACCGCGCCCGCGCATTCGGAGCGAATGACGCTGGGCCCCACACACATTCAGGAGAAGGAAATGGCAGAAGTTCTGGTTCTGGTCGAGCAGGACGCCGAGGGCGCCCTGAAGAAGGTGACCAGCGAACTCATCACCGCCGCACGCGCACTGGGTACCCCGTCGGCGGTCGTCGTCGGCAAGTCCGGCTCGGCCGATCCCATCATCGACGGCCTCAAGGAAGCCGGCGCCGAGAAGATCTACGTCGCCGAATCCGATGACGCCGCAGGCTATCTGATCAGCCCGCAGGTCGACGTGCTGTCGTCGATCGCCGAGGATGCGGCTCCGGCCGGCGTCCTGGTCGCGGCCACCGCCGACGGCAAGGAGATCGCCGGTCGCCTCGCCGTGCGCCTCGGTTCGGGCGTGCTCGCCGACGTCATCGACGTCAAGGAGGGTGGCATCGGCATCCACTCGATCTTCGGTGGCGCGTTCACCGTCGAGGCCCAGGCCAAGGGTGACGTCCCGGTCTTCTCGGTCCGCCCCGGTGGCGTCGAGGCCGCCCCGCAGGCCGGTGCCGGCGAGCGCGTCGACGTCGCCGTCCCGGACCAGGACGGTGGCGTGAAGATCACCAAGGTCGAGCCGAACGTCGGCGGCGACCGTCCCGAGCTCACCGAGGCCTCGATCGTGGTCTCCGGTGGCCGCGGTGTCGGTTCGGCCGAGAAGTTCTCGGTCGTCGAGGAACTCGCCGACTCGCTCGGTGCCGCCGTCGGTGCGTCCCGCGCCGCGGTCGACTCCGGCTACTACCCGGGTCAGTTCCAGGTCGGTCAGACCGGCAAGACCGTGTCGCCGCAGCTGTACGTGGCGCTGGGCATCTCCGGTGCCATCCAGCACCGCGCCGGCATGCAGACCTCCAAGACCATCGTCGCCGTCAACAAGGACGAAGAGGCGCCGATCTTCGAGATCTCCGACTTCGGTGTCGTCGGCGACCTGTTCAACGTCGCCCCGCAGCTGACCGACGAGGTCAAGAAGCGCAAGTGACGTCCGTGTCACCTCGGTGACACCCGTCTTCCGGTGACCCCCGACCCTCATGGTCGGGGGTCACCGGCATTTCAGGGACGGTTCATGCGACGGTCGGTTGGGCCGTCGACGTGTTCACCCGCCCAGCACCGACACGACGTGCCACCGTCGCCGTCGCGATGTGTCGCCTCGTTTTCATCTGGGGTATGACATCAGCCCCGGTCACCGTCCTCACCGGCCGATTCCGCACCCTCGTCGATGCGGGCCCGCTACGGGTCATCCTGACCGACGAACCGTCCGCCATCGCCGCCGCCCAGCGACTGCGCTACACCGTCTTCGCCGCCGAACCCGGATTCGCCGACACGATCGGCGACTACGAGTCGGGTAGGGACGCAGACCATTTCGACGCCCACTGCGAGCATCTGCTCGCCTGGCATGACGATCACGGCCTCATCGGGTGCGCGCGTCTGCTGCCGCCGCCGCGGGCCATCGCGGCCGGCGGGTGGTACAGCTCGGGCGAATTCGACCTGTCCGAACTCGACGAGATCGCCCCGGCCACCGTCGAGATGGGCCGGGCATGTGTGCTCGACGGCCATCGTCACGGCTCGGTGACGGCACTGCTGTGGGCGGCCCTCTTCCGTCACCTCGACGAGACCGGCTACCGCTACGTCATGGGGTCGGTGTCGGTTCCGCTGGGCGACACCGCAATCCGCATTGCCGGCCACCCGGCGGCCCGTGGCTCGCTGCTGCGTGGCGTCCGGGATGTCGTGGCGCAGCGTCATCGGGCCGACTGGCAGGCATACCCCCATGTGCGGGCCCGCATCGACGGAGTGCTGCTCGACGAGATCGAGCCGCCCGCCTCGGTGACGATGCCGCCGCTGATGCGCGCCTACCTGCGTCTCGGCGCCAAGATCGGCGGTGAGCCGGCCGTCGACTCGGCCTTCGACGTCGGTGACTTCCTCACGGTGCTCGACACCCGCACCGCCAACGCCCGGTATCTCGACCGGCTCCGTGACTCGGTGGCTCGCCTCGGCGGTGCCCGATGACCGCGGTGCTCCCGGCTGCCGAACCGACACCCGATCGTGTTCTCCGGCAACCGCACGGGAAGGTCTGCCGGCACGACCACCACTCGTGGTACCCGACGAGCCCCTGCGGCGCCGAGTGCCTCGACGCCCCGGCGCGACGCGCGGGACGAGTGATTGTCGCGGCCCGGTTGATCCGGCTGACAATGGTCCTCACCGTGATCGCATTCCTCGGGGCACTGGTCGCGCCCATGCCACGACTGGTGCGACGCGCGTACCTCCGTCGCTCCGCGCAGGCGGTGCTGCATGCCATCGGCATCCGCATCCTCCTCGACGATCACCGCCCCTTCGGTTCCCGCGCCCGCGGTCTCGTGGTCGCCAACCACATCTCCTACCTCGACATTCTCGCCATCGCGGTGGTGCAACCCGCGCACTTCGTGGCCAAGTCCGACGTCGCCCAGATGCCGGGAATCTCGGTGCTGGCCAAGCGATTCGGGGTGATCTGCATCGACCGCTCATCGTTGCGCACCCTGCCCACGGTCATCGACGAGGCGACCGCCGGACTGTGCGCGGACTCCTCGGTGGCGGTGTTCCCGGAGGGCACCACGTGGTGCGGGCACGCGCAGGGCAGCTTCCGCCCGGCCTTCTTCCAATCCGCACTCGATGCCGGCGTCCCGGTCCTCCCGGTCGGGATCGCCTTCAGCGCACGCGGCGGGCGATGCACCGCGCCGGGATTCATCGGCGATGACGGGCCCGCCGACACGTTGCGCCGGGTGCTGGCGCTGCGGGACCTCACGGTGCACGTCAGCCTGCACGAACCCCAACTGCCGCGCGGCGATCGGCGCGCGCTCGCCGCGCGATGCGAGATGCTGATCCGATCGGCCCCCGAGCCATGGGCACCGGCACCGCTGCGCTGAGGATCTGACAACATATATGATGTTGCTCGCGTCTGTGATGGACGCGACACCGATGTTGTCTCACGCGCCGGAAGGGACCGCCACATGTCCGACACCGCCACCCCAACTCCACCGACGAAGCTCACCGCCGACCAGGCGCGCGCCCGCTTCGCCGACCTGCGTGCCGTCGACGGCACCGTCGACGACGCCGAACTCGACGAGATCTGGGCGGCGCTGCCGACCCTGCGTCCCGAGGAGATGCTCGGCCGGTGGAAGGGCGGCGAGTTCACGACGGGCCACCAGACCAACGGGTTGCTGCCCAAGGTCGGCTGGTACGGCAAGACCTTCATCTCCCGCAACGACGTGCAGCCGCTGGTGTGCCGCGACGAGAACGGGGAACTGTTCTCCAACACAAAGCTGGGCAAGGGCGAGGCCAGCCTGTGGATGATCGAGTTCCGCGGTGAGGTCACCGCATCGATGGTCTACGACGGACAACCCGTGATCGACCACTTCAAGCGCGTGAACGACTCCACCCTGATGGGCATCATGAACGGCAAGGGCGGCGTCATCGACGGCCGTCACCTGTACTTCTTCCTCGATCGGGACTGACCGCAGGAGGTCGCGGACCGGGCCGGGCGGCGCGCGAGCGGGTGCTCGTCCAAGCCGTGCCACGTGAGCGGCCAAGCAGTCGACAAGAGGGTTCCAAGATCATCGGGTGACGGTGGTGGCCGACATACCGGCCCGACGAAGGAAGCCCTGTGCCCACTCCGCCCCAGACCTCTCCGCCCCAGACCACTCCGCCCCAGACCACTCCGCCCCAGACCACACCACCACCGACCCGTTCCCGCCTCGTTGCGCGGATCACCCTCGGGGTCTCCTGCGCGGCCACCGCGATGCTCATGCTCGACATCGCCGTGGTCAACACCGCGCTGCCCGCCATCGCCCGGGAGTTCGACGCCGACTTCGCCGCCCTGAAATGGGTCATCGACGGCTACACACTCGCCCTGGCCACCATCGTGTTGTCGGCGGGTGCATGGGCGGACCGGAGCGGCCGTCGCCGCGTCTTCCTGATCGGCGCGGTGGTGTTCACCGCCGCGTCGGCATCCTGCGCGTTGGCGCCGGACATGCTGCTGCTCAACATCTCTCGGATTGTCCAGGGAATCGGTGCGGCGTTGCTGTTCGCCACATCGCTGGCATTGCTGGCACCCGCCTTCCCCGGACCCACCGCCCGCAGCAAGGCGCTCGCCGCCTACGGCGCCACGATCGGTGCGTCGTTCGCCGTGGGCCCCCTCCTCGGCGGAGTGCTCACCGAAACCCTCGACTGGCGTGCGATCTTCCTGATCAACATCCCGGTCGGGGTGGTGATGATCGGATGCACCCGTCTGGTCGACGAATCCCGCAGCGAGACACCGCGACGCGGTGACAAGGCCGGTGGGGTGGCGGTGATCATCGCCCTGGCCGCACTCGCCTACGGGCTGATCGAGGCCAACACCCGCGGATGGACCGATCCGGTGACCCTGGCCGCCCTGGGTCTGGCCGCCGCCGCCATCGTGGGCTTCGTGCTCGTCGAAAGCCGGGTGGCACAACCGATGATGCCGCTGTCCCTGTTCTCCAACCCGGGTTTCGCCGGTGCGCAGGTCGCGACCTTCGCGATCTCCGCATCGATGTTCGCGGTGTTCATCTACGTCACGATCTTCCTGCAGGGAGTGGTGGGACTCTCGCCCATCGATGCCGGCCTGGTCTACCTCCCCGGAACCGTGGTGATGCTGATCGTCGCGGGAGCGACCGACCGCATCCTCGGGCGGGTCGCGCCGTGGCGGCTGATCGCCGGCGGGCTGCTCGCGGTGGGTGGTGGCCTCGCCTGGATGACCATCGGCGGATTGGACAGCAGTGGCTGGGACCTGATGGGCGGCTTCGTGCTCGCCTGCATCGGAGCCGGCGTCTTCAATCCGGTGATGAGCGGAATCGTGCTCGCCGAGAGCGGTCTCGACGACGCGGGGCTGGCCACCGGAATCAACGACGTGTTCCGGCAGTCGGGCATCGCGCTCGGGGTGGCGGCACTCGGGGCGGTGTTCCCGGTGCAGTCGGTGCTGAGTGGCGGATCGCCCGCGGACTTCGTGGCCGCACTCGACACCGCGCTGTGGATCAGCGCCGCTGTCGCGATCGGCGGCGCGGTGATCGCCGCGCTCACCATGCGCAGTGCCCGGGCCACCACCGGTGACATCCCGTCCGCGCAGCTTGACCCGACCGGCGACGGTACGAGGGGCGACGGCAGGAGGGGCGACGGCACGAGGGGCGAGGCCCCGATGCCGGTGAACCGATGATCCCCGCCGGAATCGACAACCGACGAGCTCTCCCGGTCGGCCGCCGCGATCACGCATTGCCGCCTAGAATTCTCGGACATAGGCGACATCTGGATCGGACGATCGACACAAGCGAGGAATCCGGCATGCGGGAGTACTTGGTGCTGGGGCCGCTGGAGGTACGACGCGACGGCGTCCCCGTCGAACTCGGCTCACCGAAACAACGGACGGTGCTCGCGGCGCTGCTCCTGGCACGCGGCGGTGTCGTCTCCACCGACCGTCTGATCGACACCGTCTGGGGCGACGAACCGCCCTCGGCGGCCACCACGAGCCTGCAGGCCTACATCTCGAATCTGCGGCGCGCACTGCGCGGCGACCGGGGGGAGACCTCCCCGATCCAGCGGGTCGCCGCGGGCTACCGACTCGACCTCGGTGCCGACCGGCTGGACCTGATGACCTTCGGCGACCTCGTCGCCGGCGCCCGGGCGGCGCGGGATGAGGCCCGGTGGGCCGACGCCCTCGCCGACGCGCACGCGGCGCGCGCCCTGTGGCGCGGGGAACTGCTGGGCGACGAGGGGACCGATGCGGGGTGGATCGTGGCCGAGGCGGCCGCACTCGCCGAGGCACACATGGCCGTCGAGGACACCCACATCACCGCACTGCTGGCCGCCGGCGACACCGGCGGCGCGCTCGCCGGGATCGTCGCCCTCCGTGCCCGGGACCCGTTGCGCGACAGGGGAGTATGGCTGCACATGGTGGCCCTCTATCGGGCCGGTCGATCCACCGAGGCGCTCGAGGTCTACCGCAGGCACGCGGCGCTCCTCGACGAGGAACTGGGGCTGGCACCCGGCGGTGAACTCATCGAATTGCAGGGCGCGGTCCTCCGGCACGATCCGGTCATCGCGGCCTGGCCACGCGCGCCGCACTGGTCGGGCGCCACCGAGGTGGCCATGCCGACCGAGGCCGAGAAGCCGGTGGCGGTGGCAGCCCCGTCCGTCGACGACGCCGTCGACCACGTCCCACTCGTGGGTCGTGCAGCTCAAACTGAGCGCATCGCAGCACTTTTCGACGGTCCTGCGACCACCAGATGGCTGATGCTCAGCGGCCCGGCCGGAATCGGCAAGACCCGCCTCGCCGAGGAGGCGGCCCGTCACGCGCAGGCACTCGGCGACCTCGTGGTGTGGGTGCGCTGTCCCGACGCGGAGGGCGTTCCGGCGTGGTGGCCTTTGCGGCAACTGTGCCGGGCACTCGATGTGCCACCGGCCGACGTGCTCACCGTGCCCGCCGGCGTCGACGCCGACACCGCCCGCTTCGCGGTGTACGAACACGTCCAGACGATGCTGGAATCGGTGGCGCCGCAATCATTGACGGTGATCGTCGACGACGTGCACTGGGCCGACGCGATGACCCTGCGGCTGCTGGCCTACCTGACGACGGTGATGCACACCGCGCCGCTACGCGTGATCGCCACCGCCCGCGACGGTGAGGGTGGTGACGACACCGAGCGACTGCGCACCGCGTTCTCCCGAGCCGGCGGCACCCTGATCGCGGTGCCGCAACTCGCGCACGCCGAGGTCGCCGAACTCGTCCGCGTCGTCGCCGACGAGACGCTCGGCCCGACCGACATCGAGACCCTCACCCGGCGTACCGGCGGAAATCCGCTGTTCGTCTCGGAGTTCGCGCGGCTGCCACCCGAGGAGCGGCGTCGCGAGATGGTCCCGGCGGCGGTGCGGTCGGTCCTCGACCGACGGTTGCTCTCCCTGGACCCCGCGGTCCTGGAAGTGGTCGGCTACGCCGCGGTCCTCGGTGAGGAGATCGACGTGACCCTGCTGGCCACGGCGATGGACCGGGACGTCGCCGAGATCGCCGACTGCCTCGACGAGGCCGTCGACGAACGCATCCTGGTCGCCGCGGCGACCGGCGGGCGGACACGTTTCGCCCACGCCCTGCTCCGCGACGAGGCACTGTCGACGATCCGTCCGCTGCGCCGCTGCCGCATCCACCTGCGATTCGCCGAGGTCCTCGCCGCCGCCGGTGGGGTGGACGCTGCGCCGCGCCGGGCGGCGCACCTGCTGGAGGCGCGTCCGGTCGCCGACGCGGCCGAGGTGGTGGCGGCCTGCCGCGCGGCCGCGGACGAGGCCACCGCACAATGGGATTCGCAGACCGCGGCATTCTGGCTCGATGCGGCGCTGCGCACCCACGAATCGGTGGCCGTGCCCGGCGGCGATACCACCGCACGCGATGACCTGCTGATCGCGCTACTGGCCGCCCGAGCCCGCGCCGGGCAACTCCAGATGGTTCTCGACACGGCAGAAACCCGCCTGTACCAATCGATTCGGTCCGGCGCACTGTCCACCGTGGGACGTTTGGCGAGCAGCCTGATCCGGGCCGGTGGGTCGTGGCCATGGATGGGCCCGACAGACGAGAACGAGAGCCTCCTCGCCGCGTTGAGCGCGGCCGCGACCGCCGTCGGGACCGAACCGGCAAGCCTCGCCCGGGTGCTGGCGGCCTCGGCGATCGGTCACTGCTATCACCACGATCCAGGCGTCCCCGCCGAACTCCTCGCCGCGGCAGATGATCTCGCCGCACATCTCGGTGAGGACGTATTGGCCGACGTCACACTGGCCCGCCTGATCACCTACGCCGGCGTGGCCGAATACGCTGCCGTATCCCTGAATTGGGCGGAGACCCTGCGCGGGCTCACCTACCCCGACGCCGGCGTCGACGAGGTCATCGTCGACGCCGCGTTGACGATGGCGACCATGACGCTGGGCGACATCGACACGACCGAGGCGCTCGTGCGCCGTGGCATCGCGGGCAGCGAGCGGCTCCGATTGCCGATCGTGCGGGCGCAGTTGCGGTGGATGGAGATGTCGCTGGCCGCGTGGCACGGTGATTTCTCGCTGGCCCGCAGCCACTACGAAACCGCCGTCGCGGTGCACGAGCAGACCGAACTGTATGTCGCCGGCAGCAATTGGATGGCCATGATGGCCCTGGCCTGCGAACGCGGCATGCTCGACGAGGTCGTCGACACCGAAGGGCTGCAGCCGCTGGACTGGGCTCGTCGGGTCAGTGAGGGGGCCAGCGACAACCAGGTCGCGGTCCTGCTCGCCGCGGGGATCGCCCGGATCGCCGGAGCGGAGGGCGACCGCAGTCTGGCCCGCACGATGATCACCATGTGGGTCGACGACGACAGGCCCATGGTCTGGACGTCGCTGTGCTACGGCGTCCTCCTGGCGCACGTGGTGGCCGAACTCGAACTGTCGGAGTTCGCGCCGGCATTCATCGACTACCTGACCCCGTACCAGGACTGCGTCGCGACCTTGGGGCACGTGGGATGCGTGGGGCCGGTTGCCCTGGCCCTCGCTGAGTTGCACTACCTCGTCGGCGACGAGAAACGTGGTTACGACGCCCTGGTCACCGCGCACCAGATCGCCCGACAGGGACGTGGGGTGCCCTCGACTCTGCGATGCCGGCTGCTCGCCGCGCAGTTGCAGCCACCGTCGACGGAACGGTCGGAGATCCTGGCCGAGATCGAGTTCCGGTCCCGCTCCCTGGGTATGACGCAGGTTGCGGCGACCGCGGGCGCGTTGCTCGCCGAGCCGGTCGAGTCGGGTGGGACACCGGATTCCACCGCCGCGATCCGCTGACGGTTCTGCTCCAAGGACGTTCCAAGAATGGCGCAACCGGCCCGCCGCATTCTCTGAGGGCATCGATCAGCCAGCACCGCTGGATCACAGTCACACAGGAGAACGCATGTCATCGATCCCCGAGGCGACTCGCCCCGTAGCCGCCGACCCGATCACCGCGGACGTCACCGCGCTGCAGGCCGCGGTGCGCGGCGCCGTCCACCGCCCTGGAGACCCCGGATACCCGTCGGTGACCTTCAACGTCGCCGTCGCCCAGAATCCCTGGGCGGTCGTCGACGTCGCCGACGCGGCCGACGTCGCCGCGGTGATCGGATTCGCCTCCGCCCACGGGATGACGGTTGCGGTCCACGCCACCGGTCACGGCGCCACTCCCGTCGGTGACGGGACGATCGTGGTGCGCACCGCCGCGCTCGACGACTGCGTCATCGACCCGCAGACACGGACCGCGCGCGTCGGCGCCGGGGTGCGGTGGCAGACGGTGATCGACGCCGCCGCACCGCACGGCCTGGCGCCGCTGTGCGGCTCCTCGCCGAGCGTCGGCGTGGTCGGCCTCTTGACCGGCGGCGGCATCGGGCCGCTGGTCCGGACCGTCGGCATGTCCGCGGATCACGTGCGGTCCTTCACTGTGGTCACCGGCACCGGTGCCGTCAAACAGGCCACATCCGAGATCAACCCTGAGCTGTTCTGGGGACTCCGCGGCGGCAAGTCCACCCTCGGCATCATCACCGAGGTGGTCATCGAACTCCCGCCCATCGCCGAGATCTACGGTGGCGCACTGTACTTCGACGGGACCGATGCCGAGGCCGTGCTCCGCGGCTGGCGCAACTGGGCGCAGGCGCTGCCCCGGGAGGTGAGCACCTCGCTCGCGCTGCTCCGACTGCCCGAGATGCCCGACGTCCCGCCGATGCTGGCCGGCCGCCTCAGCGTCGCGGTCCGCGTCGCCGTGGTGGGCGACCTCGCCCACGGCCCCGACCTGATCGCTCCGCTGCGAACCCTCGGCACCGTGCTCCTCGACGCCGTCGGCGTCATGCCCTACGCGCAGATCGGGGCCATCCACGCCGACCCCACGGCGCCGATGCCGGCTGCCGAATGCGGGACCCTGCTGCGCGAATTCACCGACGACGCGGCCACCGAACTGCTGCGGGTCGCGGGACCGGAATCGGGCTCGCCGCTGACCATCGTCGAACTACGGCTGCTCGGTGGTGCGCTCGCCGACCGGCCCGCGGTTCCCAGTGCCTTCTGCCACCGCGACGCCGCCTACACCCTGCACACGATCGGCGTCCTCGTCCCACCGATCGCCGATCTGCTCACCGCCGCCGGAATGCAGACCGTCGATGCGCTACGACCCTGGGCGCACGGTGGTGAGATGCCCAACTTTGCGACCACCACCGATGCGGCGTACATCCGCCGCTGCTACGACGAGGACACCGCCGCCTGGCTGTCGGCGCTGGCCGCGCAGCACGATCCACGCGGGGTGCTCCACGTCGGCCAGGTGGTCCGGTGACCGAGGCACCACGCCGATGTGGCGGCGTCAGGAATTTGTCGCTGCCGGTCACGCGTTTATCCTTGGCATCGACATGTCTTTCCCCAGCCGAGTGCCCGTCTACCTCGACCACGCCGCATCGACCGCGATGCGTCCGGAGGCGATCGAGGCGATGAATGCCGTCCACGCCCAGCCCGGCAACGCGTCGTCGTTGCACGGGTCGGGCCGCTGGGCGCGTCGTCTCCTCGAGGAGGCCCGCGAGACCATCGCCGCCGCCGTCGGCGCCCGGCCGTCCGAGGTGATCATCACCAGCGGCGGCACCGAGGCCGACAACCTCGCCATCAAGGGGATCTACTGGGCCCGACGGCAGGCCGACGACCGCCGCCGGCGGGTGGTGATCTCCGCGATCGAGCATCACGCCGTCCTCGACGCCGCCGAGTGGCTTCAGGCGCAGGGCGCCGAACTGGTGATCCTGCCCGTCGACACCCAGGGATTCGTCTCACCGGCCGATCTGCGCGCCGAACTCGCCGAGCACGGCGCGCAGACCGCGCTGGTCTCGGTCATGTGGGCCAACAACGAGGTCGGCACCGTCGAACCCATCACCGAGTTGGCCGCGATCGCCGCGGAGTTCGGCGTGCCCATGCACTCCGACGCCGTGCAGGCAGTCGGGCACATCCCGGTCGACTTCGCCGCGAGTGGACTCTCGGCGGTCAGCATCGCCGCCCACAAGTTCGGCGGACCGCAAGGTGTCGGTGCCCTGCTGCTCGGCCGCGATGTCGCGTGCGTGCCGTCGCTGCACGGCGGCGGACACGAGCGGGATGTGCGGTCGGGTACCCAGCCGGTGGCGGCGGTCGTCGGAATGGCGACCGCACTGCGGCTGGCCACCGAGGAACTGGCCGACTCGATGCGGCAGGTCGCCGCGCTGCGTGACGAGTTGTTCGCGATCCTGCTCGACGTTCCGGGCAGCAGCGCGAACGGACCGATGGATGAGCGACGCCTACCCGGAAACGTCCACATCTCCTTCGAAGGCTGCGAGGGCGACTCGCTCCTGATGCTCCTGGACGCCAACGGTGTCGAGTGCTCGACCGGCTCGGCCTGTACCGCCGGTGTCGCGCAGGCCAGTCACGTGCTCCTGGGTATGGGCATCGACATGGCCAGTGCGCGCGGATCGCTGCGCTTCTCCCTGGCACCGACCACCACCCGCGCCGACATCGAGACCGTCGCCGAGGTGATCGGTGAGGTCGTCGAACGGGCCCGCGTCGCCGGGCTGGTCGCCTCCCCGAGTGGGAAGGCCCGCTGATGCGCGTACTGGCGGCGATGAGTGGCGGCGTCGATTCGGCGGTCGCCGCGGCCCGCGCGGTGGAGGCCGGCCACGACGTCGTGGGCGTGCACCTCGCCCTGTCCACCGCACCGGGGGCGTTGCGCACCGGCTCGCGGGGATGCTGTTCCCGTGAGGACGCCGACGATGCGCGCCGCGCCGCCGACGTGCTGGGCATCCCGTTCTACGTGTGGGATTTCGCCGATCGGTTCAAGGACGACGTGATCGACGAGTTCATCGAGGCCTACGCCGCCGGTCAGACCCCGAATCCGTGCCTGACCTGCAATGAGAAGATCAAGTTCGCCGCCCTGGCCGAGAAGGCGATCGCCTTGGGATTCGATGCGCTGGCCACCGGTCACTACGCACAGCTGACCGACGGGGAGCTGCGCCGGGCGGTCGATGCCGACAAAGACCAGTCCTATGTGCTGGCCGTACTCACCCGCGAACAACTCGACCGCGCGATGTTCCCGATCGGCGACACCCCGAAGCCCGAGATCCGTGCGGAGGCGGCGCGTCGGGGGCTGTCGGTGGCCAACAAGCCGGACTCGCACGACATCTGCTTCATCCCGACCGGCGACACCCGCGCCTTCCTGGGTGCCCGCATCGGCATTCGCCCCGGCGCCGTCGTCGACGCCGACACCGGTGAACGCCTCGCCGACCACGAGGGCGTGCACGGCTTCACGATCGGGCAGCGCAAGGGCCTCGGTATCGAGGCGCCCGCCGCGGACGGGCGGCCACGGTATGTCACCGACATCGATCCGGAATCAGGAACCGTCCGAGTCGGATCCGAGGAACACCTGCAGGTGTGGATGATCCGGGCATCGCGTGCGGTGTGGACCTCCGGACAGACACCCGACGGGCCGTTCGAGTGCATCGTCCAGGTGCGTGCGCACGGCGGGATGGCCCCGGCGCTCGCGACCCCGATCGACGACGCCGACGGACCCGGCATCGAGATCTCGCTGGCCGAACCACTGACCGGCGTCGCCCGCGGACAGGCGGCGGTGCTGTACCTGCCCGACGCGCAGCGCGGTGACCTCGTGGTCGGCTCGGGCCGCATCAGCGTGACCTCGTCGACGCGACCCGCCGACACCCACGCGGTATCGGCACGGTGAGCACCGGCCGATGAGCCAGCCGCCCACCGGCGTGGGAACCGGCGTCGGTTCCATGCCCGGCACCGACCCGATGCAGGCCGCCGCGGTGATCAACGGTGAACTCGACTTCGCCCATCTCGCCGAGCTTCCCGCGCGCGGCATCGGTGCCGACATGATCGGGCGGATGTCCGCGATCCTGGTGGACATGCCCATCGACGCATCCACCTGGGGGTACCGGCTGGGCACCCGGGGATCGTCGGTGGTGCGTCGCGCCCGCGGCTTCCTGAGTGCCGATCTCGATGCGGTGGAGGAGATCTGGGATACCGCGGGTTTCATCGGTACCGGACGCGCCGTCAAGGTACAGGCGGCGGGACCGTTCACCCTGGCATCCTCGATCGAATTGACCAACGGGCACAGGGCGATTCGCGATCCGGGGGCGCTGCGTGACCTCACCGACTCGGCCGTCGAAGGCGTCGGAACGCACATCGCCGAGGTCCGACGCCGGTTGGGTGCGGAGGTGACCGTACAGATCGACGAACCGATGATCGGTGCGGTCCTCGACGGCACGGTGCCACCGCTGACCCGGCTCGACGTCATCCCGCCGCTGCCGATCGCCGACGTCGCGAACGCGTTGGCATCGCTGGCCGAACGCATCGACGCGCCGATCATCATCCACAATTGCGGTGCGCCGCGCTGGGATCTGATCGCCCGGGTCCCGGGGGTGGCACACAGCGTCGACGTCAGCGCGGCCACCGCCACGACCATCGGTGCGGCAGCGCTCGACGCGGAGACACTCGACGGCATCGGAGCGCTCCTCGACCGGGGAGACGTGCTCGTCGCCGGGGTGGTTCCGGCGGAACGGGAGCGGCCCGGTGTGCGTGCCGAGACGGTGGCCACGTCGCTGGCGGCGGTGATCGACCGCATCGGATTGAGCCGAAAAGTGCTGTCGGAGAAGGCGATCGTCACGCCCACCTGCGGTTTGGCGGGCGCCTCCCCACGCTGGGCGACGACGGCCCTCGGTATCTGTGCCCAGGTGGGGGAGTTGCTGGCCACCGATCCGGACGCCCTGTAGCCCTCGACCGCGGTAGCTGCGCGTTCTCCTCCCACCTGCACGGAATGCATGGTGGGTATGTGGGAACTGCGCGTGCACCTACGGTCGGTGATCGTCAGCCGTCCAGCTTGGCGACCGAACGCTTCGGGGCGACCTGCCGGTAGCTCGCGTCGAGGAGTTCGGCGACCTCGGTCCAATCGGCATCGTCGTCGAGCAGGATCCCGAGCCACCCGTAGGGGCCCAGGTACGCGGGCAGGAAGAACCTCGGATCGGCGCTCAGCGCGTCCCGCTCGGCGGGGTCGGGGATGAACAGCAACGACTGATCATGCCGGGGCCCGCCCTTCTCACCGCCGCCGTAGTTGCCGAACATCTTTCCGCACCGGAACGTCGGGCGGCCGTGTGCGACAACCTCGGTGGTGTCCGGGAGGGCGAGCGCGATCTCGCGGACCCGGATCAGGTGCGGATCGGCGTCGTCGAACATGATCGGATGCGGCATGGGTGTCCTCTCCGCGCGTGGGCCGGAACCTCTTGCGCCGTACCGTACGCGAATCGGGTGACATTGCAGTGCGGTCTCGGATTCCCGAGGTCCTCGCCACAGCGGAGACGCGGACGTAGGCTGCGAACAGATCACGTCGAGCAGCGAGCGTGGTCCGCCATCGAGTAGGACAAACGAAGGAGGCGGCCATGTTCATGACCATCATCAGCGCCATCGTGGTGGGCGCAATCATCGGAGCACTGGCGCGACTGGTGATGCCGGGCAAGCAGGCGATCGGCGTGATCATGACCATCGTCCTGGGGATCGCCGGATCACTGATCGGGTCCTGGATCTGCTATTCGCTCTTCGGATACAGCAACGACAACGGCGGCTGGAAGGTCATCCCGTTCATCGTGGGAATCGCCGTCGCCGCGGCGCTGATCGCGGGGTATGTCGCACTGATGGGGCGACGCGCGGTGCACTGACCCCGGGTGAGTGGCGGGCGGCCGGAGGTCGACGAGGTCTGTCGGGGGGCTCCGATACCCTCATGACGTGGCAGATGAGGAGCAGACCCCGATCGATCCCGGCATCCGGGAGCAATGGTCGACGCTCGCCGAAGAGATCCGTGAGCATCAGTTCCGTTACTACGTGAAGGACGCCCCCGTCATCTCCGACGGAGAGTTCGATCGGCTCCTCCGCCAACTGCAAGAACTCGAGGACGCGCACCCGGAGCTGGCGACCGCCGACTCGCCGACGAAACTCGTCGGCGGCGGATTCTCCACCGCGTTCACCCCGGTCGACCATCTCGAACGAATGTTGTCGTTGGACAACGTCTTCGACGCCGACGAGATGCGGACGTGGGTCTCACGCGTCGAGGACGAGGTCGGTGCCGGTGTCGAGTACCTGTGTGAACTCAAGATCGACGGCGTGGCGCTGGCCCTGGTGTATCGGAATGGGGTCCTCGATCACGCGGTCACCCGTGGTGACGGCCGCACCGGTGAGGACGTCACCCTCAACGCCCGCACCATCGAGGACGTCCCGGCACGGCTGACGGCGTCACCGGAGTATCCCGTCCCCGACGTCCTCGAGGTGCGTGGAGAGGTGTTCTTCCGGGTCGAGGATTTCGAGACGCTCAACGCGTCGCTGGTGGCCGACGGCAAACCCCCGTTCGCCAATCCCCGCAACTCCGCGGCCGGTTCGCTGCGGCAGAAGAATCCGCAGATCACCGCTCGCCGTCGGCTGCGGATGATCTGCCACGGGGTGGGGCACACCGAAGGATGGCGGCCCGATTCACTGCACCACGCGTATCTGGCGTTGGGAGCCTGGGGCCTGCCCGTCTCCTCGCACACCACCAAACTCACCGGCGCACAGGCGATCCTGGACAAGATCGATTACTGGGGTGAGCATCGCCACGACGTCGAACACGAGATCGACGGGATCGTCGTCAAGGTGGACGATTTCGGGTTGCAACGCCGACTGGGGGCGACGTCGCGGGCCCCGCGCTGGGCGATCGCCTACAAGTACCCGCCCGAAGAGGTGACCACCAAACTGCTGGGAATCGAAGTGGGCGTGGGACGTACCGGACGCGTCACGCCGTATGCCGTGCTCCACCCGGTGCTGGTGGCCGGCTCCACGGTGGCGCGCGCGACCCTGCACAACGAGTCCGAGGTCAAACGCAAGGGGGTGCTCATCGGTGACACGGTGACCATCCGCAAGGCCGGCGACGTCATCCCCGAGGTCCTCGGTCCCGTCGTCGACCTCCGCGACGGCAGCGAGCGCGCGTTCGTGATGCCGGATCGGTGCCCGGAATGCGGTGCGCCGCTGCGCCCTGAGAAGGACAGCGACGTCGACATCCGATGCCCCAACGCCGAAAGCTGCCCGGCCCAGTTGCGGGAGCGCCTGTTCCATCTGGCCGGGCGTGGCTCCTTCGACATCGAGGCACTCGGGTACGAGGCGGCGACGGCCCTGTTGTCGGCCGGAGTCCTGAAGAACGAGGGTGACCTCTTCTCCCTGACCGCCGATGACCTGATCAAGACCACCCTGTTCACCACCAAGAACGGTGCGTTGTCGGCCAACGGAAAACGGCTGCTCGCCAACCTCGACAACGCCAAACACGTTGCGCTGTGGCGGGTTCTGGTCGGACTGTCGATCCGCCACGTCGGACCGACCGCCGCGCGGGCGCTGGCCACCGAGTTCGGTTCGCTGCAGGCCATCGAGGACGCCACCGCCGAACAACTCGCCGAGGTCGAAGGACTCGGGGCCACCCTGGCCACCAGCATCCGGGACTGGTTCGGCGTCGACTGGCATCGCGAGATCGTCGAGAAGTGGCGTGCCGCAGGCGTGTCCATGGAGGACGAACGCGACGAGTCGATCGTCCGCACACTCGAGGGCAAGACCATCGTCGTCACCGGATCGCTGCAGGACTTCTCCCGCGACGGTGCCAAGGAGGCCATCCTGGTCCGCGGCGGGAAGGCGTCGGGCTCGGTGTCGAAGAAAACCGACTATGTGGTGGTGGGGGATTCACCCGGCAGCAAGGCCGACAAGGCCGAACAACTCGGTGTGCCCGTCCTCGACGAAGACGGGTTCAAACGACTCCTGGAAACCGGTGACGCCGAACCGAGTTGACCATCGCCCCAGCACACCATGTCGCGGCACACCATGTCTCGGCACACCATGTTTCGGCACACCATGTTTCGTCACACCATGTCTCGGCACGGCTCGCCCTGTGGCAACTCACCTCGTGACAGCGCTGAACGCGTCGAACGCGCGATCATCGAACAATACGAAGCGGACCTGTGTGACCGAGGTGTCGGTGGCCCGCACCGTGGCCGCGGCGATCCGTGCCCCGTCATCGATCGGCCACCCGTAGATTCCGGTGGAGATGGCCGGGAACG
This sequence comes from Gordonia oleivorans, assembly GCF_040044975.1. Taxonomy (NCBI): domain Bacteria; kingdom Bacillati; phylum Actinomycetota; class Actinomycetes; order Mycobacteriales; family Gordoniaceae; genus Gordonia; species Gordonia oleivorans. Next base: position 22,516 of record NZ_JBDZDI010000019.1, read on the forward strand.
CCACCGATGTCGCACCGAGTTCGTCTGCGACCCGCAGGGATTCGCGGTAGCAGGAGGCGAGGATCGCCGACCGGTCCGCGTGCGCCGAGTAGACCGGGCCAACCGTGTGGATGACCCACCGTGCACGCAGGCGTCCCGCGGTGGTGGCCACGGCCTGCCCGGCGGGCAGGCCATCGGGAAATCGGGTGGCGCGCAGATCCCGGCATTCGGCGAGGATCTCCGGACCACCCCGACGGTGAATGGCCCCGTCGACGCCGCCACCACCGAGCAACGACGAATTGGCCGCATTGACCACGGCATCCACCGATTCGGCGGTGATGTCACCCCGGACCAACGCGATCTCGACCACCCTGCGATTGTCGGCGCAGTTCGGATCGGGGGCAAGGGGCCGGGCTCAACCCACCGGGCAATCGGCTGGGGTCAAACCGCTGGGATTCAGCCTTCTGCGCGCAGAACCGTCGAGACGATCCCGGCGAGGTAGCCGAGACGCGCGATCTCCGACGGCCGGAAATCGGGACCGCCGATGCGGCCCAACAGGATTGCCTTCGCCCCGTCACCCAGTGGTGCCGCCGCCATCCGCGTGTCCATGTCCTGCCACGCCTGCGGAACCCACTCGGCTTCCGAGTCGAGTTGCGTCGCAGTGGTCAGCGGCAGCCAATCGGCCGTGGTCAGCGGGGTTTCCGGTGCACCCGAACTCCCGAACAGCTGCAGGACGCCGCCGGCCGCCCGCGTGATGACGGTGGCCCAGGAGACTCGGAGCACGCGGGGCGCGTTGTCGACCAGGATCTGCAGTCGGTCATTGCCGGCGGTGGCGACCTTGTCGACCAGTTCGAGTTCGCGATGGGTGTCCAACACACCCGAATACGGCCGAATCGAATCGACCCGTACGCCCTTGACCTTCTCCGCGGCGGTGATCAACGCGTCGGGCAGTGATCCCGGCGCGACCTCGACGACCAGATCGTCGACCGCATAGCCCTCACCGCGTTCGACGACCTCCAGGGAGAGGATGTCGGCGCCCACCGATCCCAGTTGCACGGCGAGCAGCCCCAGGCTGCCCGGGCGGTCTTGGAGGTAGACCCGTAGGAGGTACGACACGACGAGCATTGTCGCACCGGCGGGCGTGGCGTGCTCGGGGCGGTGCGCCGCCGGCGGATGCCCGGGGGTGACGTCGATCACGTCGACGAGGGACGAGGCGGTCCGTTCACGGTTGTCGGCAACGAACGTGCGTCCGGCCGGTGCAGCCGTGACGATGGGGGAATGACGGATCCAGCCGAGAACGCGGTCGACGAGTCCCCACACGTCACGACGTCGGTGGCCCGCCGCATCCAGCCAGGCCGCGAACACGACTTCGTGACCTGGACCGACGCCGGCATCGCATTGGCACGAACCTTCCCGGGATTCCTGGGCGGAGGCTGGCTGCGGTCGACCAAGAAACCGGACGAGTACTACGTCGTCTACCGATTCGCCGACGAGGACGCGCTCGACGACTGGAACTCGTCGCCGGTGCGCAAGGCGTGGTTGTCCCGCGGCGAGGGCGTCGCCGTCGAATACGCGACGCACCGGCTGTCCGGGATCGAGGGATGGTTCGAACCGCAGCACAACCTCACCAACGCGGTGAAGGTCGTCGGCGCCCCACCGCCACGCTGGAAGCAGGCCATCACCATCTGGCTCGGGTTCTTCCCGATGTCCCTGCTGATCAACGTGCTGGTGCTCGCCCACCTCGACGGCGTTCACATCGTCCTGAAAACCCTGATCGGCACCCTCATCAACACGCCGCTGATGGTCTATCTGGTGTTGCCGTGGATCACCGCCCGCCTGGCCAGGTAGCTGCACTGACCGTGCCGAGTCCGCCGTCGGCCGCGGCGTCTAGGCTTGATGGGGTTGTCGGCACAGTGCGCAGGCGCGGATGAGGTGCGCCCTCGTCTTCGAGTGCCAGGTCAGAAAGGACACGATCGACATGTCAGGGCAGTCAGAGTCCGCGATCACCCGCGAGGAGGTCGCCCATCTCGCGCGGCTGTCGCGACTGGCACTCGACGACGAAGAACTCGACGTCTACGCCGCGCAGCTCGATTCGATCCTGGCGCATGTCGCCCAGGTGTCCGAGGTCGCTGCCGACGATGTCCCGCCGACCGCCCACCCGGCCAAGCTGGCCAATGTGCTGCGCGCCGACGAGGTGGTGCCCGGCCTGACCACCGAGCAGGCGCTCTCGGGTGCGCCGGCCGTCGAGCAAGACCGTTTCGCCGTTCCGCAGATCCTGGGGGAAGAGCAGTGAGCACCGAGTCCGCCACCCGCGCCGCGAACGAGATCACCGGACTGTCCGCCGCCGACCTCGCCGCGAAGATCGCCGCCGGTGAGGTCTCCTCGGTGGAGGTCACCCAGGCGCACCTCGATCGCATCGCCGAGATCGATGATCAACTCGGCGCATTCCTGCACGTCAGCGGCGCGGAGGCGTTGGTAGCCGCCAAGGCCGCCGACGATGCGATCGCCGCCGGCGAAGCACCGTCCGCGCTGGCCGGCGTGCCGATCGCACTCAAGGACGTCTTCACCACCACCGACGCACCCACCACCTGCGGATCGAAGATCCTCGAAGGCTGGGTGCCGCCCTACGATGCCGCGGTCACCGCCCGGCTGCGTGCCGCGGGCATCCCGATCCTCGGCAAGACCAACATGGACGAGTTCGCGATGGGTAGTTCCACCGAGAACTCCGCCTATCAGGTGACCCGAAATCCGTGGGATACCACCAGGATTCCGGGTGGCTCCGGCGGTGGCAGCGCTGCGGCGCTCGCGTCGTATCAGGCGCCGCTGGCGATCGGCACCGACACCGGTGGCTCGATCCGGCAGCCGGCCGCGGTCACCGCGACGGTCGGCGTCAAACCCACCTACGGCACCGTCTCGCGGTACGGACTGGTTGCCTGCGCGTCGTCGCTGGATCAGGGCGGTCCGTGTGGTCGCACCGTCCTTGACACCGCGTTGTTGCATGAGGTGATCGCCGGTCACGATCCGCGCGACTCCACCTCGATCGACGTTCCGGTCCCGGATGTGGTCGGCGCCGCACGCGCCGGTGCCGCAGGCGATCTCGCCGGTGTGCGGGTCGGTGTGGTCCGTGAGTTGCAGGGTGAGGGCTATCAGGCGGGGGTCTTGGGCTCCTTCGAGAAGGCCGTCGCGGAGTTGACCGCGCGGGGCGCCGAGGTCGTCGAGGTGTCGTGCCCGAACTTCACCTACGCGCTGGGTGCCTACTACCTGATCCTGCCCAGCGAGGTGTCGTCGAACCTCGCACGCTTCGACGCCATGCGCTACGGATTGCGCGTCGGCGACGACGGACGCCACAGCGCCGAAGAGGTCATGGCACTGACCCGGGAAGCCGGATTCGGTCCAGAGGTCAAGCGCCGCATCATGATCGGCACTTACGCGTTGTCGGCGGGCTATTACGACGCCTACTACGGTCAGGCGCAGAAGGTGCGCACGCTGATCGCCCGCGACTTCACCGCGGCATTCGAATCCGTCGACGTCCTGGTCTCGCCGACCACCCCGACCACCGCCTTCCCGATCGGGGAGAAGGTCGACGATCCGCTGGCGATGTACCTGTTCGACCTGTGCACGCTGCCGGTCAACCTCGCCGGGGTGGCCGCGATGTCGGTGCCGTCGGGCCTGTCCGCGGACGACGGACTGCCCGTCGGTTTGCAGATCATGGCTCCGGCCCTTGCCGACGACCGGCTGTACCGGGTGGGCGCGGCCTATGAGGCGGCGCGCGGCCCGATCGCCTGAATCTGCTCGCGCCCATAACGGTGACCGGTTCCGACCGGCCCGTCGAGTGACGCCAGCAGATCTGCCGACGCCTGAATGAATGAGGCGACAGGCAGCCACGGCGGCCTGTGCACCGGCCTGCCCACCCGTCGGGTTCCGTCCGGTGGCGTGGGTCGATGCCACAGCGATCGCACCGACCAGCGGGTGACCGGGTCGGAGTCGTTGGCCACGATGGTGCGCGGCGAGGACGATCGACCGGTGTCCACACTGTCTGCCGGTACCCCGGCCAGCATGGTCGCACTCACCGCACCGGGGTGGGTGCGTTCGGCCCATGCCCGGGCGCGATCGGCCCCCAGCGCGCCGAGGCTCTGCCCGTAGAGATACACGCGGGGCAGACGCGCACCACCGGGTCGGCGATCACGCGCGTCGAGCACGTGACGCAACAGCGCGATCGCGCTGCGCGCGGCCGCATCGGGGTCGGTGAGGAACACCCGCCATGACGATGCATCCGCATACGGCAAGGTGAGTATGGCGACACCGGTGTGCCGGCCGCCGGGTGGAATCCGGCGTGCGGGCAGAAGCTGACCCGTGGGACGAATCTGGCTGCCGCCGAATCGATCCTGAATCTCGGCGATGGCCTGGGGGTCGACCCAGCCGGAGCCGGTCGGTACCGCGATCACCACAGCGGCGCCATCGAGCCCGCCACTGCGGACCCACTGTCGAGTGATCGCGGCCGCCGCTGTGTCGGTGTCAGTCGGTGGGTGGTCGGTATGAGTGGCCGCTTCCGCCTGGGCGGGTGGGGCGATCGAGCCCGCGACGACGGCTGTCAGCAGACTGGCGATGACGACGGCGCGACGTGACGTCCAGACGGAGATCGCGAATGTGGCAACGGCAGTCCCGAGCATCATCCACCAGTACGTCACGCCGATCGATGCGACACCGAGATCTGTGCGAATGGTGTTCTGCCACGCGACATTGGCGCTGACGGTGGAGGCCGCGGCGAGAGTGGCGACCGCCGGTATCAGGCGTCGGCGTGGCGACGAGTCCGCGGTTCGTCGGCACGTGGACAGGCGTGCCGCGATCGTGGCGATTCCTACGCATCCGGCGACGACGGCTGCCGAGGAGCCCGTGGAGCGAGGCAGCGAGCCGGGCCACAGGGCGATGATCAGACCGAGTGCGGCCGAAATCGGGACGCAAGCATGCGGTACCTCGACGGCGCGCGAAGTCCGCACGGCCATCATCGTTCACCGCCGATGACACCAAGGTTTCCGGCGACAGCCTTCCACAGTGTCGTCATCACGATGTGCGACAACGACTCTCGTGAGACCGGGGCTTCGCCGTTCTGGCGCCAGGTGTTGACGGCCAATCCGATTCGGCTGGCCTCCGCGGCGGCGGCACAAGGAGTTCCGGTGCAGTCGGCGCGCATGCGATCGATCAGCATGCGATCGATGGCGAGTCTGGCCGACGGCGGCAGCGGCGCACCGGCCCGTGCGCTGTAGCGGAGCAGATCATACCCGAAATCGTGTGTCTTGCAGAGTGGTTCAAACCTCGACGGTAAGGGTACCGGTGAGGAGCACCGTCCGGTCGGGTTGACCGGGTATCCATCCGCCAAGAGTGGTCGGTAGCCGATCACTCGTGCGAAATCCGGAGGTAGGTACCGAAGGGTCTGGGCAGGGTCAGGGCCGACCAGGGCGTCGACCGCCGACGTGGCGGCCGGGGAATTGCGCGCGGTCGACAGATCGGCCAACTGTCCGCCGGCCGTTGCTGCCGGAACACGAATCGCGGTGTGGATGAGGGCGACCGCAAGCAGACACAAGCTCCACAAGATGATTCGCATGACACGGTGTCGGCGTTGGACCGGTCGGTGATGGTCCGGTGGGTGTGGTGCTACGGACGCGTTCGGATCATCGTCATGCTGCAAGGTCATGGTTCTCGACGCTAGGAATCGCACACGCCTGCACACATCGGTCGCAGCGGTGGTTCTGTCTCACGACGTCGGAGCGGGGAGTGACGTGCGAGGTAGCTACCCGGTATCACCCGCATCTCCCTCTGCGGTATGACGACACCGAGGTCCGCACCCTCTAGCGTGGAGCGGGAGGTGAGTGACATGTTCTTGCGCGTAGTTCGTCAGATCGGCAGCGCGGCCGCCACGGAGATCCGGGGTCTGCCGGTGGTACAACATCCCGATGTCCGCGCCTATCTACGGTCGCCGGTCAACTGGTTCTTCCTGATCTTTGCGGTGGTGTTGTTCACCGTGGCATGGCCGACGCTGCCGGAGACGCATGACCTTCCGTCGTATGCGTTGCCGGTGACGGCGGCGATGGCGACGCTGCCGCTGGCCCTTGCATGGGCGGCGCCCCTGTTGGGGTGGGCGGCCTGTGTGATCGCCGCGCAGCTGATCGGGTTTCTGGTGCCCACCGCCAATGGCTGGCCGTGGACGATTCAGGTCACCCAGATCATTGCGCTGCTGGTGCTGACGTTCGTGGCGTATCTGCGGTGTCCGTTGCGGTACCTCGCCCCGGTGTGGTTGGTGTCGGCAGCAGCGTTCGCGCTTGCAGCCCCTCCCACCGTCCGAGTGGGGTGGGTGTTCGGCGTGACATCGATGGCGGTGGTCGTTGCCTTGCTCAGAGGGTTGCTCAGCTCCCGCAGGCAACTGGCGGTCAGTGCCGAGGAGACCAAGGCGGCCGAATCGGTGACCGCGGTCCTCGAAGAGCGGGCCCGCATTGCCCGCGACCTGCACGATGTTGTGGCACACCGGATGTCGATGGTGGTGGTGATGGCGCAGACTGCGCGTTACCGCATTCCCGATGTCGGCGATGCCGCCGCTGCCGAGTTCGATGCCATCGCGTCGGCCGCCCGAAACTCGCTCGATGAGGTCCGGCAACTTCTCGGTGTCCTGCGTCTCGACGGGACACAGGCCAGTGCGGCACCCAATCCGGGTCTCGCCGATATCGATTCGCTGCTCGACCACACGCGGTTGGCGGGGGCGTCGGTGACGGTGTCAAACACGCTTGATCATGCGGAGTTCGCGGAGTCATCGGCGCTGGTCATCTACCGCATCGTGCAGGAATCCCTCGCCAATGCGACACGACACGCGCCCGGCGCCCCGATCGCGGTGACCCTCTCGCCTGCTGACGATGGTGCCGAAGTGACGGGCGCCGAGGTGACGGTGGCGAACGCGGCTGGTACCGACGCACCGCTCGATCTCGGCGGCGCGGGTGTCGGGATCACCGGCATGAGCGATAGGGCACGGGCAGTCGGTGGATGGCTGACCGCGCATCCCACTCGCGATGGCGGATTCGTGGTGCGTGCGCACATCCCGGCCATTGCCGGCCGCGGTGTCGTCGAGGTACCGGGTGGGTTCGCCACGGTGTTCGGGTAGCGTTGCGGCCGTGCCGATCACGCTCGTCGTCGCCGATGACCAGGCAATGGTTCGTCAAGGCTTCTCCGCGTTACTTGCCGCGCAACCGGATTTCGCGGTTCTCGGCGACGCCGCCGACGGCGTGGCGGCGCTCGAGGTATGTCGACGCGTGAAACCTGACGTCGTCCTCATGGACGTGCGGATGCCGCGCAAGGACGGAATCTGGGCGGCCGCCCGGATTCTCGGATCGGGCGCGTCGCTCGGATCGGGCGGGCCGGCAGGCGCGCAACTCCCCGCCGACGGGGCTTCCGGGCGCACCAAGGTGTTGATGCTGACGACTTTCGACATCGATGACTACGTGTACGAGGCCCTGCGGGTCGGCGCTTCCGGGTTCCTGTTGAAGGACGCTCCCGCAGACGAGTTGGTCCGTGCGGTGCGGGTGGTCGCCGCCGGTGAGGCGTTACTCGCCCCGTCGATCACCCGGCGGCTGATCCGCGAGGTCACTGATCGGCGTCCCCGTCGACCTCGATCCGACGCTGTCGACATCCTGACGCCGCGTGAACGTGAGGTGCTCGACCTTGTCGCCGAGGGGAAGTCCAATCACGAGATCGCCACCGAACTCTTCGTCGCGGAGCAGACGGTGAAGACGCATGTGAGCAGTGTGCTGGCCAAGTTGTCATTGCGTGATCGTGCGCAAGCCGTCGTGTTTGCCTATGAGAACGGTCTCAAGTGAGGTGTTCGACGCTCAGGCGGGCCATCGCACGTCCGGCACGAGTGCTCCCAGCGCACTAGATTGAGTGCTGTTCGGGGACGGGACAACCGTTCGCGGAATCAGACGCGGCAGGAGGCACTCAGCGGTATGGCCAAGCGATTCGGGATACTCACGTCCGGCGGCGATTGCCCGGGACTCAACGCGGTGATCCGTGGAGCCGTCCTCAAAGGGGAAACCGTCTACGGCCAGGAGTTTGTCGGATTCCGCGACGGCTGGTACGGGCTGGTCTACGGCGACATCATCGACCTCGACCGCAGCGTGGTCCGTGGCCTGTCGAATCAGGGCGGCACGATCCTGGGGACCAGCCGTTTCGGGCCGTACTCCGAGCCCGACGGCGGTCCGGAGAACATCAAGAAGGTGCTCAAGAACCTCGGCATCGACGGGGTGATCGCCATCGGTGGTGAGGGCACCGCGTCGGCGGCGAAGCGGTTGTACGAGGACGGCATCAACATCGTCGGCGTCCCCAAGACCATCGACAACGACATCAACGCCACCGACTACACCTTCGGTTTCAACACGGCCGTCGAGATCTCGACCGAGGCCATCGACCGGCTGCGCACGACCGGCAACTCGCACAAACGCTGCATGGTGCTCGAGGTGATGGGCCGTCACGCCGGGTGGATCGCGCTGAACTCCGGCATCGCCGGCGGCGCCCACGCCATCCTCATCCCGGAGCAGCCGGAGAGCATCAATCAGATCTGTGCGTGGGTGACCAGCGTCAAGAATCGTGGCCGGTCACCGATGGTGGTGGTGGCCGAGGGGTTCAAGCTTCCGGACATGGATTCCGCGCACTCGACCAAGGGCCTCGACGGCTTCAACCGTCCCCGACTGGGCGGAATCGCCGAGGTGCTGGCCCCGATGATCGAGGAGCGCACCGGCATCGAGACCCGGGCTACCGTGTTGGGGCATATCCAGCGGGGTGGTACGCCGACGGCGTTCGACCGGGTGCTCGCGACGCGGCTGGGGATGGCTGTGTCCGATCTCGTCGCCGACAAGGAGTGGGGTCACATGGTGGCGTTGCACGGTACCGAGATCGCCCGGATCACCTTCGATCAGGCGTTGGCCAACCCCAAGACGGTGCCGCTCGATCAGTATCAGGAGATCCGCGTCATCTTCGGGTGATCGGTGCGCCTCGGGGTTTGCTGTCGGCCTCAGGCCGGGTCGCGGGGGATGACGATCCACAACAGCAGGTAGAGGAGCACCTGCGGGCCGGGGAGCAGAATCGAGGCGACGAACAGGACTCGGATCAGGGTGGGATCCCAGCCGTAGCGTTGGGCGATTCCACCGCAAACGCCGCCGATCCAGGCGTCGCTGCGCGATCGGGTGAGTCGTCGCTCCGGCGTTGGTTGCGACAGTCGGGTGGGTGAGTAGTCGGTGGTCATCGGGCAATTCCTTTCGTGATCGGTGATCAATCATCGTGTGAGTTCCACGGTAGGAGCGGGCGAGGGGAACCACATCGGGGTTCCCCCGTAGCGTGCACCCGGAACTTTCTCGGGCCCTGGGGTCCGTGAGTGCCTCACCCGTCGGGCCCGGTGCGTCGGTCGCCGCATAAACTGGTGGCCATGACTGCCGCTGCTGCCGACTTGATGGACTACGACCAGGTCATCGCCGAGTTCGACCCGGTGATGGGCCTGGAGGTCCACGTCGAATTGGGCACCGCGACCAAGATGTTCTGCGGCTGCCCGACCGCCTTCGGTGCCGACCCCAATACGCAGGTCTGCCCGGTGTGCATCGGGCTACCCGGTTCGCTGCCGGTGGCCAACGCGAAGGCCATCGAGTACGCCATCCGCATCGGACTGGCGTTGAACTGCTCGATCCGGCCGTCGAGTGTGTTCGCACGAAAGAACTACTTCTATCCGGACCAGCCGAAGAACTACCAGATCAGTCAGTACGACGAGCCGACGTCCTACGACGGCTACCTCGATGTGGTGCTCTCCGACGGCACCACGTGGCGCGTCGACATCGAGCGCGCCCACATGGAGGAGGACACCGGAAAGTCGCTGCACATCGGTGGTGCCGGACGCATCCATGGTGCCGACCATTCGCTGCTCGACTACAACCGTGCCGGTGTCCCATTGGTGGAGATCGTCACCAAGCCGATCGTCGGTGCGGGGGAGCGGGCACCCGAGGTGGCCCGCGCCTATGTGACGGCGCTGCGTGATCTGCTGAAGGCGCTCGACGTCTCCGATGTCCGGATGGATCAGGGTTCGCTGCGGTGTGACGCCAACGTGTCGCTGATGCCCAAGGGCGCAAGTGAATTCGGCACGCGCACCGAGACCAAGAACGTGAACTCGCTGAAGAGTGTCGAGGTTGCTGTCACCTACGAGATGCGGCGTCAGGCAGCCATTTTGGCGGCGGGTGGCGAGATCATCCAGGAGACCCGGCACTATCACGAGACCGATGGCACCACCTCTCCCGGCCGCCGCAAGGAGACCGCCGAGGATTATCGCTACTTCCCGGAGCCGGATCTGCCTCCGGTGCAGCCGGATCCGGCGTGGATCGAGGAGATCCGGGCGACGCTGCCCGAGTTGCCGTGGGTGCGTCGTGCGCGCATCCAGGAGGAGTGGGGTGTCTCCGACGAGGTGATGCGTGACCTGGTCAACGTGGGTGCCGTCGACCTGATCATTGCGACCGTCGACGCGGGCGCAGCGCCCGAGGCGGCTCGTGGTTGGTGGGTGTCATTCCTTGCCCAGCAGGCGAATTCCCGTGAGGTCGAGCTCGCCGATCTGCCGATCACGCCGGCGCAGGTCGCCACGGTGATCGGTCTCGTCGACGCCGGCAAGCTCACCAACAAGCTGGCCCAGCAGGTCGTTGTCGCTGTCCTCGACGGTGAGGGTGAGCCCGAGCAGATCGTCGCCGATCGTGGCCTCGAGGTCGTGCGCGACGACTCCGCCTTGCAGAAGGCCATCGACGAAGCGCTCGCCAACAACCCCGACATCGTGGAGAAGATCCGCGGCGGCAAGGTCAAGGCGGCCGGCAAGATCGTCGGCGATGTCATGAAAGCGACTCGTGGACAGGCAGATCCGGCTCGGGTTCAGGAGCTTGTGCTGGCTGCCTGCCAGTAGTTCACGGCCTGCCGGCTGTTTCGCGCTGGGGCCGGGTGGGTTCGGATCCGAGTGCCGCAGTGGTGTGCTGCTCATCGTCGGATGCGAACCCGCGCTGTTTCTCTGTGGACTTGTCAAAGAACGAAAGCTGTTGGTGTGGACCGGGTTATGGGGTCACATGTCGTGCACCGAGACGGTCCTGCGGGGGTGGGTCAGGCGGCGTCGTCGAGTCGCATGGTGCGGCGGTTGTAGGCGGGTTGGGGTCGTTGTTTGGGGTCGACGGTGGCTGGTGGGATGAGCCATGGGTGTCGGTCGGCGCCCATGATGACGGCCCATCCGCCGTGGTGGATGTCGTCGTGACACGACGGGCAGAGCAGGCATCCGTTGTCGAGGTCGGTGGCGCCGCCCTCGCTCCACGGCTGGATGTGGTGGGCGTGGCAGCGGGATGCGGGTGCCCCGCATTTGATGCAGCCGTCGTCGCGGACGATGTAGGCCTTGCGTTGGGCGTTGGTGAAGAACCGTTTGCGGCGGCCGACGTTCAGTGGGACGCCGTCACCGTTGGTGGTGATGTCGGTGACGGCACTGTCACAGCTGAGCATGTCGGCGGTGGATTCGGTGACGGGCCCGGAGTGCGGCAGTGACGCTGCGGCCGGGTCGTCGGCGGAGCGGATCATGAGGACCTCGAGGCGGGTGGTGGTGGGGATGGTGTCATCGGCCAGGCCGCGGACGGCGGCGTCGAGGAGGGTTTCGAGGGCGTCGGCTTGGCGGCGTTCGGTGGAGCGGGGATCGTGGCTGCCGTCGGGTTGGGGTACGGGGGCGGACAGCACGTCGATCGCGGTGGACAGTTTCTCTCCAACGGTCACGTCGAGGTCGGCTGTGACGGCGAGTCGTCCGTCCGCGTCATGGTGCAGGGATAGTTCGTTGACGCTGCGGTCCTCGGCGGCGGGGAGGCCGCCGTCGGTGTCGGCGGCGAGTTGGTTGCCCAGTTGCCGGGCGTACTTCTGGATGTCGGAGGGGGCCATTCCGGCTCCGGCGTGGGAGAGCAGGGCGATGGTGTGGTCGTGCCGCATGTCGGGGGTGACTTCTTCGGGGGAGCGGTGGGCGATGTGGGTCAGTCCGCGGATGATGGCGTCGGCGTGTTCGGAACTGAGGGAACCGAGTGCGGTGCTTGCGGTGACGCGGGGGATGTCGGTGGCGGCGGCTAGTCTGAGGTAGCGCTGTGCGACGGCGGGTGGATATCCCATGCAGATCAACAGTTCTCGGAGTTTACGGCCTTGGTGGGTGGCGACGTGGAGTTGTTCGAGGTGTCCGGTGAACACCACGCACAGGTGGTCGACGAGGTTGCGGATGAGGCGCAGTTGGGTCATCACCTCGGTGGCGTGCCGGTCGGTCAGTGACTTCTGGTCGATGCTCGGTTCGGTGAGGTTGTCGATGATGACGTCGAGAATCTCGGCGAGGTCGTGGTCGCTCATTCGTCCCCCTGTGTGAGTGCAGCTGATATCTAGTGTAGCCGATAATCAGTTCGTCATGGGGTGAATCATGAGGTGAATGTGTAACGGTTGCAAGGCATTTCGTACCTTCAGTGAACAGTTTCCCCTGGGGTGAACTGGGGTGAACGTACGTCGCTGTGGTGAACAGAAGTCACACGGGTGTGCGGGTGAATGTGCTGTGAGGCGTCGTTGTCGAGAGGTACTGACGTCCGAGCTGTGTATTGTCCGAAGTGTCGGGGGCGCGCGGACAGGTGGCAGGCCATGCTACTCATGAAACATATTGGCGAACAGCGAATTTGGGTGAGTCACCAGAGATGTGGGTTCTGGCATGACGCCAGTCGAGGCGGGACGCAAAGCTCCATTCACTCACCTTCACCGATTCTGGTGCGGCGTTCGCCCGTATGGCCCATGCCAGCCTGCAGTCGCTGATCGAGGTCGAGGCGACCGAGAAGATCGGCGTCGGCCGTCACCAGTGTCCACGGAACGCTGCATCCGCACTGGGACGGTGTTCATACTGGCCGATGACGTGTTGGCGGAGGTCGGGAACAACTCAGTCCCCCTTGGTTCGGAGGATGTCAGAAGTGAAGCTCTCTGACCAGGCAAAGTACGCTTTCATCGCCTGAAGAGGTCGACCGGACCCACTGGTTGTTCGCGCATTCTTCCGGATCTGAGGTGCGACTTCCCACGCGATAGTTGGCCGACAGCGACGCACAGTCGGTGTGGTAGAACTCGGTAATCTTTGAACCGTCGTACTCGTAGTGAACGCACGTGCCCGGTGCGGCGGTGCGAATTGCATCGGCAACCGAGTCTCGCTGCCCATCAACCGCCAGCCACGTAGCGACTGAGCCGGCAATGACAACCAGCAACGAAATGATTGACATGGCGATGGTCCGTCGCCCTTTCGTGCGCAAGCGCGACCGCTCTGAGTCCGTGACCCTGGCCTGTGCGGTCCCTTTCGCTTCTGGTGTCGAGATCGCCCGGTTTACGTGGGTAGTCGCTGGTGGGCGGCGCTCATGGGTAATCTCCGCTGATTGGACAATGGTCGATGCGTCCGAAGGGGCGTCCGGTGTGAAGCTACCGTGTTCCGACGGAGTCGGTTCAATCACCTTATGGGGTGGGACGATGGTCGGCGCGAACTGAAGGGCTGCTTGTTGTACTGCCGTTTCGTCGTGGCGGGGTGAGGTCTTCGGTGCCTCGAAGGTGAGTTCATGCGTGAAGTCGCGACAGGTTGTGAACCGTTCGGGCGAACTCTTGGCGAGTGCCTTTGACAGTAGTTGATCAAACCGGCCAAGGGTGCGGTCCTGCGCGAGCAGTGGCGGATACGGTCGCGAGAAGTGCGCCATCATCAACGCCGAAGGCGTCGTATCGGTGAAGGGTGTTGTGCCGCAGAGCAGTTCGTAGATGGTGCAGGCGAGTGCATACTGATCCGACGCCGGTGACGCCGGATGGCCGTCGATGATCTCCGGCGCGGTGTAGGCGAGCGTTCCGATGAACGCGCTGCTCGCGGTCAGGCCGGTGGCGTCGAGGAGTTTGGCGATGCCGAAGTCGAGGACGACGGCGCGTTCGATTCTCCCGTCGTCGTCTCGGAGCACGATGATGTTGGCGGGCTTGATGTCTCGGTGAACGACGTGGCGGCGGTGGGCGTAGTCGAGGGCTGCGGCGACATGTCCGGCGACCTCGATGACCTCATCGGTGGTCAGTGATCGGTGGGTGGGGTTGGCGCCGTCGAGATGCTCCATGGTGAACCACGGGGTCTCGTCCTCGACGCCGTAGTGATAGATGGTGACGATCGCGGGATGGCTGAGTGCGGCCGCGGTTTGGGCTTCCTGGGTGAAACGGCGTTGGAAGTCGGCGTCGTGGGCGCCGGCCGCGGAGATGACCTTCAACGCCTCGCGGCGGCGCAGGTGCGGATTCTCGACGAGGTACACCTGACCCATGCCGCCGCGGCCGAGGAGGGAGATGATCCGGTATCCCGCGAACTCGTCGCCCGGTTGGAGCGCCACCCATCACCTCCGCGTTGTTTGTGCATCGGCACATTACCGGCAAACCGCTGGTGGGGCTGCGAATGTAGTCCGGACGGATGGCATACACCAGGGGCCCTGGTGGTCCGGACTACGTCCGACTCTCACCCGCCGGCGGAGCGATGAAGCGGACGACACGATCATCGGTTCTGACCGGTTGACCGTAGGCGCGGTTGACCGTCGCGAACTGGATGACGCCGTTCTCCAGCGCGGTCATTTTGCCGAGAGCCCCATACCGCTTGTCCAACACCACGGTCGGCGGATTGACGGTGGGGTTGTCGCGCGTCGGGGCGGTGATCGCCTCGATCCGCTGGCCCCGTGTCTCACTGACGAAGACCTGACCGGTGGTGGCCGCGCAACCGGCGATCTGCGGCTTGTCCGGCCAGGTCCACAGCACGGTGGCAGTCCCCGACTCGTCGACCGACTGCAGGCGATCCTCCGTCTGGCCCTGGTCGGCGATGTACAAGGTGCCGGAATTGTTGGGGCACAACGACACATTGGAGCCGAGCCCGGAGGTGAGAACCTTCGGGCGAGCATTGCCGCCGGACGACAGATCGGTGATCGAGAGCAGCTTTCCGGCCAAGGAGGCCGGGTCGTTGGCCGCTGCCGGGTTACCCGCATTTCCCGTCGCCACCACCAGTTCGGTCGGCGAGGCGAACAGCATGGCGCCCATGTTTCCGGTGGCGCCCTTCGGGATTCCCGTCAGGATCGGTTTGGGGACGTCACCCGGCGCCAACCGCACCACCCGGTTGTCGCTGGGAGTGGTGATCAACGCATAGACGAGCTGATCCTGGTCGTAAGTGGGGGAGAAGGCGAAGTCGATGAGACCACCGTCGCCGGAACCGTCGACCGGGAAGGTCGCGACCGTCCGCGGCGGTCCGTAGCGCTTGGTGGTGATGATCTTGCCGGTGGTGCGTTCGGCGACGATTGTCACCTCACCCTGATCGTCGCCGGCACGCAGGCCGCCGGTGGAGGCGAGGCAGGTGGCGATGACCGCCGGGTCCGGATCAACGCACGGCCCCGGCGGCGGAGGCGACGGACTGGGCCCCTCCTGCGGAGTCGACTGCGGCGGAGTCGATGGGAGGTTGAAGTTCTCGTCGTTCTCACTGAACTGCCCCGCCGCCTGATCGCGGTCCTGCTGAGAGAAATCACAACCGGCCAGCGCGACGACGAGTCCGAGGATCCCCAGCAATACGGCAACACGATTGCGGATGGAGGCGGCATTCTGCCGGGACCGTGAATTCCGGGCTCGTCGGTGAATATGCCGCCCCTGTCGCATGCCCACCACAGTAGCGATCACCAATCGTTGCCCTCCGACCGCGCGGCGGTCGACCGCCTCCACCGTCGAAACCTCTAGCATCGGCCATGTGAGCGAGCGTGGACAGTCCGACGCCGGTGGCGAGAACTTTCAGCCGCCGAGCCCGTACGACGAACCGACGGGCTCGTTCCGGGTACCCGAGATCAGCGAAGCCGACCGCGACGCGTTCTACGAGCGTCACCGGCGTCGGCCCGGTCCGGTCTCGCGGGTGGAATCCCTCGACGACATCGGACCCGACGAGGTCGAGACCAGGCCGCTGCAGGTGCCGCCGTCGGCCAATCGGCGCAACCCTGTGCCGATGCCGCCGGTGACATCGATCGACCCGCCCGCCTCGTCCACGGGCGGACCCTCGGCGGCGGACACCGCGCCCACCGCCAAGATCGGCACGGGGGCGGGATCGGCGACCCCCGCCGGTCGGCCGAAGGCGCCGTCAGCGGACAAGCGGGCGCCGGCAACGGAGAACAGGGCGCCGTCAGCGCAGGACCGGGCGCCGTCAGCGGAGAAGGGGGCGCCGACGGCACAAGCCGTGCCGACGTCGGCCGCCGCGACGGAGAAGACCACGACCGCGAAGACCGCCGCGCAGGAGACGGAGAAGATCGACGCCGAGGCGACCACGCGGCAGCCTCCCACGCCGATCCCGTCGGTCGAGGAAACCTTCCCGGAGCTTGCGAAGACGCGTCGCGAGGACGCCCAGTCCGACGGCACTGCGCCCACCCGGGCACTGACCGATGAGGACCTCGACACCTCCGACGACGGGGATAACCGCACCGCGGCGATGCCGGCCCCGGCGGCCCTCGCCGCCTACGACACTGACGAACCGCACGAGCAGTCCGATCAGCCGGACCTCGACCGCGACCGCGAACCCGTGACGGTGGCCGCGGTCCACGAACCGCGCGGCACCCTCGATCTGGGCCTGCTGATCCTGCGCCTCGGTCTCGGCGTCGCAGCGGTGGCGCACGGCCTGCAGCATCTGTTCGGGTGGTGGGGTGGGCCCGGCATCTCGGGATATCAGGACTTCCTCGCCAACGACGCCAATCCCGCGCTCGGATTCCATCCCGACGCGGTGCACATCCTGGCGATCGCCGGCGGCGTGACCGAGGTCGTCGGTGGCGCACTCATCATCCTCGGACTGTTCACGCCGATCGGTGCCTGCGCGATCCTGTCGGTGATGCTGTTGGCCACGACTTTCCGGGTCACCCTGGCCGGCGGGTTCTCCTACTTCGCCTCTGCCGGTGGCGTCGAGTACGAGATCCTGCTGGCCGTCGCGGCTGCTGCGTTGATCCTCACCGGGCCCGGGCTGTACTCCCTGGACCGACCACGCAAGTGGGCCCGACGGCCGTTCATCGGGTCGGTGGTGTGGCTCGCGCTGGCGATCGCTGCAGCTGTCGTCGTGTGGATCTTCCTCAATGGCGCCAATCCGCTTGAGTCGCCGGGTAATCCGGGGTGAGTGTAGCGTCTCGCCGCAGGTGTCCCGGTGATGTTCCAGCATCGGCTGACGGAGGTCTCGAGGCTCGTCGCTAGCGCTCCTCGCACCTCGACCAGCGAGGGACCCGACCGGTGACGAGAGGACGTCGCCGCCGGGGGAGCCGACTCAGTCGACATTGCGGACGGCTCCCTTGTCGGCTGAGGTCGCCAGCTTCGCGTAGGCACGCAGCGCGGTCGTGACCGGACGCTGACGGTCCTTGGGTTGCCACGGACGCTCCGAGGCCTCCATCTTGGCGCGACGCTCCGCGAGCACCTCATCGTCGACGAGGACCTCGAGGCGTCGGGTCTTCACGTCGATCAGGATCGGGTCGCCGTCCTCGATGAGGCCGATGACGCCACCGGCGGCGGCCTCGGGGGAGATGTGGCCGACCGACAGACCCGACGAACCGCCGGAGAAGCGGCCGTCGGTGATCAGGCCGCACTTCTTGCCCATCCCGGTGCCCTTCATGAAGGCGGTCGGATGCAGCATCTCCTGCATGCCCGGGCCGCCGGACGGGCCCTCATAGCGGACGACGAGGACCTCGCCGGCCTGGATGGTCTTGCTCAGGATGACCTGGACGGCTTCCTCCTGGCTTTCCACCACGCGCGCCGGGCCCTCGAAGTGCCACAGGTCCTCGCTGATGCCGGCGGTCTTGAGCACGGCACCGTCGTCGGCGAGATTGCCCTTGAGCACGCACAGTCCACCCTCGACGGTGTAGGCGTGATCGAAGTCGCGGATGCAGCCGCCCTCGGCGTCGGTGTCGAGGGAACTCCAGCGGTTGGCCGTCGAGAACGGGGTGGTGGTGCGCACACCGCCGGGCGCCGCGTGGAACAGCTCGAACGCCTCGTCGGTGGCGGTGCCGCTGCGGATGTCCCAGTCGTCGAGGGCCTTCGCGAGGGTCGGCGAATGGACGGTGGAGGTGGTGTCGTCGATCAGGCCGGCGCGGCGCAACTCGCCGAGGATGGCCGGGATTCCGCCGGCCCGGTGCACGTCCTCCATGTGGTAGTCGGAGTTCGGCGAGACCTTCGACAGGCAGGGAACGTTGCGGCTGATCTGATCGATCACCGACAGGTCGAAGTCGGCGACCTCGCCCTCCTGCGCGGCGGCCAGGATGTGCAGCACGGTGTTGGTGGATCCGCCCATCGCGACGTCGAGGGCCATCGCGTTGCGGAACGCCGTGGCCGAGGCGATGCTGCGCGGCAGGACCGACGCATCGTCGTCGCGGTACCAGCGGGTGGCGGCCTCCACGACCACCTGACCGGCACGCGAGAACAGGGCGCGGCGGGCCTCGTGGGTGGCCAGCGTCGAACCGTTGCCGGGCAACGCGAGTCCGAGGGCCTCGGTCAGGCAGTTCATCGAATTGGCGGTGAACATGCCCGAGCACGATCCACACGTCGGGCACGCCGACCGCTCGACCTCGGAGAGGCCGTCGTCGTCGACATCGGAGTTGGCCGATGCGGAGATGGTGGTGATCAGGTCGGTCGGCGCCTGCGCGACACCCTCGACGACGACCGCCTTGCCGGCCTCCATCGGTCCGCCGGAAACGAACACGGTCGGGATGTTCAGGCGCATCGCGGCATTGAGCATGCCCGGAGTGATCTTGTCGCAGTTGGAGATACACACCAACGCATCCGCGGTGTGCGCATTGACCATGTACTCGACGGAGTCGGCGATGATCTCGCGGCTCGGCAACGAGTAGAGCATGCCGCCGTGGCCCATCGCGATGCCGTCGTCGACGGCGATCGTGTGGAACTCGCGGGGCACGCCACCGGCGGCACGCACCGCCTCCGCCACGATCTCACCGACGTCCTTGAGGTGCACATGGCCGGGCACGAACTGCGTGTAGGAGTTCGCGATCGCCACGATCGGCTTACCGAAGTCGTCGTCGGTCATTCCGGTGGCACGCCACAGGGAACGGGCTCCGGCGGCTTCTCGTCCGACGGTGGTGGTACGTGACCTCAAGGCTGGCATGGTTTTTCCTCGATCGGGTGGTTCTTCGCGCGTACGTGCGACGTGCGCGTGGACTGATGCGGGTCAACGCATGCACCGCCGCGGATATTCGCGGGCGGAACCGATCGGGACGGGGTGGGGCGTGTCACCATCCGACCGGCGCTGACCACGATCGTCGGCGTTGTGCGTCGACGATCTCACCGAGCGTCCACGGTACTCCTGCCTGACGTGGGCAAACAAAACCGGCCATCCCTTGTGACGGCACTGCCGTCTCAGATTCCGAGAACCGCCTTGGCGATGGAGAAGTAGATGATCAACCCCGTCGCGTCGCAGAACGTCGAGATGAACGGTGTCGAGAAGACCGCCGGATCGACTCCGATGGACTTTGCGATCAGTGGCATCACACCACCGACGGTGGCCGCATCGTGCAGATGGACAGGATGGTCAGACCGATCACCGCGCCGATGTCCATGTCGTAGGCGAGCGACGCGACGCCGAATCCGACGAGGCCGAGCAGCACACCCAGGGTGAGACCCACGCGCAGTTCCTTGCCGACCACGAGTGCCACATCGCGCGGGGACACCTCGTCGACGGCCAGCGCGCGGGTAACGGTGACCGCGGCCTGCGAACCGGTGTTGCCACCGATGCCGGTGAGCAGCGGGATGAACAGCGCCAACGCCACCATCTGATCCAGCGTGGCCTCGAAGATCTCGAGCACGTTGACCGTCAGGATGGCCGACACGGCCAGCACGAACAACCAGACGATGCGCGAGCGGGTGATCGAGAGCACCGACGCCACCAGATACGGCTCGTTCAGGGGTTCGCTGGCACCGGCACGCGCCTGGTCCTCGTCGCGGGCCTGACTCATCACCTCGACCGCATCATCGAGGGTGAACACGCCGATGACGTGGCGTTCGCTGTCGAGCACGGGGATCGCCAGGATGCCGCGCTCCACGCAGAGCAACGAGGTCTGCTCCGCGTCGTCTCCGGCGTCGGCGGAGATCGGGGTGCGCATCAGGCTCGACAACCGCGTGCCGGGATCGGCGAGCAGCAGATCGCGCAGGCTCACCACCCCGGCCAGGACGTGGTCGCGATCGACGACGGGGACCATGTAGATGGTCTCCACCTGGTGGCCGACCTCCTTCACCCGGTCCAGCGCCGCCGCGGCCGAATCGTCGGTGTAGGCGTGCACGATCTCCGGACTCATCCGACGTCCCACCGAGCCCGCCGGGAACCCGAGGACCAGCCCGGTCGCCTCGCGTTCGCTGCGTTCCAGGGACGCGACGAGGTCGTGTGCGACGGGGGCGGGCAGCTCGTCGAGGAGTTCCGCGCGGTCGTCGGGATCAAGACTCCCGAAGAACTCGCCGACCTCGCTGGTACCCAGCTGTTCGATGAGCCGATACTGCACCTTGGGGCTGAGGTCCTCGAAGACCTCGAGCGCGACGTCCTTCGGGAGAAGTCGGAACGCGATGCTCGCCTGTCGACGCGGAAGCCGGTTGCCGACCGCAGCGATCTCGCCGGGCGGCATCGTGGCGATCAGATCCGTGAGTTCGGCGAGCTCGCCCCTGGCGATGAGCTCCTTGACCTGGTGCGGGCGGACCGCGTGCGTGACCACCCGAGAACGTTAACCAGCGGTGGCCGGAATCTGCATGCGGTGAAACCGATCGTTAAGGAGCCGGTAAACCCACGGTCGACGGATGGCGCAATGTGGTCGCCGGGATGTCACGAATCGGCGTTTGCCGCCGCCGCGAACGGGTCCGGGATACGGCCGCGGCTGGCGGCCGACAGGCGTGGCAGGTCCTGGAAGGTGATCGCGGGCAACCGCACCGACGTCTCGTCGACGAGCACCGCGCGCACCGGCCCCCATCGGGTGAATCGGAGTCCGTCGATCTCGGCCCACGTCACGTCCCGGGTACCGAACGTGCCCACCACATGCAGACCGTCCTCGGTCACCACCGTCCTGATCCGCCCGATCCACACCGCGAGCAGCACCGGCAGAACGAACGTCCAGCCGAGCCACGCCAGGCTCGTGCCGGCCAGGATCAGGGCGACCAGCAACGCCGCCGGAACGGCGAAGTAGGCGAGTTTGCTCAGCCGGAACACCTGCGGCAACGCCAGCTCATCGGATGCGGGTTCGGCATCGCCGGCCGCCGATGCGGGCCGACGGGACGCAGAACCCGAGGAGGACGATTGCGGTTCCGGGGCTGAAGCAGACACGCCACCATTCTGGCACTCTCGCGAAACCGCCCTGCGTGAGGTGCCGCAGACCAGTGCATTCCCAGATCGTGGGATGACGACGACCGTGGTTTGACTCTTCAGTATCCGCAGTCCTACCGTGAGTGACGTGATGCATGACGAACTTCTCGTAGTAATCGGCCGGCGCGTCGTCGCCTGACCGGTCACTCACGAGACCCCAGCATCGACGCGCCACCCTCGAACAGCCTCGCTGTCGGGGGTTTTTTGTTGCCAGCATCCACCCACCCATGATCACCAAGATGAAGGACCGTGCAGTGAGCGCACCAACAGCACGTACGGACACCAGCGGAAAAGCGTCCGCGCCACGCCAGGATTCCCCGGCGGGCGGCAGCCTCCGCGCGGTGCGGCAGAACACCGTCGCCCCCGAACGCGTCAGCGGCGCGAAGTCGGTGGTTCGATCGCTCGAGGAGCTCGGTGTCGAGGTCGTATTCGGTATCCCCGGCGGTGCGGTGCTCCCCGTCTACGATCCGCTGCTCGACTCCAAGAAGGTCCGCCACGTCCTGGTGCGCCACGAGCAGGGCGCCGGTCACGCGGCCACCGGCTACGCGCAGGTCACCGGCCGCGCCGGCGTCATGATGGCGACCTCGGGTCCCGGTGCCACCAACCTCGTCACGCCGCTGGCCGACGCGCAGATGGATTCGGTCCCGGTCGTCGCGATCACCGGCCAGGTCGGTCGCGCACTCATCGGCACCGACGCCTTCCAGGAGGCCGACATCTCCGGCATCACCATGCCGGTAACCAAGCACAACTTCTTGGTGAGCAACGCCGCCGACATCCCGCAGGTCATCGCCGAGGCCTTCCACATCGCCGAAAGTGGCCGTCCCGGAGCGGTTCTCGTCGACATCCCGAAGGACATCCTGCAGGCCCAGACCACCTTCTCGTGGCCGCCGCAGATCGATCTGCCCGGCTACCGTCCGGTGACCAAGCCGCACGGTAAGCAGGTCCGCGAGGCCGCTCGCCTGATCAACGCCGCCAAGAACCCCGTCCTCTACGTCGGTGGTGGCGTCATCAAGGCGAACGCGTCGGCCGAACTGCTCGAACTGGCCGAACTGACCGGCATCCCGGTGGTGACGACGCTGATGGCGCGGGGCGCGTTCCCCGATTCGCATCAGCAGCACCTCGGCATGCCGGGTATGCACGGCACCGTCGCCGCGGTGGCCGCACTGCAGCGCAGCGACCTGCTGATCACCCTCGGTGCCCGCTTCGACGACCGGGTCACCGGTCAGCTCGACTCGTTCGCGCCGGACGCCAAGGTCATCCACGCCGATATCGACCCCGCCGAGATCGGCAAGAACCGGCACGCCGACGTGCCGATCGTCGGTGACTGCAAGGCCGTCATCGTCGACCTGATCGAGACGCTGCGTGCCGAGCGGGCGACCACCGACGAGATCCCCGACCTGACCGCGTGGTGGCGGTATCTGGACGGCATCCGTCGCACCTACCCGCTGAGCTACGACCGGCCCGCCGACGGGGCGATGTCGCCGGAGTTCGTCATCTCCCAGGTCGGCAAGTTTGCCGGGCCGGATGCGGTCTACTGCGCCGGTGTCGGCCAGCATCAGATGTGGGCGGCACAGTTCATCTCCTACGAGAAGCCGCGCACCTGGCTCAACTCGGGCGGACTCGGCACGATGGGCTACGCGGTTCCGGCCGCGATGGGCGCCAAGATGGCCGCACCCGAGAAAGAGGTGTGGGCCATCGACGGTGACGGCTGCTTCCAGATGACCAACCAGGAGTTGGCGACCTGCGCCATCGAGGGCATCCCGATCAAGGTCGCGCTGATCAACAACGGCAACCTGGGCATGGTGCGTCAGTGGCAGACGCTGTTCTACGAGGAGCGGTACTCCAACACCGACCTCGCGACGCATTCGATGCGCATCCCGGACTTCGTGAAGCTCGCAGAAGCATTGGGCTGCGCGGCATTCCGCGTCGAGAACGAATCCGAGGTGGACGAGGTCATCGCCCAGGCGCGCGCGATCAACGACCGCCCGGTCGTCATCGACTTCATCGTCGGCGCCGACGCCCAGGTGTGGCCGATGGTCGCCGCGGGCACCGGCAACGACCAGATCATGGCCGCGCGCGACATCCGGCCGCTGTTCGACGACGACGCGTCGGCGTCGGATCCGGCCGACATCCACGAGGTCGTCAACCAGAACACCAATCTCGGCCAGGAGGGTGAGAAGAAATGAGTACCCATACCCTCAGCGTCCTCGTCGAGGACCGTCCGGGCGTCCTCGCCCGCGTGTCCGGTCTGTTCTCCCGGCGCGGATTCAACATCGAATCCCTCGCCGTCGGACCGACCGAACTCAAGGGCATCTCGCGGATGACCATCATGGTCTCGGTCGAGGACTTCCCGCTCGAGCAGGTGACCAAGCAGCTCAACAAGCTGATCAACGTCATCAAGATCGTCGAGCAGGATCCGTCCAACTCGGTGTCCCGCGAGCTGATGATGGTCAAGGTCCGCGCCGACTCCACGGTGCGCACCGAGGTCATCGAGGTCGTGAACCTGTTCCGCGCCAAGGTCATCGACGTCTCGCCGGAGTCGCTGACCGTCGAGGCCACCGGCACCTCGGAGAAACTCGAGGCGCTGCTGCGGATGCTCGATCCGTACGGCATCCGTGAGATCGCCCAGTCGGGGGCGGTCACCCTGGGACGCGGACCCAAGAGCATGTCGGCCAACCGCTGACGTACGCACCACCAACGCGCCCCTCGCGTGCAGAACCGATTCGCCTGGGGCACACCACATATCGAAGGGAATCCAACTGTGGCGATCGAATTGTTCTACGACGACGATGCGGATCTGTCGATCATCCAGGGCCGCAAGGTCGCGGTCATCGGCTACGGCAGCCAGGGACATGCGCACTCGCTGAGTCTGCGTGACTCGGGCGTCGACGTGGCGATCGGTCTGCGCGAGGGCAGCAAGTCGCGGGAGAAGGCCGCCGAGCAGGGCCTGAAGGTGATGAGCAACGCCGAGGCGGCAGCCTGGGCCGACGTCATCATGATCCTGGCCCCCGACACCAGCCAGGCGAAGATCTTCACCGAGGACATCGAGCCGAACCTCAAGGACGGCGACGCCATCTTCTTCGGGCACGGCCTCAACATCCACTTCGGTCTCATCAAGGCTCCGGCCAACGTGACCGTCGGCATGGTCGCCCCGAAGGGCCCCGGCCACCTGGTGCGTCGGCAGTTCGTCGACGGCAAGGGCGTGCCCTGCCTGATCGCCGTCGACCAGGACCCCAAGGGTGAAGGTCAGGCCCTGGCCCTGAGCTACGCGTCGGCCATCGGTGGCGGCCGCGCCGGCATCATCAAGACGACCTTCAAGGAAGAGACCGAGACCGACCTCTTCGGCGAGCAGGCCGTGCTCTGCGGTGGCACCGAGGAACTGGTCAAGACCGGCTTCGAGGTCATGGTCGAGGCCGGTTACGCACCGGAGATGGCCTACTTCGAGGTGCTGCACGAGCTCAAGCTGATCGTCGACCTCATGTACGAGGGTGGCATCGCCCGGATGAACTACTCGGTGAGCGACACCGCGGAGTTCGGTGGGTACCTGTCGGGTCCGCGCGTCATCGACGCCGACACCAAGGAGCGCATGCGCGGCATCCTCAAGGACATCCAGGACGGCACCTTCGTCAAGCGACTCGTCGCCAATGTCGAGGGCGGTAACGCCGAGCTCGAGGCGCTGCGCAAGAAGAACGCCGAGCACCCCATCGAGGTCACCGGCAAGAAGCTGCGCGACCTGATGAGCTGGGTGGATCGCCCGATCACCGAGACCGCCTGATCTCCTTCGCCCCGTCGTGGCCCCGACTCCCGCCCGGAGTCGGGGCCACGGTCGTTTCCGGGTTCGTCTCGCGGCCGTCGGTGGGACTCGTGAGCGGGAGCGGCCTGTGGATGGTTGACCGCCGATTCGGCCCCGATGACCTATCGTGTCGGATCAGACGACAATCACGAGGGGGTGTGGGGTGGACGTCAATCCCGAAGCGCTGCGACAGTTCTCGGCATCGGTGACCGGCCTGGCGGGCCGGATCCCGGCGGCTCCCATGCCCGCCGATCTGGCGGCCGTCGCCGACTGCCTCCCGGGATCGTCGACGCAGTATTCCGCCGCGACCGCCGCCGAGGCGATCGGTGAACCGTTGCGGGCGGTGGCGCGGTACTTCCAGGGCGTCGCGGACGCGGTGTACACCGCAGCGGGCACCTACGAGGTGGCCGATGACGCCCTCGCCGCCCGATTCCGTTCTCTTGCAGGCGCATCCGAATGATCCCGAGCCGCACGGTCTTCGACGGATGGCGGCCCGAGGCGCTCCTCGCGGCGGGGGACACGCTGCGGGCCGACGCCGAGGGATTCGCCGACACCGTCGCCGATTCCTGGTACGAGGTGCTCGGACTCGCCCACGACGGGTTGTGGACCGGTCCGGCGCAGGTCGCCGCCGAGGAGGCCGTCGAGGTCGGTCGCGAACGGGTGAACCAGATCGTCGCGATCGCCACCGGATCGGCCGTCGGGATCGGGCGCTTCGGGCCGCAGCTGGTGGAGGCCACCACCGGCATCCGGCACCTGCTGGGCGTGATCGAGTCGGGCGATCTGTTCGTCGCCGACGACTGGGTGGTGCTGCCGCGGGTGAAACGCTATGCGCCGCAGGTGATCAAGGCACTCGCCCTGGCCGCCGCCGGCTTTCAGGATCAACTGAACCCGAAGTTGACCGCGCTGGGCTACGCCGACTATGACCTGGGCAACTTCATCCGCCACCAGGTGACGCGCAATGACCTCGGGATCGAGCTTCCCGAACTCCACCTGGACCCACGCGCACCCCAGGACTTCACCAAGGATCCGTACGCCGACACCACACGCGGGGAGAATCCCGAACTGGGACGCACCCATCAAAACCGGCGTCTGACCGAGCACCTGCTGGGCAGTGTGGTCGAGTCGTCGACCACCACCCACGACGGCATCACCGAAACCACCGTCTCGATGCTGGACGGGAGTTCGCAGGTCTACATCTCCGGACCCGGCGGTGAACGCACCGAGTTCTTCGATCCCACCGGCCGCCGAACCGCCATCCGCACACCCAATCCCGACGGTACGACGCGGATCGAGTTGATGCGTGAGGGACGGTCCCCGGTGATCGTCACCGAACGCGCCGACGGCACCGCGGTCGCCGACATCGACGGATTCCAGGCGCCGATTCCCAGTTCCCAGGACATCACCGTGGCGTTGGCCGCCGGTGGGATGGCGGCAACGGAATCCCAGGTGACCCGAGGGTTGCCGTATCTGTCGGCGGTGCAGGCCCAGCAGCTGCAGGCCGGCGCCAAGGTCGCCGGCCCGGGCCTGACGATCCTGTCCACCGCACTGAGCGTCGCCACCGCCGAGAACCAGTACGAGGTCTGCAAGGCGGGGGTCGCGGGCGGGGTATCGCTCGGCGTCGACCTGGTGGCGCTGGCCACGATGCCGGAGATGACGGCGGGCAAGGCATTTCTGGTCGGCACCGGCACCAGTCTCGGTGCGTCGACCCTGGGCAACGTGGTCGGACAGTTGGTGTGCAAGTGAGGATTCCGGTGTGAACAAACAGATCTCGGCCGAATCGGCTGCCGGATACCCGGTCCCGTCGGCGTGGTTGGGCCGCTCGTGGCGTCTGAGCCTGTTCGGATATCTCCTGGCCGGTGCCGCCGTGCTGCTCGGCTGGGCGGCCGTGCACACCCTGGCCGGCGGCCATCCGCTGACCGCCGCAGCCGCGGCATCCGGGAGTGCCGGGGTGGCGTTGTGGGCGTGGTCGTGGTGTCGCACCGGCCGGCGGCAGCGCAGCGGGCGGATCGAGTTGGCGGGTGTCCGCTTCCACCGGCATGCGCTGCGTCTCGGCGTCGACCCGGTGGCGCTGTGCTGCGACATCGCCTCGGCGCTGGGCATGGGTGCGGCGGGTGTCCTCGCGTTCGTCGCGGTGTGGCGCGGTGACCTCGACATGTCGTGGATGCAGGACTCGCCGCGGCATCCGACCGCCTACACCTTTCTCGCCGTCGGTGTCGTCGGGGCCGTCGAGGCGCTGCTGGTGATCCGTCGTGGCAGATCGGCGGTCACGGTGTCCCCGGACGGTGTCGACGTCGGTGCCCTGGCCGGCCGGCGTCGCTTCCTCCCCTGGGGCGAGGTGGTCGCGGTGCGGGCGGTACCGACGGCGGCGAGCCGACGCGAGGGCGTCCGGATGACCACCACCGCGGAGAAGGACGCGACAGCGATCCGCGCCGGCGAGATCCGGCTGGACCCGCTGCATCTGGGGGCATCCGGGACCTTCTGGCTCATCGATTTCTATGCCCGCCACCCCGAGTTGCGCGACGAACTCGGTGACATCCGGGCGACGGGGCGGCTGCGCACGGGCTCGCTCGTCGAGGACGCCGGTCGCCATGTCCGATGATCCGGCCGACCGGGGAGCCGACACCCCGATTCCCGCGGAATATCTTGCGGTGCTTCGTGATCTCGGAGCCGATCCACGGAACCGGGCGGAGATCCGCGATGTCGTCGGCGCACTGGGCGATGAGACGATCACCGACACCGTCTTCCCGATGCCCGCACAATGGCGCTCCGACGATTACGCGCTGTTCTGCGCCGACGAGCGGGTACGCGAGGCGGAGTACCGGCGTCGCCTCGCGGTGGCGATGGACGAATGGATCGACACCGGCGGATGGTCGTGGCGCAGCGGGGGACTGGCGCCGGCGGACCTGAACCGGATCGGAGCCTGGGTGCGCGCCCAGCTCGACGATGAGATCAACAACTGGGAGATCAACAACTGGGAGATCAACAGCGGGCGCAGTTCCCGTCTGTGACGGCGCCGGGGATGAGACGACGAGACCCGGGACGCACGCGCGCGTCCCGGGTCTCGTCGTCGACGGTGATCCGTCCCGATCAGATCGGTGTGAAGCCCTTGTAGTTGGTGGACTTCACGTAGTTGAGAATCGCGGCGGCGTTGGTGCCCTTCTCCGGTCCGACGCAGCCGAGCAGGTAGTACGCGTTGACCATGCCGACGAGGCGATTGCCGACGACCACCGGGCTGCCGGAGTCGCCTTCGATGACGCACATCTGGGTGAGGTGGACGTCGCCGTCGGAGAACCACGCCACGCCGCAGGTGTTGCCGGTGGTGCGTCCCTGTTTGCAGGCGATGGTCGGGAAGCCGATCGGTCGCGTGTCGATGCCGCTGATGGTGACACCCTGTACCGTGCGCAACGGAACGACATTGCTGTTGAACTTGATGATCGCGATGTCTTCCTTGGGATCGGAATGCGTGATGACCCCTGCCACGCCGCGATCGGAGAAGCTCTCGGAGAGCACCTGCTGATTGGGCTGGCCGCAGTGTCCGGCGGTGATGCCGATCAACTCACCGGTCTTGGCGTGGCCAATGGTGGTCAGTGTGCACGCGGCCGCCGAGTTGCCGCCCTCGAGGACCAGGATTCCCGAGCCGCCACCGAGGTAGATCTTCGGTTGCGCAGCCGTGGCCGTGCCCGGAGCCCCCCAGCCGGCCAGTACCGTTGCCGCCAGAACAGCCAACAGTACTGTCAGCTTCTTCTTCATCCACACACTCCACTCTTGTTCTTGATCCACGGCGACCGGCGCGGGTGGTGGACCAATTCATAGCGATCGACACACGTGATCGACTGGGCGACGTCACCCCCCCCCCGAACAGCCACCGTACCGGCGCCGGGGAGGCATCGATCTCACGCAAGGATTCCGCTACCGCATTGGAATGCTTCCGTAATGCCGCTCACAATGTACACGTCGAACCTGAGCGTCGAGACCGAGTTGGCCGCCCGGTTGTCCGACGTCGATGCGGCGGCCTCTAAGCTGTGGGGCGGATGTCCCTACGACATCGCACCCGATCTCGCAACCGATTCTGGAGAACAAACGTGACCTCAGCAGGCCTGCCGGTCGTCCTCATCGCCGACAAATTGGCCCCATCCACCGTGGAAGCCCTCGGCGACGGCGTAGAGGTGCGCTGGGTGGACGGTCCGGACCGTCCCAAACTTCTCGAGGCCGTCGTCGACGCCGACGCGATCCTGGTTCGATCCGCCACCACCGTCGACGCCGAGGTGCTCGACGCCGGTAAGAAGCTGAAGATCATCGCACGTGCCGGCGTCGGACTCGACAACGTCGACGTGCCCGCCGCCACCGAACGTGGCGTGATGGTGGTCAACGCGCCCACCTCCAACATCCACACCGCCGCCGAGCATGCGATCGCCCTGCTGATGTCGGCGGCGCGACAGATCCCGGCCGCCGATGCGACGCTGCGCGAGCACACCTGGAAGCGCTCCTCGTTCAACGGTGTGGAGATCTTCGACAAGACCGTCGGCGTCGTCGGACTCGGCCGCATCGGGCAGCTCGTCGCCGCCCGGCTGGGGGCCTTCGAGACCCACGTGATCGCCTACGACCCGTACGTGTCGCCGGCGCGTGCCGCCCAACTCGGCATCGAACTGGTCTCCCTCGACGAACTCCTCGAGCGCGCCGACTTCGTCACCGTGCACCTGCCCAAGACGCCGGAGACCCTGGGACTCATCGGGGCCGAGCAGCTCGCCCGCACCAAGAAGGGGGTCGTCATCGTCAACGCCGCCCGCGGTGGCCTCGTCGACGAGCAGGCCCTGGCCGACGCGATCACCTCGGGACAGGTGCGCGCCGCCGGCCTGGACGTCTATGCCACCGAGCCGTGCACCGACTCCCCGCTGTTCGAGCTCCCGCAGGTCGTCGTGACTCCGCACCTGGGAGCCTCGACCAGTGAGGCACAGGACCGCGCCGGCACCGACGTCGCCAAGAGCGTGCGGCTGGCCCTGGCCGGACACTTCGTGCCCGACGCGGTCAACATCGTCGGCGGTGCCGTCGACGAAGAGGTCGCCCCGTGGCTGGAGATGGCCCGCAAGCTCGGTGTGCTCGTCGGCGCGATCAGCTCCGAACTGCCGAGCTCGATCGTCGTCGATGTCCGCGGTGAGTTGGCGTCGAGCAAGGTCGACGTGCTCGGTCTGTCGGCCCTGCGCGGTCTGTTCGAGGCGGCCCTCGAGGAGCCGGTGACCTTTGTCAACGCCCCCAAGGTGGCCGAGGATCGCGGTGTGACCAGCGAGGTCACCGTCGCCACCGAGAGCCCCAACCATCGCAGCGTGGTCGACGTCAAGGCGGTCTTCGCCGACGGTTCGGTGCACAACGTGGCCGGTTCACTCACCGAACCGCATCAGGTGGAGAAGATCGTCAACATCAACGGGCGCAATTTCGATCTGCGTGCCGAAGGCCTGAACCTGCTGGTCAGCTACGCCGATCAGCCGGGTTCGCTCGGCAAGATCGGCACCCTGCTCGGTGATGCCGGGGTCGACATCCTGGCCGCCGGCCTGTCGCAGGATGCCGAGGGCGGCGGCGCCACCATGGTGCTGCGCATCAGCCGCAAACTCGACGACTCGCTGGTCGACGCGATCTCGGCGGCGGTCGGCGCAACCCTCATCGAACAGGTGGATCTGTCATGAAACTCGCAGTAATCGCCGGCGACGGCATCGGACCCGAGGTCATCGGCGAGGCACTCGAGGTGCTGCGCGCGGTGGTTCCCGACGTCGACACCACCGACTACGACCTCGGTGCGCGTCGTTACCACCGCAACGGTGAACTGCTGACCGACGCCGACCTCGATTCGCTGCGTGAGCACGACGCGATCCTGCTGGGCGCGATCGGTGATCCGTCGGTGCCCTCGGGCATCCTCGAACGCGGTCTGCTTCTGAAGATGCGGTTCGCGCTCGATCATCACGTCAATCTGCGTCCGTCGCGGCGTCTGCCGGGGGTGACCTCACCGCTGGCCGGTGATCCCGACATCGACTTCATCGTGGTCCGGGAGGGCACCGAGGGTCCCTACACCGGCAACGGCGGTGCGATCCGGGTCGACACCCCGCACGAGGTGGCCACCGAGGTCAGCGTCAACACCCGATTCGGGGTGGAGCGTGTGGTGCGCGACGCCTTCGAACGGGCCACCCGCCGCCGTAAGCACCTCACCCTGGTCCACAAGACGAACGTGCTGACGTTCGCGGGATCGCTGTGGAGTCGCACGGTCGCCGAGGTGGGCAAGGAGTTCCCCGACGTCACCACCGATTACTGCCATGTGGACGCGGCCACCATCTACCTGGTGACCGATCCGGGACGCTTCGACGTCATCGTCACCGACAACCTGTTCGGCGACATCATCACCGACATCGCGGCCGCGGTGTCCGGCGGTATCGGGCTGGCGGCGTCGGGCAACATCGACGCCACCCGCACCAACCCGTCGATGTTCGAGCCGGTGCACGGCAGCGCGCCCGACATCGCCGGGCAGGGCAAGGCCGATCCCACGGCGGCGATCCTGTCGGTGGCGTTGCTGCTCGATCACGTCGGCCGGTCCGATGACGCGCGCCGCGTCGAGAAGGCGGTCGCCGACGATCTCCTCGAGCGTGACGGTGCGCAGCTGTCGACGTCCGAGATCGGCAAGCGCATCCGAGAGCGGCTGTAGCGCAACCGCTTCGGCGTAGCATTCGTTCATCCGACACCGATGGCCGGTCCCGAGCAGGGGACCGGCCATCGGTGTTCAGTCGGCTCTACTTGTTCTAGTTAGACTAGAACTATAGGATCAGGGTGTGTTGATTCGCATCGATCCGACCGATCGGACGCCGATCTTCGCCCAGATCGCATCATCGGTCCGCCGGTCGATCGCGGACGGAGAGGTGCTTGCCGGAGAGCGGCTGCCGGCGGCTCGCGAGTTGGCCGCGTCCCTGGACGTCAACATGCACACGGTGTTGCGCGGCTACCAGATCCTGCGCGACGACGGACTGGTCGAGTTACGACGGGGCCGCGGAGCGGTGGTCTCCGCGCACGCACCGGTGCGCGCCGAGATGGGCGATGCGCTCGACCGTCTGGTGGAGATGGCGCGGCGGTTCGGCGTGAGCGCACCCGAACTGGCCGCGGAGATCACGAGGAGGATGACATGAACGACGTCCGACCGGCCCCGACGTCACGGTCGCTGGGCATTCTGGTGGCGATCGTGGCCGTTCCGGCGGTGACGATGGCCCTCACCGGTGCCCTCGCCCTGACATCCTGGTCGCCCGATCTTCCCGATCCCGTTGCCTCCCATTGGGGTTCGAGTGGAGTCGACGGCACCAGCAGCCTGGTCGGCGCATGTGTCACGCTCGCCGCGGTGATCGCCGTCGGAGCCGTCGTCGGCGGCCTCGCGGTGGTCGGTGCGGCCACCGGCAGAGTGGCCGACTCGCGCGCGCTGCGTTGGATTCTGGCCCTGGCCAACGGTTTGGCCGTCTTCGTGACGGTACTGCTGCTCGGTGTGATCGAGACGCAGCGCGGCGTCACCGACATCCATCGGGTGTCGGTACCTGCCCTCGCGATCGTCGTCGCGGCGGTGTGTGGGCTGAGCGCCGCGGCGCTGTCGGCGATCGCGGTACCGTCGTGGCCGTCGCCCCGACGTGATCCCGTCGGTACGGTGCCCACCGCGCAACTCGGTGCGGCAGAACGCTTTCTGTGGCAGCGCCGGGTGGCGATGTCGACGATCCCGATGATCGTCGTGATCGCGTCATTCGGAACGGTGATCATCGTCGCGGCCGTGACCGGGCTGTGGTGGTTGCTCATCCTGGTGGCGGTGCTCACCATGCTGATGGCGGCATTCTGGTCGGTACGGGTGACCGTCGACCGCAACCACCTCGCCGTGCAGAACGCGATCGGATGGCCGCGAATCCGGGTCCCGATGACCGACATCGTCCGCGCCGAGGTGGTGAGGGTGCACGCGCTGCGTGACTTCGGCGGCTACGGTCAGCGGATCGCCATACGCGGACCCCTCGCCGGCGCACAGGGATTCGTGCTCCGATCCGGAGACGCGTTGCTGGTCACCCGATCCGACGGGCGGCGTGACCTCGTCGTCGTCGACGACGCCGCGGTGGCCGCGGGGCTCATCAATGCGACTGTGGCGCAGGAGATGACGTAGCCGGAGTTCCTGCTCTACCGGCTCACCGGCTCCGGCCGGGGTGCCGGGTCATCGGGTACCAACGGTGCGGCGATGGCCGGGGCGATCGCCCCGGCGGCGAAGGCGAGGGGAAATCCGACGGCGGTGATGACGGCCCCGAAGATCGGTGTGGTGACCGCGGTCGCGAGGTACTGCGCCGTGTTCTGCACGGCCAGTCCGCGTCCACTCCAGCGCGGGCCGGCGAACTCGGCGATCGCGGTGAACGCCAGGCCGTTGTCGGCCACCGACGCGATCGACGCGATCACCATGAGCACCACCGACATCGAACTGTCGCGCCAATCGGTGAACGCCAACACGCCCATCGACAGTCCGGCGGCCACGGCGATCACCCGGATCGGACGCATTCTCGACAGCCACGCATCCGACCATCGACCGGCCGCGATCCGTCCGAACGCCCCGATGGTCTGGGTGATGGTGACCAGGATCCCCGCCGTCGCCGGAGACCATTGCCGTGCCACGATCAGCCACGTCGGCACGAACGTCCAGAGCATCGACTGCGGGATCACCAGCAGCACACTGACCGCGTGTACCCGGGCCAGGAACCAGCTCTGCCGGTAGGGATTTCGGGTGGATTCCGGTGCGGTGCCGTCGGCTCGGCGCAGCGGTGGATCGGCGATTCCCAGCAGGCATGCGAGCAGCCCGATGAGCGTGACGGCGACCGGAACCACCAGGGCCGCAGCGATTCCGTGCCGTTCGGCGAGTACCGGCATGGTCAGCGCGCACACGGCGATGCCCAACGGCTGTGCCATCTGCCGCACACCCATCGCCGTGCCGCGTTGTTGCGGTGGGAACCACCCGACCACGATCCGCCCGGATGCCCCGTTGGCCGCGCCCGACCCGAGCCCGCCCATGAACAGGCAGATCGCCAGTACCGAGAACGGTGCCGAGGTGGCGGCGGCGATCGCGGTGGCCACCGCGCCGAGAAGGGTGATCGACAGGGACGCCGTCAGGATCAGCCGTTCGCCGTGGCGGTCGAGCAGGGCACCCCAGCCGAGGATCGCCAGCATCAGACCGACGGTGGGAACGGCGGCCAGGACCGATGCCTGCGAGACGGTCATGCCCGAGGCGTGCAGTGCCGGGATGAGATAGGCGACGCCACTGACCACGCAGGTGGTCGTCATCGCGGCGACCAGCGAGCAGATGAGCATCACCCACCTCCGGGTGGTGCCGACGTTCTCGACAGTGCGCATCACACCTCCGCAGGATCGGGCGAATCTCAAATAATGAGATTTCGTTTCCACATTCTAGAACCGGATCGTGCCGCGGGACCAACCGACGTCTCGAAGTGTGGACATCTGGGGTGCGATACCCTCGCACCTATGCGCCTAGGTCGAATCGCCAGTCCGGACGGTGTCGCTTTTGTCTCCCTCGACGATTCCCCGGAGGGGATCGTCGCCAAGGAGATCGCCGAGCATCCGTTCGGCACACCGACGTTCACCGGACGCTCGTGGCCGTTGGCCGACGTCCGACTGCTCGCGCCCATCCTGGCCACCAAGGTCATCTGCATCGGCAAGAACTACGCGGCACATGTGGCGGAGATGGGTGGGCAGGCACCCGCATCGCCGGTGATCTTCCTCAAGCCGAACACCTCCATCATCGGTCCCGAGGTGCCGATCGTGCGGCCGCCGTCGTCGGAGCGGGTCGACTTCGAGGGGGAGTTGGCCGTCGTGATCGGACGGCCCTGCAAGGACGTCAAGGCCGCCGATGCCAAGAGCGCGATCCTCGGCTACACGATCGCCAACGACGTCACCGCGCGTGATCAGCAGTCGATCGACGGTCAGTGGACCCGGGCCAAGGGTTATGACACCTTCTGCCCGCTCGGCCCGTGGATCGACACCGACTTCGATCCCGCCGACGCCCAGATCACCACCGAACTCGACGGTGAGGTCCGTCAGCGCAGCCGCACCTCACTGATGCTGCACGACGTGGGGGCGATCATCGAATGGATCTCCCGGGTGATGACGCTGCTGCCCGGCGACGTCATCCTGACCGGCACACCCGACGGGGTCGGTCCGATGGTGGCCGGACAACGGGTGTCGGTCAGCGTCGAAGGCCTGGGCACCCTGACCAATCCGGTGGTGGACAAGCCGTGACCGCGCCCGCGCAGACCGTGCGAGTCAACGGGATCGACATCGCCTACGAGGTCGCGGGAACCGGTCCACTGGTCGTGATGGTGATGGGCACCGGAAGTCCGGGCCGGGTGTGGAAGGCCAATCAGGAACCGGCGCTGCGCAAGGCCGGCTATCGCGTGGCGCTCTTCGACAACCGGGGTATCGCGCCGTCGTCGGAGTGCGCCGAGGGCTTCACCCTCGACGACATGGTCGCCGACACCGCGGCGCTGATCGAGCATCTCGGCGGACCGGCGTTGGTCGTCGGGACGTCACTGGGTGCCCGGATCGCCCAGGAACTGGCCCTGGCTCGCCCCGATCTCGTCCGCGGTGCGGTCATGCTGGCCACCTATGGCCGCAATACTCCACTGCAGGAAGCGATTTCGGCGGGGGAGCGCGCGCTCTACGACCAGGGCATCACCCTGCCGCCGGACTACGCGGCCGCGATCACCGCGCACCTCAACCTCTCACCGCACACCCTCGACGACGATCGCGCCGCCCGCGACTGGCTCGACATCATCGGGTTCTCCCCGCAGACGGTGACGCCGGGGGTGCGGGCGCAGCTCGAGTTGCACCACGGCGAGCTCAACCGTCTGGCCGCCTACCGCCAGATCTCCCGGCCGGCCCTGGTGGTGGGTTTCGCCGACGACCGCACCCTGCCGGCGAAACTGGCCCGCGAGGTCGCCGAGGCGATCCCCGGCGCCGAGTATGCCGAGGTCGCCCGGGCCGGCCACTTCGGCTATCTCGAGCAACCCGCCGAGGTGAACAAGCTCATCGTCGACTTCTGCGACCGCCACCGGGACTGACCTCGGCATCGGCGCATTCGATACGCTGAGCGCCATGGCCAGTACCGATCCAGTCAGCACCGACGCCTTCCGGGTTCGTTTCTGCCCGTCGCCCACGGGTACGCCCCACGTCGGCATGGTGCGCACCGCATTGTTCAACTTCGCCGCGGCGCGTCACCACAAGGGCACCTTCGTCTTTCGCATCGAGGACACCGACGCCGCACGTGACTCCCAGGAGTCCTACGACGCCATCCTGGAGTCGCTGCGGTGGCTCGGTCTGGACTGGGACGAGGGCCCCGAGGTCGGCGGTCCCTACGGTCCGTACCGCCAATCGCAGCGACGCGACATCCACCTCGACGTGGTGCGTCGCCTCCTGGAATCCGGTGCGGCCTACGAGGCGTACTCCAGCCCCGAGGAGGTCGAGGCCCGCCACCGTGCCGCCGGCCGTGACCCCAAGCTCGGCTACGACAACTTCGATCGGGAACTGACCGACGAGCAGCGCGCCGCCTACCGCGCCGAGGGACGCAATCCCGTTGTGCGACTTCGCATGCCGGATCGCGACATCGCGTGGGACGATCTGGTGCGCGGCACCACCACCATCAAGGCCGGCACGGTGCCCGACTTTGCGCTCACCCGCGCCAACGGGGATCCGCTCTATACCCTGGTCAATCCCGTCGACGACGCGATGATGAAGATCACCCACGTCCTGCGCGGTGAGGACCTGCTCAGTTCCACGCCGCGTCAGATCGCGCTCTACGAGGCGTTGATGGGTATCGGTGTCGCCGAGCGTGTTCCCGAGTTCGGACACCTGCCGTTCGTGATGGGGGAGGGCAACAAGA
Organism: Gordonia oleivorans; assembly: GCF_040044975.1. NCBI lineage: Bacteria > Bacillati > Actinomycetota > Actinomycetes > Mycobacteriales > Gordoniaceae > Gordonia > Gordonia oleivorans. Next base: position 59,662 of record NZ_JBDZDI010000019.1, read on the forward strand.
AGCTCTCCAAGCGGGACCCGCAATCCAGCCTGTTCCACCACCGCGATCGCGGCTTCCTGCCCGAGGGCCTGCTCAACTACCTGGCGCTGCTCGGGTGGGGATACTCCCACGAGACCGACGTGTTCACCCTCGAGCAGATGATCGGCGCGTTCGAGGTCGGCGACGTCAACTCCAACCCGGCCCGCTTCGACCAGAAGAAGGCCGACGCGATCAACGCCGAACACATCCGGATGCTCGAACTCAGCGACTTCACCGCGCGCCTCAAGAGCTACCTGACCGAGCACGGGCACCTGCCGGCCCGCGTCGATGACGCGGCGTTCGCCGTCGTCGCGGAGCTGGTGCAGACCCGCATCCAGGTCCTCGGCGATGCGTGGGGACTGATCTCGTTCCTCTACGTCGACGAGGCGGACTTCACCATCGACGAGAAGGCCGCGGCCAAGAATCTCGGTGCCGACGCCGTCGAGGTCCTCGACGCCACCATCGCGGCGACGGAGTCGTTGGACTCGTGGCAGACGACGGCGCTGCACGATGCCCTCAACGCCGCGCTGATCGACGATCTGGGCCTCAAGCCACGCAAGGCGTTCGGGCCGGTGCGGGTGGCCGTGACGGGCTCCGCGGTGAGCCCGCCGCTGTTCGAGTCGATGGAGTTGCTGGGCCGCGAGGTCAGCCTGGCCCGGCTGCGAGCGGCCCGCGAACTGGCCGGAAAATAGGCCCTGACCAGCCGATTTGTGGTTGCCCGGTAGACCTCTGCTAATCTATCGCAGGTTCTTTTCCGAGAGGAAAAGAGAAAACCTTGGGGTATGGTGTAATTGGCAACACAGCTGATTCTGGTTCAGCCATTCTAGGTTCGAGTCCTGGTACCCCAGCGACCACACAAGGTCCATGGCCCCGTCGTCTAGCGGCCTAGGACGCCGCCCTCTCAAGGCGGTAGCGCGGGTTCGAATCCCGTCGGGGCTACAAGAAGGCCCCCTTCCCGGAACACCGGGGAGGGGGCCTTTTTCTTACGCGTTCGCGCATGCGGCGCGCCGATCAGAGGGGGACCTGTGGGGTATCGGTCACTGCTGATGTCCGAAGACCTCCCCCTCGGGTTGCCCGAATGGTTCGTGCTCAAGTGGCGTGAGCAGTATCACTTCGGCCACGACCGGGACGGTCGGCCGGGCCTGCCCCTGGCAAGTCGGTCGGAGAAGAAGTTCTACGACGGCCCGCGCGAAGAGATTCTCACCGATCTGCAGCGAATCATCGCCGCCGAGAAGACCTGGCGGCATGGACTCGACCTGGTGCTCCTGCATTAGGACGGCCAGATCACCTGGGTTCGGGTCACCGCCGACGAGGTGACCTTCGCCGAGTCACTGCTCTGGCGGCGCGTCGACGAGGTCATCCCCTTCTGCGGTCCCGGTTTCCCGGAGGAGTGAGCGCGGTGTGCTGTGCGAGCAACGCACGGTGAACGCGTTCGGGCGCACACTCGACGCATTCGGACGCCCACTCGACGGGGTCAGAGGTATTCGGCGGTCGACCCCGACGCCGGCATGGCCGGGATACCCAACTTGCGGTGATCCCAGGACCGGGTCCGGTTCGGGATGAAGCGCACCGCCACCCGCTTGTTCATCATCTGCTCGACGAAGGGTTTGGACTCCTCGGTGTAGGGCGCGGTGTAGCGCTCCCACACCGAGATCCCGACCTTCAGGCAGGAGTCCGGATCGTCGAGGATCTCCGCGGTGCCCTCGATCGCGATGCCGCGCAACGTGTCGTAGGTGTCGCCGTCCTCGATCATCACCGAGCACGCGGGACTGCGGCGCAGATTGACCGCCTTCTGCGACTTGGCCTTGGTCTCGAACCAGATCTCACCGTCGACGACGCCGTACCACATGGCGACCAGATGGATCTGGCCCTGCGGGCCGGTGGTGGCCAGGGTCGCGGTGCGGCTGCGGGCGATGAAGTCGGTGATCTCGTCGTCGGACATGACGATCTGCTGTCTCTGATTGGTTCCCATGCCCGTTGACGCTAGTGGGTCGAATCCGGGTGTGGTAACCCAGATCACGTTTCTGGCGCGAACTCAGCCCTGGGTGACGAGGCGTTTGTGGATCGCGTCGGCGGCCGCGAGAAGGTCGGCGGCCCACCGGGCCCCGGGGCGGCGGCCCATCCGGTCGATCGGGCCCGACACCGAGATCGCCGCGATCACCTCGCCGTCGGCGTCGCGCACCGGGGCCGAGACGCTGGCCACGCCGGCGGCCCGTTCGCCCGCGCTCTGCGCCCACCCACGCCGCCGGATCTCGTGCAGCGCACGGTCGCTGAACACGCTGTCGGCCAACAGTGAACGCTGGGTGTGCGGGTCGGCCCAGGCGAGCAAGACCTTGGCCGCCGACCCCGCGCTCATCGGGAACCGGGTACCCACCGGCACGGTGTCGCGCAGTCCGGTCGGTGGTTCCATCGCGGCGATGCAGACGCGTTCGGAGCCCTCGCGGCGATAGACCTGTACCGATTCGCCGGTGATCTCGCGCAGGCGTGGCAGCACCATCAGGGATGCCTCGCGGACGAGATCGTGTGCGGAGGAGGCCAGTTCGTTGAGTGCGGGACCCGGGTACCAGCGCCCCGCGGCGTTGCGTGCGAGCAGGCGATGGGTCTCCAGGCCGACCGCGAGACGATGGGCGGTGGCCCGGGGCAGTGCGGTGCGGTCACACAACTCGGTGAGATTGCACGGTGTTTCGGCGATGGCGCGCAGCACGGTCACCGACTTGTCGAGGACTCCGATTCCGCTGGTCGGTTCCGATGCGCTATCCTTTCCCATAGGACGATACTAACTGTCCAAATAGTGAGATGCACGTCGATGGCCGATTTCAGCCCACTTCGGTCGCCGCCCCGACGTGACCGAGATGGATGTGAGTGCAGCCATGACGAACAGCCCGACCGGCGCCGCGCAGCACGGCGCACCGCGCACGCTTGCCGAAAAGGTGTGGGACGACCACGTTGTCGTTCGCGGGAACGGCGATCAACCCGACCTCATCTACATCGACCTGCACCTCGTGCACGAGGTGACCAGTCCGCAGGCCTTCGACGGTCTGCGCCTCGCCGGGCGTCCGGTGCGGCGCCGCGACCTGACGATCGCCACCGAGGACCACAACGTCCCGACCATCAAGACCGACCTGATCGCCGATCCGGTCTCGCGCACCCAGGTGGAGACCCTGCGCCGTAACTGCGAGGAATTCGGCATCCGGCTGCATCCGATGGGCGATGCCGAGCAGGGCATCGTGCACGTGGTCGGCCCGCAACTGGGGCTGACGCAACCGGGAATGACGGTGGTGTGTGGCGATTCCCACACCTCCACGCACGGCGCGTTCGGGGCGCTGGCGATGGGCATCGGCACCTCCGAGGTCGAGCATGTGCTCGCCACGCAGACGCTGTCGCTGCGTCCGTTCCGGACGATGGCGATCACCGTCGACGGTGAGTTGCCCCCCGGCGTCACGAGCAAGGACCTGATCCTCGCGGTCATCGCCGAGATCGGAACCGGTGGCGGACAGGGTTATGTGCTCGAGTACCGCGGCCCGGCCATCGAGAAACTGTCGATGGAAGCCCGGATGACCATCTGCAACATGTCGATCGAGGCGGGTGCGCGCGCCGGCATGATCGCGCCCGACGCCATCACCTACGACTTCCTCAAGGGACGTCCGAACGCGCCGCAGGGCGACGACTGGGATGCCGCAGTGGCCTACTGGGATTCGCTGCGCACCGACGACGGGGCGCAGTTCGACGCCGAGGTGCACATCGACGCCACACGGTTGTCGCCGTTCGTCACCTGGGGTACCAACCCCGGACAGGGCGCGCCGCTCGGCTCGGTGGTGCCCGACCCCGCCGACTTCGGTGACGAGAACGCCGCCACCGCCGCGGCGAAGGCCTTGCAGTACATGGATCTGGCCCCCGGAACCCCGCTGCGCGAGGTCTCCGTCGACACCGTCTTCGTCGGATCGTGCACCAATGGCCGCATCGAGGATCTGCGTGCGGTCGCCGAGATCCTCAAGGGCCGCAAGATCGCCGACGGTATGCGGATGCTCGTCGTCCCGGGTTCGATGCGGGTGCGGGCGCAGGCCGACGACGAAGGGCTCGGCGACATCTTCACCGCGGCGGGAGCCGAATGGCGGCAGGCGGGATGCTCGATGTGCCTGGGAATGAACCCCGATCAGCTCGCTCCCGGCGAGCGCTGCGCCTCGACGTCGAACCGGAATTTCGAAGGCCGACAGGGCAAGGGCGGTCGGACGCACCTGGTCTCGCCGGCCGTGGCGGCCGCGACCGCCGTCCGCGGAACCCTGTCCTCCCCGGCCGACCTTTAGGGCGGCTAGCGGTCCGAAGCTCCGGATTCGTTCAGGCGCTTCTCAACTCCAGATCAACCCTGCCTCAGGCATACCTCACCTCACAGAGCGGAGCCACCCCCATGGAACCCTTCATCTCCCACACCGGGATCGGGGTGCCGTTGCGCCGCAGCAACGTCGACACCGATCAGATCATCCCTGCCGTCTACCTCAAGCGGGTGACGCGAACGGGTTTCGAGGACGGACTCTTCGCCGGATGGCGTAGCGACCCGGACTTCATCCTCAACGCCGAGCCCTGGAGCCACGGCTCGGTTCTGGTGGCCGGACCGGACTTCGGAACCGGATCGTCGCGCGAGCATGCCGTCTGGGCGCTGTCCGACTTCGGTTTTCGGGTCGTCATCTCGTCCCGGTTCGCCGACATCTTCCGCGGCAACGCCGGCAAGGCCGGCCTGGTCGCCGCGCAGGTCGAGCAATCCGACGTCGAACTGCTGTGGAAGCGACTCGAGGAGCAGCCGGGTCTGGAATTGACGGTGAGCCTTCCGGAGCGGACCGTGACCGCCGGAGACCTCGTGGTGCCGTTGACAATTGACGACTACACCCGCTGGCGTCTGATGGAGGGTCTCGACGACATCGGACTGACATTGCGGCAGGTAGAAGCCATTTCCGAGTACGAAAGCGGCCGTCCGTCTTTCAAGCCGGTGACCATGTAGAGTTCGGGATCTGCCCGCGGCACAACCCCGCGAGGCCATCGACGGAACGTGGTTGCGCACCTCACATTTTCGCAACACGGCCCGTCGATTGGCGTGGAAGATGGACGTTTTCGTCTTCGACGTTTACCGTGTGGGGTTAGCTGGCCTCAACCGATCGGTCAGAACAGCTTGCGGAGGTATTCCCATGAACAAGGCAGAGCTCATTGATGAGCTGACCAAGAAGCTCGACGCGGATCGCAAGACTGCGACCGAAGCCGTCGAGCTCGTCGTCGACACCATCGTCCGCGCGGTCAACCGCGGCGAGAGTGTGACCATCACCGGATTCGGTGTCTTCGAGAAGCGTCGCCGCGCACCGCGCGTCGCCCGTAACCCGCGCACCGGCGAGACCGTGAAGGTGCGTGCCACTTCGGTTCCGGCGTTCCGCCCGGGCGCGCAGTTCAAGGCCGTCGTCGCCGGCAAGCAGAAGCTGTCGGCCTCGGGCCCCGCGGTGAAGCGTGGCGCCGGTGCCGCCGCCGCCCCGGCCAAGAAGACCGCGGCGAAGAAGACCACCACGGCCGCCAAGAAGGCACCGGCCAAGAAGGCTCCGGCGAAGAAGGCCCCGGCCAAGACCACCGCGGCCAAGAGGGCCCCGGCAAAGAAGGCTCCCGCCAAGACCACCGCGGCCAAGAAGGCCCCGGCAAAGAAGGCTCCCGCCAAGACCACCGCGGCCAAGAAGGCCCCGGCAAAGAAGGCTCCCGCCAAGAAGACTGCGGCCAAGAAGGCTCCGGCCAAGAAGACCACGCGCCGCTGACGTTCGCGTCGGCGACTCGACATACCGCACAACTCACCCCTGACGCCCTTCCCTCGTCAGGGGTGAGTTGCTGTGTGGAGACGGCACTTCCGGCGGCGGAGCGGACCCGGGCGGTCGATGCCGGCCGATACCCCCGGACGACTCAGCCGGTCTGCAGCGGAAGCGGACTGTCGACGTGGTCGGCGGCCACCAGCCGGCCGTCGTCGAAGGACAGCACCCACGCGCTGCCCTTGCGGTTGCGCGCCGGCGGCAGTTCGACGTCGTCGAGCCCGGCCCACCACGCGAGGAGCGGCTCAATCACCTTGCCCTGACTGCACACTGCCCGCACCTGGCCCGGACCCGACGTGGTGGCGAGTTCGCGGAACCGACGGCGGGTCGATTCCGGATCGGCGGCGTAGGCCTCCTCGGACAGGGCCGGCTCGTCGACGATCGGCAGTCCGGTCGCGGTGCTCGTGGGTTCGAGGGTCTGCACGCACCGCACCCGGTCGGCGCTGTGCAGTTCGGTGACGCCGTACGCATTCAGCAGCGGCGCCAGTGACGCGGCCTGCGCGCGGCCCAGTGTGTCCAGCGGGCGTAGCCGATCGTCTCCGCGGTACTTCGACCGGCGGCCCGCGCGGGCATGACGGATGATCACGAAGGTCGTCAGATCCACCGGCAGGCGGGCGAACTCGCGGAGCACCTTGCGGTCGAGTCGATAGCTGAGCAGGTGATCCGCCCGATCCACCGGCAACCACTCGATGGCATCCACCTCGTGGTTGGGCTCGAATCGACCGCTCGTCGACTCCGCCGACCAGTAGCGGACGTGCTTGCGCCCGTTGGGGAGATCGTAGGACACCGTGGACAACAGGCGACCCAACCGGGTGTGGTGACCGGTCTCTTCGGCGATCTCGCGCACCGCGGTGTCGACCAGGGTCTCGCCGTCATCCGTCTTGCCCTTGGGTAGCGTCCAGTCGTCGTAGCGCGGGCGGTGGACCAGCCCGATCTCCACGGACTCACCGCTGTGGCGCCACAACACACCGCCCGCCGCCCAGATCGTCTTGGTGCCCGTCGTCTTGGTGCCCGCCGTCTTCGTGCCCGGGGACGATCCGGACGTGCGTTCCCGGTCTGCGGATGATCCCTGTGACTTCGACATCGCCGCAGATACTAGTACGCGCGGGTTATCGGCAGGTGTCGACGGGTGACGCGGTGCGCCCTCGCCCGGGCGTACTCACGCACCCTGATCCCGACGGTGATTGCGCCGCATCATCTGTCGCTGGTGATCACGGACCTCCTCGCCGGCCGCCGGCGACGCCACCCAGCTGCCGTCGGAGTGCAGCACCCAGCAGCGGGTGCGGGGATCGAGGGCGGAGGAGAAGATGTCGTTGAGTTCTCCGGTCAGCCGTTCGTCACGCACCTGCACCATCACCTCGATCCGTCGATCGAGGTTGCGGTGCATCATGTCTGCGCTGCCGATCCAGTACTCGTCGGCGGCACCGAAGTGCAGGATGCGGGAGTGCTCGAGGAACTGGCCCAGGATCGAGCGCACCGTGATGTTGTCGCTGACGCCCGGCATGGCGGGTCGCAACGCGCAGATCCCACGGACCACGATCTCGACGGGCACCCCGTTCTGCGACGCCCGATAAAGCGCGTCGATCACCTGCTCGTCGACAAGTGCGTTGGCCTTCAAACGAATTCGGGCACGCTCGTTGCCCTCGTGAAGGGCGGTGATCTCCCGGTCGATACGTTCGATGATGCCGGAACGAATCCCGTTCGGGGCCACCAGGATGTTGCGGTACTCCTTCTTCCGCGAGTATCCGGTGAGCGTGTTGAACAGGTCGGTCAGGTCCGCGCCGATGTCCGGTGCGGCGGTGAGCAGACCCACGTCCTCGTAGAGCCGCGCGGTCTTCGGGTTGTAGTTGCCGGTGCCGATGTGGCAGTACCGCTTGATCGTCGAGCCCTCGCGACGGACCACCAGACATGTCTTGCAGTGCGTCTTGAGGCCCACCAGGCCGTAGACCACGTGCACGCCGGCCTGCTCGAGTTGCCGGGCCCACTTGATGTTGGCCTGCTCGTCGAAACGCGCCTTGATCTCCACGAGGGCGACCACCTGCTTGCCGGCCTCGGCGGCGTCGATCAACGCGTTGACGATCGGCGAATCGCCGGAGGTGCGATACAGCGTCTGCTTGATCGCGAGGACCTGCGGGTCGGCGGCGGCCTGCTCGATGAACCGCTGCACGCTCGTGGAGAACGAGTCGTAGGGGTGATGGACGAGGACGTCACCCTCGCGCAGCGTGGAGAACACACTCTTGGGGGTTTCCCGTTCGCCGAAGGCCGGATGCGTTCCGGGGACGAAGGGCCGGTCCTTGAGGTGGGGTCGGTCGAGCGCGTACACCTCGAACAATGCCGACAGATCCAGCAATCCGGGTACCTGGATGACGTCGGCCGGGTTGACGTCGAGTTCGCGCAGCAACAACTCGAGCATGTGCTCGCTCATGTCGTCGGCCACCTCGAGACGGACCGGTGACCCGAACCGCCGACGGGCGAGTTCTCGTTCGAGTGCCTGCAGGAGGTCCTCGTCGCGATCCTCCTCCACCTCGAAATCGGCGTTGCGGGTGATCCGGAAGACGTGGTGGTCGACGATCTGCATCTCGGGGAACAGATGCTCGAGGTTGGCCGCGATCAGGTTTTCCATCGGCAGGAGCACCGCGGGATGATGTCCGCGCGCGTCGGTCTCGGCCGAGCCCGGCGCGAGTTGGTCGACACGCACGAACCGATTGACGTTGTCGGGCACCTTGACTCGCGCGAAGTGCTCGCCGCCCTCGTGTGCATCCTTGACGGTGACCGCCAGGTTCAGCGACAACCCCGAGATGTAGGGGAAGGGGTGGGCGGGGTCGACGGCCAGCGGGGTCAGGACGGGGAACACCTGCTCGTGGAAGTACTCGACCATCCGCGTCTGCTGATCGTCATCGAGTTCGGCCCAGGTGACCACATGAATTCCGTTGGCCACCAAGGAGGGCCGCACCGAGTCGAGGAAGACGCGGGCATGCCGGTCGGCCAGCGTCTGGGTGCGGCCGGCGATGCGCAGCAGCTGCTCGCGCGGCGACAGGCCGTCGGCGGAGCGGACCGACAGGCCCGTCTCGTCACGCCGTTTGAGGCCGGCGACCCGCACCATGAAGAACTCGTCGAGGTTCGAGGCGAAGATCGCCAGGAACTTGGCCCGCTCGAGCAGCGGAAGGGAGGTGTCCTCGGCGAGTGCCAACACCCGCGAATTGAAGTCCAGCCAACTCAGTTCCCGGTTCAGGTACCGGTCTTCGGGCAGATCGGCCGATTCTTCCGGCGTCAACGTCGCTGCGGGTGGGGCGCCGGGGATCGCCGTCACGGTCTGCGTCCCGGTGTCGTCTGCTGGGGTCACCGGTCAATGATGACGCATCATCGGATTCTCGCGCAGCCGCACCTGTCACCTTCGGTGCTTCACCCACGTCCGCCGGCATCGTGGGACGGGTCGATCCCCAGCGCCGCCCGGGTGTGCCGCCCGAGTCCCAGCGTCCAGGCGCGACGCAGATCCGCGGCGGTGTCGACGTCGGTGCGCAGATCCGCCCAGCGGCTCCGGGTGGCGTCGAGATCGACGGCCCCGTCGGCGCGGTGCGCGGCCGCCGAGTCGATTCCGAAGCGCGGCAACACGTTCAGTTCGACCGGGCGCAACAGCATCGCGGTGCCGTCGCCCGCGGCGTCGGTGACCAGGGCCTGCGGCAGGGCACCGGCGGCGTCGATGACCTGCCGGATGCTGTGTGCGTCGGCCGCCGGCAGGTCCGCCTGCACCAGCAGCACCCGTGGGCACTCGGGTCGATGACGGCGGATCCAATCGATGCCCTCGGCGTAGGCGTGGTTGAGCGACGGATCGGTGCGCGGAACCTCGCGGACCGCGTGGGCGCCGGCGGCGGTGACCTCACCCAGCACCTCGGCATCGGGGCTCACCACGACGATCGGGTCCAGACCGGCGAGGTGGACGGCGGTCATGGTGTCCAGGAGCATCGCCAGCACCAGGGCACGGTGATCCACCGGTCCCCGCCCGATGCCCGCGATCGGCAGCGACGCCGCGAGTCGGGTCTTGGCCGCGTCGAGGTTCTTGACCACCAACACCGCGCCGATCCCACCGCCGACCCCATTGCCGATCGCGCCGCCGAGGGCATGCGGTGCCGCGCTGTCGCCACGCACCACGCCTTCGGGTCTCACGTCACCATGATGGACGACGGGCGACGAGCCCGACGAGCGGGTGTGGGCAACCCGGGCCGGGGCGCCGGGATCGGGATTCGACGGAAAGTTCACGACGCGGCGGCGGCGGGACACTAGGGTGAGAGCGACGTTCGGTGAGCAGCGAAGGATGTGACACGTGCGCGCGGTGGTGATGGGTGCCGGTTCCTGGGGTACGGCGGCGGCGAAGGTCCTCGTCGACGCCGGCACCGATACGACGATCTGGGCACGGCGGGCCGAACTGGCCGAGCGGATCAACGCCGAGCACACCAATCCCGATTACCTCCCCGGTATCTCGTTGCCCGAACAACTGCGCGCGTCCAGCGTCATCGCCGAGGTGTTGCCCGACGCCGACATCGTCGTGTGCGCGGTGCCCTCACAGTCGTTGCGGGACAATCTGAGCGACTGGACCCCGCATCTGCGATCGGATGCCACCCTGGTGTCGTTGGCGAAGGGTATCGAGACCCACACGCTGATGCGGATGAGTGAGGTCATCGCGGAGGTCACCGGATTCGACGAGGCCCAGATCGCGGTGCTCACCGGGCCCAATCTGGCGCGGGAGATCGCCGAGGGGCAGCCGGCGGCGACGGTGATCGGGTGCGTCGACGAGGCGCGTGCCACCACCCTCCAATCCGCCTTCGCCACCGGGTATTTCCGTCCGTACACCAACACCGACGTCGTCGGCTGTGAGATCGGCGGGGCCGCCAAGAACGTCATCGCGCTGGCGTGCGGGATGGCCAGCGGTGTCGGTTTCGGCCAGAACACCCTGGCCACCATCATCACCCGCGGGCTGGCGGAGGTCATCCGGCTCGGTGCGGCGCTCGGCGCCGAGATCGAGACACTCGCCGGGTTGGCCGGAATCGGTGACCTGGTGGCGACGTGCTCGTCGCCGTTGTCGCGCAACCGGACCTTCGGTGCCCGCCTCGGTGAGGGGGCGACGATGGAGGAGGCCCAGGAGGCCACCCACGGTCAGGTCGCCGAGGGCGTGAAGTCGTGTACGTCGGTGCGTGCCCTCGCCGAGAAGCACGGAGTGTCGATGCCGCTGACCGATGCGGTGCACGGGGTGTGCCACTCCGGGGTGTCGGTGGCCGATGCGGTGGCGTCACTGTTGGGGCGCACCACCAAACCCGAGGTGTACCGGGACTGACCCTGGTGCCGCTGACCCTGGTGCCGCCGCCTCGCGGTGCCCTGTCTGCGTCAGCCGAAATCGAGTGGGCCCGACGGCAACACCTTGCCGATCGCCGCGGAGACATCGGTGATCGAGGCGTTGCCGCCGCTGACCGGCACCCACAGGGCCACGTAGGGACGATGGTCGACGCACACGTAGGCCTGGCCCCGTCCGTCGATGGTGTCGGTGATGAACCACTGGACGCCGTTGACCGTCTGCAGGCGGCTCGACGGGGCGAGTTCGGCGGGACGATCGACCCCGCAACGCACCGTCACCGGGTCACCGTCGTCGGTGCCGGACCAGGTCGCGGTGTCGCCGTTGACCGACTTCGACCCGAATCCCTCGAAGGTGTTGGGCAGCGCGGCAAGCAGTTTCGCACAATCAGCGCTCACCGCCGACTCGGCGGAGGCGTAGGAGGCGATGGGTGTGTCGCTCGACTGGGCCGATTTCATCGCCGCGAACGTGATGAATCCGACGATGACCATCACCGGGACGGCGACGAGGGTGGCGATCAGTGCCGGACTCAAGCGGGGACCGGACCCGGTGTCGGGAGAACTCACCAGCCCACCCTAGGGCATGTCTCCGTACACACTGTTCCGGTCCGGATCGACCCGGGATCTGCATCGCACCGCCCCGACGCCGGGCCTCGTGGCGCTCAGTGGCCGGTGGTCACCACCGGGCAGGTCAGGGTCCGGGTGATGCCGTCGACCTTCTGGATCTGGGGGACCACGTCGTTGCTCAGGTGCGCGGCGTCGGCAGCATCCACACGGACGATCACGTCGTAAGGTCCGCTGACCTCCTCGGACGAGGCGACCCCCGAGATCTCTGCGATGGTCGCTGCGGCCAGTGCCGCCCGTCCGACCTCGGTCTGGATCAGTATGTATGCCTGAACCACGGCCATCCTCTCGATGTCTGCCACGTCGCGGGAATCGGGCTGATGACCCCGCCGCGGTGCGGTGGCGATCGGGGGAGACAGACCCGCGGACCACTACACTGCTGGCACACATTGTCGCTGACAACCTCGCGGGAGGCGAGTCGGCAGCAGAATCGAAGGGGCTCATCGTGCCGTCCGACGCCGTCCGCGACCCCGATGTACCCGGACCCGACCGCGCCAAGACGCTGGCTGAGGTCGGTGAGCGCGCGATCATCGCGATGTTCACCACAGCGGCCGCCGACGGTGGTCCGGACATCGTCATCGGGTCGGGTGACGACGCCGCCGTCCTCGATGTGGGACCGACGGTGATCAGCACCGACACGGTGGTGCAGGGGCGCCATTTCCGGCTCGAGTGGTCCACTCCGGCCCAGATCGGTGCGCGCGCGGTGGTGCAGAGTGCCGCCGACATCGCCGCGATGGGTGGTCGCACCGTCGGCGTCGTCGTCTCGCTGGCCTGTCCGGCGGACATCGGGGTGGGATGGTTGCTCGACCTCAACGGGGGGATCGTCGACGCCGCCCACGCGCTCGGTGCCCGTGTGCTGGGCGGTGATCTGGTCGGCGCCGACGAGATCGTGGTGGGTATCACGTCGGTGGGAGCACTCGACGGACTGGCCCCGGTCACGCTGTCGGGGGCCCGCGCCGGGGATGTGCTGGCCGTCAGTGGACCATTGGGTGCGGCGGCCGCGGGTCTGGCGGTGATCGGCCGGTCCGGGCCGGCCCCGTTGGCGCGCTGGCGTCGCGACGCCGATCCCCGGGCCACGGTCACCGAGGCATTCCTGGTTCCCGCACCCGATCTCGGCGAGGGGATCCGGGCGGCACGCGCCGGCGCGCACGCCATGACCGACATCTCCGACGGCCTCGTCGAAGAGCTGGTGACCATGTCGGTGTCGTCGGGGGTTGCTCTCGCGGTCCGCAGTGAACTGATTCCGCGGCTGCCGGCGGTGACCGACGTGGCCGCGCTGCTCGGTGCCGACGCCGACGAGTGGGTGCTCACCGGAGGGGAGGACCACCAGTTGCTGGCGGCGCTGCCGCCCGCGGCCGTGCCATCCGGCTGGGTGGTGATCGGCGAGGTGTCGCCGGGGCCGGCGTCGGTCACCGTCGACGGTCGGCGGGCCGACACGATGCACGGCTGGCAGGCCTTCGGCTGAGCTCACCCCGGGGTGGGGTGGGCGAGGCCCCGCTCGCCGGGTGATTAGATCCTCGGTATGGCGATTTACGCACTCGACGACCGAGTACCCGATCTGGGAGAGGACGTCTACGTCCACCCCGACGCGACCGTCATCGGTGCGGTGACACTGGCCGACGGGGTGTCGGTGTGGCCGGGTGCGGTCCTACGTGGTGACTACGGCACGATCACCATCGGGAGCCGCACCAACATCCAGGACGGCACCGTCATCCATTGCACACCGGTCGACCCGACGGTGATCGGTGCGGGATGTGTGGTCGGCCACAACGCGCACATCGAGGGCGCCACGATCGGTGATCACTGCCTGATCGCGTCGGGATCGGTGGTGCTCAACGGATCCCGCATCGGGGAGGGTTCCATCGTCGGCGCCGGCGCGGTGGTGCCGTTCAACGCCGAGATCGGCGAACACTGCATGGCGCTGGGGGTTCCGGCTCGGGTGCGGGAGGGATACCGGGTTCCGGTCGGGCACATCGACCTGAACGTGGACATGTACTTCCACAACGCGACGCACTACCGGACCGCGCTGCGGAGGATCGACTGACCATGGCGCCCAAATCCCTTGCCGAACTGATCGATCCGGGCTGGGCCCGGGCACTGGAACCGGTGGCCGACGTGATCACCGCGATGGGACAGTTCCTGCGTGACGAGAATGCCGCGGGCCGTGGCTATCTGCCCGCCGGGCAGAATGTGTTGCGCGCGTTCACCCAACCCTTCGACGAGGTCAGGGTGCTCATCGTCGGGCAGGATCCGTACCCCACACCCGGACACGCGGTGGGGCTGAGTTTCTCTGTCGCGCCCGATGTCTCGCCGATTCCGCGGTCACTTGCCAACATCTACACCGAGTATTGCGACGACCTCGGGTACCCGCGTCCGAGCAACGGTGACCTCACGCCGTGGTCCCGGGCGGGAGTGCTGCTGCTCAACCGCGTCCTCACCGTCGCCCCGGGGCAGTCGGCATCGCATCGACGCAAGGGGTGGGAGGCGGTCACCGAATGCGCGATCAAGGCGCTGGTGGATCGTGACGAGCCTCTCGTCGCGATCCTGTGGGGGCGCGATGCCGCCGATCTGGCGCAGTGGATGCCCGACGTTCCCACGATCATCTCCGCGCACCCGTCGCCGCTGTCGGCGAGTCGGGGATTCTTCGGATCGCGGCCGTTCAGCCGCGCCAACGACGAACTCGCCGACCTCGGTGGCGATCCCGTCGACTGGCGGCTGCCCTGACCGGCGCCGGTCGCCCGGGGCCGGTTGTTCAGCGGACGAACCTGCGCGCGTGCGGGTCGGTACGGGCCTGCCATCCGACGCGTTCGAGTTCGGGTACCTCGCCGGTGGTTTCGGGATATCCGAGGCAGAGGTAGGCGGTCAATCGCCACGAGTCGGGCACCGCCAATGTCGTTGTCGCGGCGTCGGCGTCGAGGATCGACACCCATCCCAGACCGATCCCACGGGCCCGCGCCGCGAGCCACAGTGTTTGGATCGCCGCGACGGACGAGTAGGCGAGTGTCTCCGGCATGGTGGCGCGGCCGAGACCATGACCCTGCAGGCAGGCCTCGTCGGTGAACACCGCAAGGTGGGTGGGCGCCTCGTCGAGGCCGGCGAGTTTGAGGTCGGCGTAGGAGCGGGCCCGGTCCCCGTGATAGCCGGCGAGGGCGTCGGCGTTGGCCGCGACAAAGTTCGCGCGGATCTGCGCACGAGCCGACGCCGAGGAGACCTCGACCCATCGCCAGGGCTGCGAATTGCCCACCGAGGGTGCGAGTTCGGCGCGCTCGAGAATCGACTCGAGCAGTTCCGGATCGAGCGGATCGACTCGGAAACGACGAACGTCGCGACGCAACCGGAGCAGTACGTCGAGCTCGGCGAGGAAGTCGGGTCCGAAGCCGGTCTCGGCGTCAGTGTCCGCGGGCGGCACCGAAATCCGGACGTCGCTTCCCGATGAAGGCGTCGACACCCTCGGTGCCCTCCGGTTCGCCGCTGCGCGCCGAGATCGACGCCGCTTCGGCCACGAGATGTTCGGCGAGGGAATCGGTGGTCGACGCGGTCAGCAGCCGACGGGTGGCCGACAGCGCCGAGCGGGGGCCGGCGGCGAGTTTCTCGGCGACGGCGGTGGCCTCGGCGGCCACCTCGGTGTCGTCGACGATGCGCGAGAGGATGCCGATCGCGAGGGCCTCCTCGGCGTCGATCACACGGTCGGTGAGGATGATGTCGCGTGCGCGCGCCAGACCGACGACGCGGGGCAGCATCCACGACATCCCGCCGTCCGGGGTGAGACCGATACCCGGATAGGCCGGCCGGAGTTTGGTGGCGGGACCGCCGATGGCGATGTCGGCGTGCAGGACGATGCTCATGCCCGCGCCGGCCGCCCAGCCGCTCACCGCGGCGACCACCGGGCGGTCGGCGGCGGCCAGTGCGAGGACGAAGGCGTGGAAGTTGTCGGCGAGGCCCCGCAGGTAGGTCGGGCGGTGCTCGGCGGCGGCGAAGGCACGGACATTGCCGCCGGCGCAGAAGTTCGCACCGGTTCCGCGCAGCAGGATGGCGCCGACCTCACGTTCGCCGCGGGCCACCTCGTGCAGGGCGGCGGTGCCGTCGGCGAGGGCACGGTCATCGAGGGAGGTTCCGGCGGCCGGACTCGACACGGCGATCATCAGGACCGATCCGGTCTGGGTCACCGGTGAGGTGGTCGCGGTGTCGGTCGTCGCGGTGTCGGTCGTCGTCGGTGCTTCGGTGGTCCCTGTCATGCAGGTCACCTTATCCTCGGCACGCAAAAGACCCGACCCCGGGCCGAGCGTTTGCTCGGTGGGTCGGGTCTGCGCGACGATATCCACTGGTCCGAGGACCAGAGGCGATCAGACGAGAGTGGTCTTTCCGGCCTTCAGGCAGGAGGTGCACACGTTCTTGCGCTTCCGGTTGCCCGGGGCGACCTCGACGCGGACCGACTGAATGTTCGGGTTCCAGCGACGGTTGGTGCGGCGGTGCGAGTGCGAAACGGACTTGCCGAAGCCCGGACCCTTGCCGCAGACGTCACAGACGGCAGCCATATCGAACTCCTCGAGGGTAAATGGATGATGTTCTCTTCTCGGCCCGCCGTCGGTATGGGAAGCGATCGGCGCGTCCCCGAGGGGCATCAACCGAAACGACCACCGCGACTCGCGGCAAGGCAACCCTGCAAGGATAGCGGGCATCGCATGTCCCGACCAAATCCTCACCCGTGACGCTCGGCGCCGGGGCCGCCACCGGGCGCCCGCAACCGCCACGTCGCAGTCCACGAGTAACCTCGACCACAGTTCTTCGGACGTGGCGGTGGGCGGCAGGTCCGCCTCATCCGCAGTGGGATCGAGGAGGTGGATGTGGCGGCGTTCGACGGCGGCCTGACGCACACGATGAGTCCGCAGTTGCTGCGTGACTGGGCGCAGGCCAGTGCCGACGGCCTCGAGGCGGTGCGCGGCGAGATCAACGACCTCAACGTGTTCCCCATCCCGGACTCCGACACCGGCAGCAACATGGCCTTCACCATGGCCGCGGCCGCCGCGGCCGTCGCCGATCTTCCCGCCGACGCCGACCTCGCGCTCGTCGCCCGTTCCCTCGCCGACGCCGCGGTCGCCGCGGCGCGGGGCAACTCCGGCATCATCCTGTCCCAGGTCCTCGTCGGCGTGGCCGACGCGGTGGAACTCGCCTCGCCCGGTGAGCTGAGCCTGTCGTATCTGGCGACGGCGGGTCTGCGGCTGGCCGGTTTGGCCGCCCGACGTGCGGTCAGCGATCCCCGCGAGGGCACCGTCCTGACCGTCATCCGGGTGGCGGCGGAGACCGCGAGCCGCCATGCCGACGACGCGCCCGCCGACCTCGTCCGTGCGGTCGCCGACGAGTGCGCCCTGGCCCTCGACGAGACCACCGCCCAGCTTCCCGAGTTGGCCTCGGCCGGGGTCGTCGACGCCGGTGCCCGCGGCTTCCTCGTCATCCTCGACGCGATGGTGCTGGTGGTCACCGGGGTGGCGGCACGCCGGCGGCGGTACCGCGGCTCCCTGATGGGTGGCGGCCTGCCCGGCCACCCGGATCAGGACACGTGCACCGGATCCTCGGAGATGGATTTCGAGGTGATGTACCTGCTCGACCGCGCGGCGAGCGAGTCCATCGGGGTGCTGCGCGCCGAACTCGACGAGATCGGTGACGCGGTGGTCATCGTCGGCGACAGTTCCGGCGGCGACGGGGAACGGTTCTCCGTACACGTGCACACCTGCGAACCGGGGCGCGCGGTGGAGGCCGGGCTCGCCGCCGGCGCGTGTTCGGAGATCCGGATCAGTTGTTTCGCGCTCGACGCCATCCGCTCCCAGGTCGACACCGCCGAACCGCCGCCGCGGCACAAGCGGGCCATCGTGACCATCGTCAAGGGCGAGGGCGCGGCGGCGTTGTTCGCCGACGCCGGCGCCGCGGTGATCCGCGCCGACGACGGCGTCACCGCCGAGGAGCTGACCGACGCCATCCGCGCCACCGACGCCGCACACGTGGTGGTGATGGCCAACGGGGCGATGACCAGCCAGGACCTGGTGTCGGTGGCCGCCGAGGTCCGATCGAGCCAGCGTTCGGTGGTGTCGTTGCCGACGTCGTCGATGGCGCAGTGCCTGGCGGCGCTGGCCGTCCACGACCCGAGCGAATCGGCCGACGCCGACGCCTACGCGATGGCCGAGGCCGCCGCGGGAGCCCGGTGGGGATCGCTGCGTCGCGCCGAGGTCAGGATGATGACGTTGGCCGGCACCTGTGACGTCGGGGATGTCCTGGGACTCATCGGTTCCGACGTGCTGGTGATCGCACCCGATCAGACCGGGGCGGCGACGGCCCTGATCGATCTGATGCTCGCCACCGGTGGCGAGCTGGTCACCGTCCTCGTCGGTGCCGACGTCGATCCGGGCGTCGTCGAGGCGCTCGATGCGCATCTCCGGCGTAACTTCGCCGGCGTCGAACTCGCCACCTACGACACCGGTCAATCCGATGACCTCATCCAGATCGGGATCGAATAGTGCTGGATCTGTCGGATCCGCTCGACGGCGTGTTCGGGCCCACGACGCTGGCCGGTCTCGCGTCCATCGGAGTGACCACCGTCGGCGCGCTGGTCCGGTACGCGCCGCGCCGGTGGGTGCGGCGCGGGCAGGTGTCCCAAGCGCAGGACATCGAAGCGGGAGAATGGCTCTCGATCGTCGGGGAGGTCGTCAGTTCCACCACGAAGCGGATGACGACCCGTCGCGGCAGCTTCCTGAAGGTGGTCGTGAAGGACGACCGGCAGGTGTACGAGGCCACGTTCTTCAACGCTCATCTCATCGGTCGCATCATGGTTCCCGGAACCCGGGTGATGCTCGCCGGAACCGTGAAATTCTTTCGCGGGCAAGCACAGTTGACACATCCGCAGTGGCTGTTGCTACCCACCGACGACGATCCCGACGGCAAGGTCAGGGGCTCGGCGATGCTGACCGAGTTGTGGGAATTCGAGCGGGATCGTCTCGGCGACGATGGCGGCGCACCCAACCCGGCGAAGATCTTCGAGCGGCCGATCATGCCGATGTACCCGTCCACCAGCAAGATCCAGAGCTGGGAGATCTGGACGGCGGTGCGGCAGGTGCTGGACATGCTGGGGCCGCTGCCGGAGGCCCTCGACGACGGCGAGCGGCGCCGGCGTGGCCTGATGACGACCGACGAGGCCATCCGCACGGTGCATCTGCCCGATCGCCAATCGGATATCGTCCCGGCGCAGGACCGACTCAAGTTCGACGAGGCCTTGGCGATCCAGCTGGTGCTCGCGCAGCGTCGGCTGGTGGGCCGCGACGCCGCGGCGCCGGCCTGCCCGCAGGTCGAAGGCGGTCTCGAAGACCGCCTGCGGCAACGGCTTCCGTTCACGCTGACCCGCGGTCAGGTGACGGTGTCCGACGAGATCGACATCGACATCGCGCGGACCGAACCGATGAACCGCCTGCTTCAGGGGGAGGTCGGATCGGGTAAGACGCTGGTGGCGCTGCTCGCGATGTTGCGGGTGATCGACTCCGGCCATCAGTGCGTGCTGATGGCACCCACCGAAGTTCTTGCCGCGCAGCATTTTCGGTCGATAACCACGATGCTCGGCGATCTCGGATACGGGGATCGCATCGACGCGGCGGAGGGTGCCACCGCCGTCGCCCTGATCACCGGGTCGATGAAGACCAAGGAGAAACGGCAGACGCTGCTCGATGTGGTGACCGGGAAGATCGGCATCATCATCGGCACCCACGCGCTCCTCGAGGAGAACGTCACCTACTTCGATCTCGGCCTGGTCATCGTCGACGAACAACATCGTTTCGGTGTCGAACAGCGAGACAGGTTGCGCGGGCGAGGTCGTGACGGCGCCGTGCCGCATCTGCTGGTGATGACCGCGACGCCGATTCCCCGGACCGTCGCGATGACCGCGTTCGGCGACCTCGACACCTCGGAGCTCGCCGAGTTACCGGCCGGCAGGCAACCGATCACCAGCACCGTGGTACCCGCGGACAAACCGGCATGGGTGGCACGCGCCTGGGAGCGGGTTGACGAGGAGGTCGCCGCCGGGCGGCAGGTGTACGTGGTGTGCTCGCGGATCGGTGACGACCCCGACGCGCCCGCGAAACCGAAGAAGAAGGCCGCGCCGGCCCCCGACGACGACACCATCTCGGTGGTCGAACAGTACGAGGAACTCCTCGCCGGACCGCTCGGTGCCCGCCGGATCGGGCTGCTGCACGGCCGGATGGCGTCGGAGGACAAGGCCGCCGTCATGGATGCGTTCTCGCGCGGCGAGATCGACATCCTGGTGTCGACGACGGTGATCGAGGTCGGTGTCGACGTCCCGAACGCGACGACGATGGTCATCATGGACGCCGAGCGGTTCGGCGTCAGCCAGCTACACCAACTCCGTGGCCGCGTCGGACGCGGGGGACTACCGGGGCTGTGCCTGTTGATGACCCGGATTCATCCCCAATCTCCGTCGATGCAACGGTTACAGGCCGTCGCCGCGACCAATGATGGATTCGAACTGGCCCGGATCGACCTGATGCACCGAAAGGAGGGTGATGTCCTCGGCTCGCTGCAGTCCGGCGCCAAGACGTCACTGCACTTCCTGTCGCTGCTCGAGGACGGCGACGTCCTCGCCGACGCGCGGGCCCTCGCGCAGCAGGTGGTCGAGGAGGATCTCACGCTGCGCCACCACCGCGAGATGGCTGCGCTGGTCAGTTCGATCCTGGTGGCGGACAAGATCGAATACCTGGACAAGTCGTAGTGGGCTGAGCACCCCGCAGATCAGCTGGCCGATTCGGCGCTGGGCCGTTCTGATCGCGGTGGTGGGCACCGCGGTCGCGGTCGCGGTGACGGTGAACCTCGACCGACCACCCGCCGACGACGGACTCCGCGCGGCCGCCCAGCACGCGCTCACCGTCCTGGCCGGTGTGCCGATCCTCGCGCAGCGACCCTCCCGCGACGACTATCAACGCACCGCCTTCGGGGCCGCGTGGAGTGATGCGGTGTCGGTGACCGGCGGCGGTAACGGGTGCGACACACGAAACGACATCCTGGCGCGGGACCTGGCCGAGCAGACCACCGGCGCGGTGCGCAGCTGCCCGGCGGCGGTGCTCGCCGGTGAGTTCCGTAGCCCCTACACCGGCGACCACGTCACCTTCCGGCGTGACCGCGCCGCCGGCGCGGTGCAGATCGATCACATTGTCCCGCTGGCATATTCCTGGGACATGGGAGCGTGGTCATGGCCGGCGCGACGCCGCGCCGACTTCGCCAACGACCCGGCGAACCTGGTGGCGGTGGATGCCGCATCCAACCAGGACAAGAGCGATTCCGAACCCGCCCGCTGGATGCCGGAACTCTCGGGGTTCCGGTGCCGCTACTCGGTCCAGTTCGTCGAGGTGTCCGCCGGATACGGACTGTCGCTGGATGCGGGCTCGGTGCAGGTGCTGCATGATGCACTCGAGGACTGCTGAGAACCTGTCGGCGCAAAACGTCGTCGCCGACGGCGATGATCTGGTCCCATCGGGATCATGGGATGGAACCTCTCCATGGGATGGACCTTCCGCCGCCTGACCCGCGTCGACTTCGGCCTGCTCGGCGAATGGCTGGCCGATCCCGAGGTGGCGCGCTGGTGGTGCCACGACAGTGACCTCGCGGCGGTCGAACGCGACTTCGGTGCCGGTGTCGACGGTGACGAGCCCGGCGAGGACCTCGTCGCCGAGATCGACGGGCGGGCAGTGGGTCTCGTACAACGCAGTCGTGTCGGCGACTACCCCGAGGACGAGGCGCACTTCCGTCGGTTGCTTCCCGACCTTCCGGTGGGCGCCCGGACCCTCGACTATCTCGTCGGTGCACCGGCCGACCGCGGTCACGGCGTCGGAGCCGCGATGATCGATGCCGCGGCCCGCGACACCTTCGACAGATACCCGGACGCCCCATGCGTCGTCGTCGCGGTCGTGGCCGCGAATCGTCGATCATGGCGGGCCTGTGAGCGGGCCGGGTTCCGGATCGTCGCGACCGGAGACATCCCGCCGGACAACCCGATCGACGATCCGCGTCACCACGTCCTGCGGCGCGATCGCGGCGATCACGCCGAGCCGGATTCCTGTTGAGCAGGAATCCGATTGAGCCACAATCGAGTTGAAAGAAGCCGTGACCGGCGCGGCCACCTCGGTGCGCCGGCCACGACGGGCCTTGTCAGTTCGGGGGCATCAGCACGGTGTCGACCAGGTACACCGTGGCATTCGCGGTCTTCACCCCACCACACACGACCGAGGAGGAGTCGTTGACCTTGATGTCGTCACCCGACCCGGTGACGGTGACCTCCTGACCCTCCAGGGTCTTGTGGGTACCGTCGATCTCCGACGGCGGAACCTGGCCGGACACAACGTGATACGTCAGGATCTTGGTCAACATCGCCGAGTCCGTCTTGAGACTGTCGACCGTGGCGGCGGGCAGCTTGGCGAACGCGTCATCGGTCGGTGCGAAGACCGTGTACTGCCCGTTGTTGAGGGTGTCGACCAGGTTGACCTGTGGGTTCAGCTCGCCGGAGATGGCCTGTGTCAGGGTTTTCAGCATCGGATTGGCGGCTGCCGCGGTCGCCAGCGGGGCCGTCGCCATCCCGTCCACCGACGCCGGACCGGTGGGGTTGGCTTCAGCGTAAGCGGCACAACCACTTCCGACGAGATCCGCGGCGGGGGCGGCGCTGCTCATCGCCGAGCCCGACATCGGCATCGATGACATGGGCATCGACGACATCCCCGTCATCGACGACATGTCGCCGGTTGACGACGACGAATCGGAATCGCTGGAACAGCCGGTGATGAGTCCGGCGCCGAGCACGAGAGCGGCTGCGGCCATGGTGATCCGGGTGGATGATGTGAAACGCATGGGAGATTCCCGTCTGTGGACGTGAGGCCGGCCTGTTGGCCGGTCTCACACGGTGATTCGGGCGGCGGCGGCGGGCGGATGGGTCACCGACGAGAATCTCCCGACATCGACGCCCGGGTCGCCGGCCCGGCGCCCGACCCATCCGAGCCGTGTCGGCAGTCGAATGCCCGGGCATGACCCGACAAGTCGATGTGCACGGCACGCAGCACGACCGGCCGCCGGCCGGACAGGTGAGCCGGCCACGCGCCGCGGTGGCCGGTGTCCTGGCGGTGGGCGCGGGGCTGGCGGTCGGGGATCTGCTCGCGGCCCTGGTCGCGCCGCGGGCCGCACCGATCAGCGTGGTGGGGGCGCTGCTGGTCGACCACGCACCCGCGTTCGCCCGCGAGTGGGCCATCGACACGTTCGGGGTGCACGACAAGATCGCGCTGCTGATCGGTGTCGGTGCGGCCGTCGTCGTGCTGTCCGCCGTCGCCGGTCTGGTGTACCCCCGCGCTCCGGTCGTGGCGGTGGGGTTGGTGGTGGCCTTCACCGCGGTCGGAGTGACCGCCGGAGTACTGCGTCCCGCCGGCACCTGGCTTTATGTGCTGCCGCCGCTGATCTCGGGGGTGGTCTGTGCGGTGGTCCTGCTGCTGTTCGGCCGGTCGGCGATCCGGTCTGCGCGGGGTGCGGCCGGGCACGACACCGGTGATGACACCTGTGGCGGGCATCCGAGGATTGCCGCCGGATGGTCGCGGCGCCGATTCCTCGGCGTGGCGGTGGTACTGGCCGGGGCCATCGCGGCCACCGAGTATGCGGTGCGCGCGATCTCGGCTGCCGGTGGCGCGATGGCCGAACGGATGAGACTACGACTGCCCGGCGCAGCCGACCCGGCGCCGCCGATCGGAGACGGCGTCGACATCGGTGTGCCGGGCACCACCCCTTTCCTCACATCGGCCGCGGACTTCTACCGCATCGACACCGCGCTCGCGGTGCCGTCGCTGACCACCGACGAGTGGTCGCTGCGGATTCACGGCATGGTCGACGAGGAGGTGACACTGACGTGGGAGGACCTCACCGCACTACCGGCGATGGAGCGAATCGTGACCCTGACGTGTGTCTCCAACGAGGTCGGCGGAGACCTGGCGGGTAACGGTCGCTGGCTGGGGTACGCGATGCGGCCGCTGCTGGAGCGGGCCGGGATCCACCCGGACGCCGACATGCTGTTGTCGACGAGCGTGGACGGGTGGACGGGCGGCACCCCGCTGTCGGCGGTCCGTGACGGTCGTGACGCGATGCTGGCGATCGGACTCAACGGTGAGCCGTTGCCGTTGGAACACGGCTATCCGGTGCGGCAGGTGATTCCCGGCCTCTACGGCTATGTCTCGGCATGCAAGTGGGTGGTCGACTGGGAGATCACGCGCTTCGATCAGGCGCAGGCCTACTGGACGCGACGCGGGTGGGGCGTGCGGGCGCCGATCAAGACCGCCTCCCGCATCGACCGGCCGGCCCCGCTGGCGGTCCTGCCGCCCGGCCCGGTGGTTGTCGCCGGTACCGCGTGGGCACAGCATCGCGGGGTGCGTCGGGTCGAGGTCCGCGTCGACGGCGGACCGTGGCAGACGGCGACGCTCGCCCGCGAGTACTCCACCGACACGTGGCGGCAATGGTCCTGGGAGTGGGACGCCGCACCGGGACTGCACACCGTCGAATGCCGGGCCACCGACGCCACCGGTGCCACTCAACCGGAGGATCGGGTGCCGCCCATCCCCGACGGCGCCACCGGATGGCACAGCCGGGTCTTCCGGGTGCAGGACTGACCCGATCGCGTCGGTGTGGACACCGGAATGTGGGAGTCGGGGTCGTCGTTGGGTGAGGGGCACACCGCACGTAGTCTGGTGGTCGACATAGTCCGCGCCCGACCGTGCGAGATCCCCCGGGAGGAACCGATGAGCGCACCCGCCGTGAGCCCCGCCGACACCGACGTCGAGCAGGAGGTCACCGCGCTGGCCAAGGCCGCCAAGTCCGCGTCACGATCGCTGGGCCGGCTGACCACGATCGCCAAGAACGAGGCGTTGATCGCCGCTGCCGATGCGATCGAGGCGGCCACCGAGTCGATCGTCGCCGCCAACGCCGACGATCTCGAGCGCGGGCAGGAATCCGGTATGGAGGACAGTCTCCTGGACCGGCTGCGCCTGACGCCCGAACGCGTCGCGGGCATCGCCGGTGGACTGCGGCAGGTGGCGGCTCTACCGGATCCGATCGGTGAGGTGATCGCCGGCAAGACCCTTCCCAACGGGCTGCGGTTGCGTCAGGAACGCGTGCCGCTCGGTGTGGTCGGCATCGTCTACGAAGCGCGGCCCAACGTCACCGTCGACGCCTTCGGCATTGCCTTCAAATCCGGCAACGCGGTGCTGCTGCGCGGATCGTCGTCGGCGGCGTCGTCGAACGCCGAACTGGTGCGCATCCTGCGGGAGGTGTTGCGCGACAACGGGGTGACCCCGGATGCGGTGGCGTTGCTGCCCAGCGAGGATCGGTCCAGCGTCACCGCACTGATCCGCGCCCGCGGGCTCGTCGACGTGGTGATCCCGCGCGGCGGTGCGGGCCTGATCCAGGCGGTGGTGGCGGGTGCCACGGTGCCCACGATCGAGACCGGCACCGGCAACTGCCACGTATACGTTCACGCCCTCGCCGACGTCGACGTCGCGACACGCATCGTCCTCAACGCCAAGACGCGGCGGCCGAGTGTCTGCAATGCTGCCGAGACCGTGCTCATCGACAAGACGATCGCGGCCGAGGCGATGCCGAAGATCACCCAGGCCCTGCGGTCGCAGGGGGTGGTGATCCACGGCGACGAGTCGGACATGGAACCCGCCGACGACACCGACTGGGCGGAGGAGTACCTGTCCCTGGATATCGCGATGAAGGTCGTCGACGACATCGACGCCGCGATCAGTCACATCGACACCTACGGCACCGGACACACCGAGGCGATCATCACCACGGATCTGGCTGCGGCACAAGAGTTCACCGACCGGGTGGATGCGGCCGCAGTGATGGTCAACGCGTCGACCGCGTTCACCGATGGTGAGCAGTTCGGCTTCGGCGCCGAGATCGGTATCTCCACGCAGAAGCTGCATGCCCGTGGGCCGATGGGGCTGTCGGAGCTGACCTCCACCAAGTGGGTCGTGTGGGGCGACGGCCACATCCGGCCGGCGTGAGGGGAGTCGACGTCATGACTGCCACCGAATCGTCTGTGCAGCCGTCGTTTTCCGGCGTTCCCGATGTGGCCGCCCGGTTGCGCGACACCGGCTATCTCGCCGACGACGCGACGGCCACCGCCACCTTCCTGGCCGACCGGCTGGGCAAGCCGCTGCTGGTGGAGGGGCCGGCCGGCGTCGGCAAGACCGAACTCGCCCGCGCCATCGCGGCGGCGACCGACGCCGAGTTGGTGCGCCTGCAGTGCTACGAGGGTATCGACGAGGCCCGCGCGCTCTACGAGTGGAATCACGCCAAGCAGATCCTGCACATCCAGGCCACCGGCACCCGTGACTGGGCCGAGGCGAAGACCGACATCTTCTCCGAGGAGTTCCTGTTGCCGCGGCCGCTGCTGACCGCGATCTCGCGGCCGGGGGCGACGGTGCTGTTGATCGACGAGATCGACAAGGCCGACGTGGACATGGAGGGTCTGCTGCTGGAGGTGCTGAGCGATTTCGCCGTCACGATCCCGGAGATGGGGACGGTGGTCGCGGCGCGACGTCCGGTGGTGTTGCTGACCTCCAATGCCACCCGTGAGTTGTCGGAGGCGCTCAAACGTCGCTGCCTGTATCTCTACATCGATTTCCCGGATGCCAAGCGGGAGAAGGAAATTCTCGCGTCCCGGGTGCCCGCGCTGTCGGATTCGCTGGCGGCGGAACTGGTGCGCGTCGTCGGCGTGCTGCGCACCCTCGACATCCGCAAGAAGCCGTCGGTCGCCGAGACCATCGATTGGGCGAACACGCTGCTGGCCCTCGGTGTCGGTGACGGCGTCGAGGGCGCCCCGTCCGGGCGGGGTCTGGACAATGGACTGATCGCGCGGACCCTGGGCGTGGTGCTCAAGCATCGGCCGGATCTGACGACGGCGATCAAAGAACTCAAACTGGGGTGACACCTCGGGATCGGAGGCGGTGATGGGTTCCGAGGTGCAGACCGCGCCGTTCATCGCGCATCTGACGGGCTTCGTGGACGAGTTGCGTCGCCGCGGGATGGTGGTGGGTCCGTCGAATCTGATCGATGCGGCGCGCGCGGTGGAGGTGCTCGACCTGCTCGACCGCACCAGTCTGCGCGAGGGCCTGGCCGCCACCCTGCTCGACGATCATCTGCATCGTCCGGCCTTCGATCGGCTCTTCGATCTGTGGTTCCCCGCCGCTCCGGGTGCGCGGACCGTCGTCGACGAGTTACCGACCACCGAGGAGGGTGAGGTCGACATCGCGGCCACGCGGGACGCGTTGGCGGCGTTGCTCGCCGATCCGGAGGCCGACTCAGACGGCCGTCTCGATGCGATGGTCGCCGAGATCGTCGAGCAGCTCGGGCGGTACGAATCGGTTCGGGGCCAAGCATATTCGGCCTATCAGGCGTTGTCGTCCATCGATCCGCAGACCCTGATCGCGCGGATCGCGGCGGCCATGGCCGGTGGGGCCCCGGCCGATCTCGAGGTCGGTACCGAACCGATGTTCCGTCGCGCCGCGCGGGACCGGGCGGCTGCGGTGCGGGCGGCGATCGAGCGGGAGACGCAGCGTCGGATGGCCGGCCGCAACGGCCGCGAGCGGGTCGGGCAGTACGCGGTGCCGTCGTTGCCGGAGAACATCACCTTCCTCACCGCGGGTGCCAAGGAGCAGGCGCAGTTGCGTCGGACGATCGATCCGCTGGCGCGGTTGTTGGCGTCTCGTCTGGAGATCCGCCGCCGACGCGCCCATCGGGGTGCGGTGGATGTGCGGTCGACGTTGCGTGCGTCGATGTCGACCGGGGGCGTGCCGATCGACCTGCGGCACCGTAAACCGCGTCCCGGTAAGCCCGAACTGATCGTGATCTGTGACGTATCGGGGTCAGTGGCGGGGTTCTCGCAGTTCACCCTCAACCTCGTGTATGCGCTGCGTCAGCAGTTCTCCAAGGTGCGGGTGTTCGCCTTCATCGACACCGTCGACGAGGTGACCGATCTCTTCGACCCGCGCAACGACGCCGATGTCGGCTTCGGTGGTGACGC
Source organism: Gordonia oleivorans (assembly GCF_040044975.1). Classification (NCBI taxonomy): domain Bacteria; kingdom Bacillati; phylum Actinomycetota; class Actinomycetes; order Mycobacteriales; family Gordoniaceae; genus Gordonia; species Gordonia oleivorans. The sequence continues at coordinate 87,583 of NZ_JBDZDI010000019.1, forward strand.
GAAGGCGGCGATGCACCGGATGATCTCGACCGCCCGGTTGATCACCCGCGACGGCCACTCCGACTACGGGAACATGCTGCGCGGGTTCGTCGAGGAGTACGCGGATTCGTTGACCCATCGTGGCGCGTTGCTGATCCTCGGTGACGCCCGCACCAACTTCGGGTTCGCGCGGGTGGAGTTGCTGGCACAGTTGGTGGAGCGGGCCCGGCATGCGTACTGGCTCAACCCGGAGGAGGGTCGGGACTGGGGTACCGGTGACTCCGCCGCCGATGAGTATTCCGAGGTCATCGACATGTTCGAGTGCCGCAACGCCATGCAGTTGGCGAAGGTGATCGGCGAGTTGCTGCCGGTATGAGCGCCGTGATCGGCGGCTCGAACCGCCCGACCGGCTAGACTGACCCTTCATGTCCTCCGACCGCCCGCAGGTGCGCCGTCGTATCGGTGTGATGGGTGGGACGTTCGATCCCATCCACAACGGTCACCTGGTGGCCGCGAGCGAGGTGGCGCACCGGTTCTCGCTGCATGAGGTGATCTTCGTGCCGACGGGGCGGCCGTGGCAGAAGTTGGCCGACGCCGGGAGCGGAGCGAGCGGGTCGAGTGAGGCCGACGCCGGGAGCGGAGCGAGCGGGTCGCATGTGACCGACGCCGGGAGCGGAGCGAGCGGGTCGAGTGAGGCCGACGCCGGGAGCGGAGCGAGCAGGTCTGCGGTGTCCGGCGAGGATGATCACAGCCGGTCGGTGAGTCCGGCCGAGGATCGGTATCTCATGACGGTGATCGCCACGGCGTCGAATCCGCGGTTCTCGGTGAGTCGTGTGGACATCGATCGTGAGGGTTTCACCTACACGGTCGACACGTTGCGTGATCTGCGGGCGATTCTCCCCGATGCCGAGTTGTACTTCATCACCGGTGCGGATGCGTTGGAGTCGATTCTGGGCTGGCAGAACTGGGAAGAATTGTTCGAGCTCGCGAACTTCGTGGGTGTGTCCCGCCCCGGATATGAGCTCAACGCCAGCCATCTGGCCCAGCATCTGCAGAAGTTGCCGCCGGATACCCTGCAGATGCTGGAGATCCCGGCCCTGGCCATCTCGTCGACGGAGTGCCGTGAGCGGGCGGCGCAAGGCCGCCCGGTGTGGTACCTGGTGCCCGATGGTGTGGTGCAATACATCGCGAAACGTCGGTTGTACCGTCCGCTCCGGAATAACTCGCCGAGAGTGTCGGCGCCGTGACGGAAGTATCGGTCGTCGGGTGTTCGGCGCCGACGGCAGTGGAGTGCAACGCAGTGAAAGGACTTGTGTGACTGCATCACCGGAGGCACTGGCGATGGCGCGGGTGGCCGCGTTGGCCGCCGAGGACAAACTCGGCCATGACGTGTCGGTCATCGATGTGTCCGAGCAACTCGTCATCACCGATCTGTTCGTGATCGCATCCGCCGACAATGAGCGGCAGGTCAATGCGATCACCGATGAGGTCGAGGACAAGATGCGCGAGGCCGGGTATCAACCGGTGCGCCGCGAGGGTACCCGCGAAGGTCGTTGGGCGCTTTTGGATTACATCGATGTGGTGGTCCACATCCAGCACAGCGACGAGCGTGCGTTCTATGCGCTCGAGGCGTTGTGGAAGGACTGTCCGACGGTCGAGATCACCGCTGAGTCCGATCCCGAGGTGTCCGAAACCGAGGCGTCCGATACCGAGGTGTCCGATACCGAGGCGTCCGAAACCGAGATCGGTTCCGGACAGTGAGCGGCGATCCCGACCAGGGGGATACCTCGGTCGAACGACTCACGCCGGTGGTGCGTCGGTTGATTCTGTTGCGGCACGGCCAGACCGGGTACAACGCGACGAGCCGGATGCAGGGACAGTTGGACACTGATTTGTCCGAACTCGGTGTGCAGCAGGCGAAAACGGTCGCTTCGGCTCTGGCCGAGAAGAATCCGATCAGCATCCGGTCGTCGGATCTGCGTCGTGCCCGGGACACGGCGGAGGCGTTGGCGCGGGCGACGGGGCTGGAGGTGAGCACCGACGAGCGGTTGCGTGAAACCCATCTCGGTGACTGGCAGGGGATGACGCATCTGGAGGTCGATGCGGCGATGCCGGGTGCGCGTGCGGTGTGGCGTGACGATGCGACGTGGCGTCCGCCGGGTGGGGAGAGTCGCGTCGACGTGGCGGCCCGGTCGGTGCCGGTGGTGGCTGAACTGGTTGCGACAGCGCAGGATTGGGGTACGGGTGAGTCGGGCGAGGGTCCGGTGGTGCTGGTCGCCCACGGTGGGATCATCGCGGCGTTGACGGCGGCGTTGCTGGATCTGCCGGTGGCGCGGTGGCCGGTGCTCGGCGGCCTGGCCAACACGAGCTGGGTGCAGCTGTCGGGTCACGGTCCGGCGGGTGAACCGCCGAAGTGGCGTCTGGATGTCTGGAATGCCTCGGCCGAGGTGGCCGATTCGGCGATCCAGTGACGTCGGTGTCGACGGGGGACCGGCGGACGGGTCCGGTCGGGGAGTCCGGGCTGTTGGTGTTGTCGGATTCCTTGGCGTATTACGGTCCTGCCGGTGGGCTGCCCGCCGACGACGAGCGCATCTGGCCGTCGATCGTGGGGCGACGGCTCGGCTTGCGGACCCGCCTGTTCGGTCGGGTCGGCTGGACCAGTCGTGACATCTGGTGGGCTTTGACGCAGGACCCGAACATCTGGGCGGCGGTCCCGAGCGCCCGGGTGGCGATCTTGGCGGTGGGTGGCATGGACAGTCTGCCGTCGCCGCTGCCGACGGCGCTGCGGGAGCAGATTCGCTATGTGCGCCCGGCGCGCTTGCGGCAGGTGGTGCGTGACGGCTATCAGTGGGTGCAACCGCGGGCCTCCCGCGTGGGGTGGCCGATGGCGTTGCCGCCGCGTGTCACCGTCGAGTACCTCGAGAAGGCGCGTGCGGCACTGTCTCATCTGCGGCCCGATCTGCCCATCGTCGTGTGTCTGCCGTCGACGCATCGCAGCCCGTACTACGGCCACGTGCATTCGGGGCGCATCCCGACGACCGCGGCGATGCGACGGTGGGCTCGTGAGCATGACCTGCCGATCGTCGATCTCCATCCGATCACCCGTGATGCCTTCGCCGATCCGGCGGCCGAGATGAATCCGGACGGCATCCACTGGGGCTTCGACTGCCATCGTCAGATCGCCGACGCCGTCGCCGCGGTCGCGGAGACCGCACTCCGCCGATGAGGCGGGTGCGTCATGTCCGGGGGTGCCGCGGTGATCTGCACCGTCGACAGCGGGTGTGGATGCACCGGCTAACGTAGACGGGTGCCTGTCGTTGTCGTCACAGATTCCTCGTCGCGGATCCCGCAAGCGGTGGCCGATCACTACCGGATCTCGGTGGTGCCGTTGCATTTGGCGCTCGACGGCGACGATTTCCGGGAGGGCGTCGACGACATCCCCGACGACCTGATCACCCGTGCCGGGGTGACCACCTCGGGTGCCAATCCGCGGGAGTTGACCGAGGTATTCGGCCGGGCGGTGGACGCCGGCGCAGGTGACGGTGTGGTGGCGGTGATGATGTCGCGGCGCTTGTCCGGCACCTGGAGTGCGGCGCGGTTGGCGGCCGAGGAGTATCCCGGGCAGATCCGGGTGGTGGACTCGCGTGCGGTGGGGCTGGGACTGGGGTTCGCGGCCATCGGGGCCGCTCAGGGGGCCGCGGCCGGTGACGATCGCGACCGGGTGTATGAGGCCGCGATCCGGCAGGCGTCGGTGACGGAGTCGATGATCTGTGTGCAGAATCTCGACAATCTGCGCAACAGCGGACGGATCAGCGCGGCCAGCAAACTGCTGGGATCGGCCCTGTCGATCAAACCGATCCTGGCGATCGACGACGGCTTGCTGGTCCTGCGGGAGAGGCAGCGTACCTTCTCGAAGGCGATGTCGCGGATGGTCGACGCCGCCGTCGAGTTCGCCGACGGCCGCCCGATGACCCTCGGTATCCAGCACTGTCAGGCCCCCGACCTCGCGGCCGAGGTCGCCGAGACGCTGCGCGGTCGACTCCGCGGGGTGACATCTCAGCTGACCGTCGATCTGGGACCGATCCTCGGCAGCCACATCGGGCCGGGCGCGGTCGGGGTGGTGCTGACCAGCCATCTCGACCCGATCGTGGGCGCCGACGACCTGTCCTGACACCGACGGCACCGCGTTGCGCGACGAGCGACTGTCCACAATCGGGCCTGCGTCCACAGGATCGGGCGGGCCGGGCGGAATCCGCACGATCGGGGCGAGGGTGATCTCCTACCGTCGTCGCCATGAGCGATTCGGCACAGATCCCTCGATCGGGCGGCGATGGCGGTCACCGCAACCCTCGACGCCGATCCGCGCTGGATCGATTGGCCGCGGTCCCCGCCCGGCAGGTGGTCGGCCGCGCAGCGGCGGGAGGTGACGGCCCCGATCCGGGCGATGCGGATTCCCGAGTGCCGGACTATCGTGCACCGGACCACGGCGAGCCCGACCATGTGCCTCCAGAGTACGTGCCTCCAGAGTATGTTCCTCCAGAATATGTTGCGCCCGAACATGATTCCACCGAGGAAGATGTGGATGGTGACGCGGGGCCTGGCCCGGGCGGTGATGGCGACGGGTGGCCCGTGGTGGCGACGCCGGCCTGGCTGACCCCGGCCGGCGGATCGCCTCGTTCGTCGTCGCCGTTGTCGTCGTCGCCCGGTCCGACCGGTTTCGGGATCGGTGACCTCGATGATCCCGACGGGCGGGACGACGATGACGAGCCGGACGGCGATCCGCCGGCGCGGCGGTTCGCGGTGGCGCCCCCGGCGGCCATCGCCATCATTCTGATCGGCATCATCGCCTGTGCCGCAGCAGGATTCGGACTTCTTCGGACATCGGAAGCGGCCCCGGCCGTGGACTTCCCGGCACCGGGGGCGAGTTCACCGCCGGCACCGGCGCCGGCGTCACCGGGCGCCTCGGCATCCTCGGAGGTGGTGGCACCGCCGACGCCGACGGCCACCCTGGTGGTCAGCGTCGTCGGGCTCGTCCACCGTCCGGGACTGGTGACGCTGCGCTCCTCGGCCCGGGTGGCCGATGCGATCGCGGCCGCGGGCGGTGCGCGCGCGGGTGCCGACACCGTGTCGCTCAATCTGGCGCAGGTGCTGCGGGACGGCGATCAGGTGCTGGTCGGGTATGCCGGGCCGGAAGGTCGGATGACGATGCGCAGTGCTGTCGTGTCGGGCGCGGGAACCGCTTCGAGCGCAACGGATTCCGGGACCGCATCAAGCGGGGCACCGGGCTCCGGCGCGGGTGGGTCGGGTGCGACGGCGTCCGGTGGTGGGCTGGTCAATCTGAACACGGCGTCGGAAACCGAATTGGATGCGTTGCCGGGTGTCGGGCCGGTGACCGCCAAGGCGATCATCGAGTGGCGCAGCCGCAGTGGGGGATTCTCTTCGGTGGATCAGCTCGGCGAGGTCGACGGAATCGGTCCGGCCCGCCTGGCCAAGCTGCGCGATCTGGTCACCGTGTGAATGCGGGACGCGGATGCGCGGTTGGTGGGGCCCGCGGTGGTGGTCTGGGCGGTGACGGCGCTCTGCCTGTCGTGTTCGCCGGCCGGAGCGATGACGGTGGCCGTGATCGCCGCGGTCGGCGGGGTCGTGATGGCCGGGCTGTGGTGGTCCGGGACCCTGCGGTGGGATCTCGTCGGCCCCGTGGTGATCTGTGCGGGACTGGCGGTGAGCGCCGCGACTGCCATCGCGTTGCGGTTGGAAGTGTCCGATCGTCACCCCGTCACCGACGTGCACGGCAAGACGACGATGGTGATCACGCTGCGTGAGGATCCGACCGCGTTCGGTCCGGCGGCGGCGGGACGGATCCGGGCCCGGGTCGAGATCGAGACCCTGGCCCGTCGGCCGGTCCGGCGGGCGAGTGCCGAACTCACCGGACGAACCGAGGACTGGGTGGGGCTGGTGCCCGGACAGCGGTTGCAGGTGGTGGTCTCGGTGCGTCCACCCCGCCCCGCCACCCTGTCGGTGGCCCGACTTGACGCGGTCGGAGCGCCCCACCTCCTCGGCCGTCCGCCGCCGCTGCAGCGGGCCGCTTCCCACATCAGGAACCGTCTGCAGCAGAGCGCGTCCCGTGCGTTGGCCCCCGACGCGTCGGGACTGTTTCCCGGGCTCGTCCTCGGAGACGAGAGCGCGGTGTCCGAGGATCTGCGGGAGGACTTCCGCGCCGCCGGACTGCTCCATCTCACGGCCGTCTCCGGCGCCAACTTCTCGCTGGTGGTGGGTGTGGTGATCGTGGCCGTGCGGCTCGCGGGTGGTTCGCCCCGGGTGGTCGCCGTCGCGGGGGCGGTGACGATCCTCGGATTCGTGATTCTGGTGCGGCCGTCGCCGAGCGTGCTGCGTGCCGCGATCATGGGCGCCGTCGGCCTGCTGGCGGTGCTGTCGGCGCGGCGCGCGCAGGCGTTGCCGGCGCTCGGTGCCGCGGTGATCGGTGCGGTGTTGTGGTGGCCGGAGTTGTCCAGGGAACCGGGATTCGTGCTGTCGGTGGTGGCGACCGCGGGACTGGTTGTGCTGGCGCCGGGATTGCGCGACGGACTGCGGCGAATTCGGGTTCCGGCCGGGGTGGCGGAGCTGGCGGCGATGGCCATCGCCGCGCAACTCGTGTCCGCGCCGATGATCGCGTATCTGACGGGGACCGTGAGTGTGGTGTCGGTGGTGGCCAATGTGGCGGTGGCGCCGGTGGTGGCGGTGATCGGGCTGGTGGGCACGTCGGCGGCGGTCGTCGGTGCCTTCGGCGTCGACGACGGGCTGCCGATCATGGTCTCGGAGTTCCTGATTCGCACGATGGCACCGGAGATGTGGTGGCTGATCGGCTGCGCGCGTCACCTCGGTGGGCTGCGGTGGGCGGTGTTCGAGGTGCCCGACGGTGCGATGGGCGCGCTGTGGGTCGGGGTGGCCACGGTGGTGGCGGCGGTCCTCATCCGGTTCGGTGCACCGCATGGCGTTGCGGTGGGGCGAGGAGCCCTCGCCCGGTGTCGGCGCGGTCTGGCACGATGGGCGCCGTGACCGAACGTCTGCATCTGCTCACCGGCGACGACGATTTCCTGACCGGCCGCGTCGTCGACGCCGTCGCCGCCGAACGCTCGGCGGCGAGTGGGGTCGACGTGCCCGTGACCCGGGTGCGGGCCGGTGATGTCACCGGTCCCGAGCTGGCCGAACTGCTCAGTCCGTCGTTGTTCGCCGACGAGCGGATCGTGGTGATCGAGTCCGCCGCCGAGGCGGGGAAACAACCGGCCGCGCTGATCGCCGAGACGGCACGCGCTCTGCCCGACGGCATCACCCTGCTGGTGATCCACACCGGCGGCGGCCGGGCCAAGGCGTTGGCCGGCGATCTGCGCAAGGCCGGTGCCGTCGAACACGAATGTGTCGCGCCCCGGTGGCCGTCGGAGCGGATTGCCTTCGTACGCAACGAGTTCCGCACCCTGGGGGTGCGGGTGTCCAACGACGTCGTGGAATTGATCGTCGAGTCGGTGGGGGCTCAGCTTCGAGAACTGGCCGCGGCGTGCAGTCAGTTGGTGGCCGACACCGGCGGCAAGGTCGACGAGGACTCGGTGCGTCTGTACTACCAGGGCCGGCCGGAGGTGACGGGATTCGAGGTGGCCGACAGGGCCGTGGCGGGGGATCGGTCGGGAGCGCTGGAGTCGTTGGCCTGGGCGATGCATCACGGTGTCCCCCGCGTGCTCCTCGCCGATGCGCTCGCCGAGGCCGTGCACGCCATCGCCCGGGTCCGGGCCCTGGGCAACGTCGACGCCTCCGCGGCCGCCGAACTCGGCATGTCACCGAAACGCGTGAAGAACGCCCAGGCGCAGGGCCGGGCGTGGGATTCGGAGTCGATCGCCGCGGCGGTGGTCGTGGTGGCCGGCCTCAACGGGGATGTGAAGGGTCAGGCTGCCGACGCGGACTTCGCACTGACGGACGCCGTGGCGCGGGTGGCCTCGCTGCGTCCGGGTGGCCGGCGCCGCGCCGGCTGAGCGAGGCGAATTCCGGCGCATCGTCGCCCGACCTGCTCCAGTGCTCGGCGTCGCGTCGACATGTCGTGGCGCCACCACGCACTCCACCCCGGTGACCGCGTGGGAGTCACCGGGGTGGAAGGTGCGTGTCAACGTCCCGGCGCTGCCGCTCGGTTGGGGCGCGCTGCGGGCCGTTGTCGGCTCAGTCGAGGATCAGAGCTTGTTGAGAGCCAGCGCCATCGCCGACTTCTTGTTGGCGGCCTGGTTGGCGTGGATGACGCCCTTGCCGGCAGCCTTGTCCAGCTTGCGGCTGGTGCTGGCGAGGAGCTCGCCGGCCTTGTCCTTGTCGCCGGCGTCGACGGCCTCGCGGAATCCGCGGATGGCGGTACGCAGCGACGAGCGCACCGACTGGTTGCGCTGACGGCGGACCTCGTTGGTCCGGTTACGCTTGATCTGCGACTTGATGTTTGCCACGCGTGTCTACCTCGTCTGTTCGTTCGGTGTTGTTGGTCGTTCGGTGTCTGGTCTTCGTCGGCGGGTTCCGGAGTTGCGCTCGCGCGCCGCGTCCGGGTCCAGCCCCGAGCAGGTCGGATACGGTGGCCAGGGACGGTCCGGATCGACACTGCGACAGCGATCGAGTTTACCAGCCGGAAACCGGCGCACCCAAATCGTCGCGGGAGCACCTCCGGGGCGGTGCACAGTGAACGTAGGGGAATCACCGCTACGGTGACTCCCATCATGTCAGTTGTATACATCCATGTAGGACTTCCCAAGACCGGCACCACCCATGTGCAGAACCGGCTCTGGCGTAACCGTGACCTCGCGCTGCGGGAGTCCGGACTGCTGTATCCGGGCAACTCGATGGCTGATCACTTCCACGCCGCCGTTCATCTGCAGCCCGAGCGGTATCTGGACTGGGTCGATCCGGCGTTCGCCGACGTCTGGCCGACGATGGTCGCTCAGATGAAGGCGTGGCCGGGGTCGTCGTTGATCTCTCACGAGTTGTTTTCGACGGCCAACGAGGCACAGATCGCGACCCTGCTCGACGACGTGTCCTTCGCCGACGAGGTGCACGTGATCGCCACCGTTCGTGACCTCGCCCGCCAGCTTCCGTCGTCGTGGCAGGAGAATGTGAAGAATCAGCGCCGGGCCTCGTTCACCGAGTTCGTCGAGTCGGTGCGTGCGCATTCGCGGCCGGGGCCGGGGCAACCCGCTCCCGCCGACCTGCCCGCCGGTGTGGCGGTCGAGGAGGAACCCTTCTGGGAATTCCAGGACTACGTCGCGATCCTGGCGCGATGGGCCGCGCAGGTCGGCGGCGATCGGGTCCACGTGGTGACGGTGCCACGCACCCGCGGGGTGGCAGGTGACGGCCTGTGGGAGCGATTCCTGGGTGTCCTCGGCGTCGATCCCGACCCGTTGACCGTTGAGGTGGCCGAGCTGAACCTGTCGTTGTCGGCCGCGCAGGCGGATTGCGTCCGCGCGCTCAACCTGCGGCTGCAGCCCGAGGACATCGAGTGGCAGCGCTACGAGAACATCGTCAAGAAGATCGTCGTCGCGCAGATCATGGGCGCTCAACCCCGGGGGCCGGCGCAGGGACTCTCGGCATCGCACCGGGTGTGGGCGGCCAGTCAGGCCCAGGCGATGACCGCGGCGATCACCTCGGCGGGATATCGGGTGGTCGGCAGCATCACCGATCTCGGGGTGAGCCGTGACGTCGACTCGGCGACGCTCGAACCGTCCACCGACGAGGTCCTCGATGTGGCACTGGACACGTTGGCCGAGGTGATCAAGGTCATGCCGATCCCGGTCGAAGCGCGGCGTCTGCGCACGCGGGCGAAGGATGTCGTGCGGCGCTCCCGACGACGCCTGCTCGGCCTGCGGAGGGTTTCGCGGGACGCGTGATGGTGGTGGTGGCCGCGACGCGCGGCCCGACCACCATGCCGAGTCGGGCGATCTGAGGCAACATGTCACCCATGAGCCCTACATCGACTGATTCGTCGGCCAAGAAGGCGCGCAAGACTGCCGCCGGAAAGGCCTCCACCCCGAAGTCCGCGGATGCCAAGTCGGCGTCGAATGGGCGGGGCGGTCGGTCGAAATCGGTCAAGGTGTCCGAAAATCCCACGGCGACAGGGATTTTTGCGGGCTACAAGAATGCCAAGTCGTTCGGCCGGGCCTTTGACGAGATGTTCGACGCCGACGGCGAGGTCCGCCCGGCCTACCGCGGCATCTTCAAGGTCATGGCGCAATCCGAACGCGCCGACATCGACGCGCGTATCGACGCGCTCGGACGCGCCTTCATCGATCAGGGCGTCACCTTCTCGCTGTCGGGAAAGGAACGTCCCTTCCCGTTGGATGTTGTGCCACGCGTGATTTCGGCATCGGAGTGGTCCAAACTCGAGGCCGGGATCACCCAGCGGGTGCAGGCACTGGAACTGTTCCTCGACGACATCTACGGAGAGCAGGAGATCCTGCGTGACGGTGTGCTGCCCAAACGTCTGGTGCACTCGTGTGAACATTTCCATCGGCAGGCCGCAAACATCCGTCCGCCCAACGGGGTTCGTATCCACGTCGCCGGCATCGACCTGATCCGCGATGCCAACGGCGACTTCCGGGTGCTGGAGGACAACCTGCGATCGCCCTCGGGCGTGTCCTACGTCATGGAGAACCGGCGCACCATGGCACGGGTTTTCCCCGACCTGTTCTCCTCCCACCGGGTCCGGGCCGTGGCCGACTACCCAGGCCACCTGCTGCGCGCCCTGCGCGCATCGGCGGCCTTCAACGAGGCCGACCCCAACATCGTCGTGCTCACCCCGGGTGTGGCCAACTCCGCCTACTTCGAGCATTCGCTGCTCGCCCGGCTCATGGGCGTCGAGCTCGTCGAAGGCCGAGACCTGTTCTGTCGCGACAACGTGGTCTACATGCGCACCACCGAGGGTGAGCAACGCGTCGACGTCATCTACCGACGCATCGACGACGACTTCCTCGACCCGATGCAGTTCCGTCCGGATTCGATGCTCGGCGTGGCGGGCCTGCTCAACGCCGCACGGGCGGGCAACGTGGTGATCTCCTCGGCGGTCGGCAACGGCGTCGGTGACGACAAACTGATCTACACCTATGTGCCCGAGATCATCGACTACTACCTCGGTGAGAAACCGATCATCTCCAACGTCGACACCCTGCGATGCTGGTTGCCCGAGGAATGCGAGGAGGTCCTCGATCGCATCGACGAACTCGTCGTCAAGCCGGTGGAGGGTTCCGGTGGATACGGGATCGTCTTCGGTCCCGACGCCACCAAGGCCGAACTCGACACCCTGGCGCGCAAGGTCCGCAGCGATCCGCGCGGCTGGATCGCGCAGCCGGTGGTGCAGTTGTCGACGGTGCCGACGAAGGCCGGCGATCAGCTCAGCCCGCGGCACGTGGATCTGCGGCCCTTCGCGGTCAACGACGGCGAGTCGGTGTGGGTGCTGCCCGGCGGGTTGACCCGAGTCGCCCTGCCGGAGGGGTCGCTGGTGGTCAACTCCAGCCAGGGCGGTGGATCGAAGGACACCTGGGTGCTGGCCTCGCGCAGCTCCGAGGGGGAGCGTGAACTCGCCGGGGTGAAGGTGGTCAACAAGAGCGGGGTGGCCGCGGCACGCCCGGCCGAGAGTGCCCCGGATCCGCTGCTCCAGCAGACGCAGCAACAACAGCAGTCGGGGCAGGGTCACCCGCAATCCCAGTCGCAGTCCCAATCCCAATCCCAGTCGCAGAAGCGTTCCCGACAAGGCGGTGATCTCCGATGATGCTCGCGCGTAACGCCGAGTCGCTCTACTGGATCGGACGGTACGTCGAACGAGCCGACGACATGGCCCGCATCCTCGACGTGGCGATTCATCAGCTGCTCGAGGACACCACGGCCGATGTCGACGAACACGTGCGCCTGGTGATCCAGGTCCTCGGTCTCGAGGTTCCCGACATCGACGACGAACTCGACGTGTGGGCGCTGACCGAGCGGGTCGCCTACAACAAGGATGCCGTCGGATCGATCGTCGATCTGATCCGGTCGGCCCGCGAGAATGCCCGCGGCGCCCGGGAGGTCACCTCCAGCGAGATGTGGGAGTGCCTCAACACGACGTACAACGGCCTCGCCGACTCCGAGCGCCGGGCCCGGCGCCTCGGTCCGCACGAGTTCCTCAGCTACGTCAAGAATCGTGCCGCGATGTTCGCCGGCCTGGCGGACGCCACCCTCAGCCACGACGACGGCTACCGATACCTGCTGCTGGGGCGGTCGGTGGAACGCGTCGACATGACGATCCGCATGCTGCTGGCCCGTGCCGGTGACCGGGCCGGTTCGCCCGCGTGGGTCAACGTGCTGGTGTCGGCGGGGGCCCACGACACCTTCCTGCGCACCTACCGAGGCGTGCTCAACGCCGAGAACATCGTCGAGTTCATGTTGCTCGATCGCCTGTTCCCGCGGTCGGTGTTCCATGCCCTGTCGGTCGCCGAACACAACCTCGCCGACCTGGAGAAGGGCCCCAGCCGCACCGGCGCCCAGGCCGAGGCGGTGCTCCTGCTGGGTCGGGCACGTAGCTCGCTGGAATTCCTGGAGCCGGGCGATCTGCTCGACGGCCTGCAGGACCGCCTACTCGACCTGCAGGACACCTGCCGAGCGGTCAACGAGGCCGTCACCAACCAGTACTTCCATGTGTCGCCATATGTGTCGTGGGCCGATGCCCGGGTGAGCGACGGCGAAGAGCACGTCATCGAGGAGAGTGAACTGTGAGCTGGCGACTGAGGGTCGTGCATTCGACGGGCTTCGCCTACAAGAGCCCGGTGACCTCGTCGTACAACGAGGCCCGGTTGACTCCGCGCAGCGACAACCGGCAGAACGTCATCGTCAACCGCGTCGAGACGGTGCCCGCCACCCGCTCCTACCGATACACCGACTACTGGGGGTCGGCGGTCACCGCCTTCGACCTGCACGCCCCGCACGAGGAACTCGAGGTGTCGGGGATGTCGGTGGTGGAGACCGAGGCCGGCGAACGCCCCGACGACGACCGCAAACGCGATTGGGAGGGCATCCGCAACGCGGAGGTCGAGGACCGCTACGACGAGATGCTGTCCAACACCGCCTATGTGCCACGCAACCGGTCGTTGGTGGCTACCGCCCGGCGCCTGACCAAGGGGCTGGATCCGGAGGAGGCGGTGGAGACGATCTGCCGGTACGTCCATCAGGAGATGGAGTACGTTCCGGGCACCACCGGCGTGCACACCACCGCGGTCGACGCGTGGAACGAACGCAAGGGTGTGTGCCAGGACTACGCCCACCTGACCCTGCTGATGCTGCGTGGCCTGGGCATCCCGTCGCGATACGTCTCGGGCTACCTGCATCCGAAGCCGAATGCGGCGATCAACAAGACCGTCGAGGGGCAGAGTCACGCGTGGATCGAGGCGTGGACCGGTGGTTGGTGGGGGTACGACCCGACCAACGACACCCCGATCAGCGAACAGCATGTCTCGGTGGGGGTCGGACGCGACTACTCCGACGTGTCGCCGCTCAAGGGCATCTACACCGGTGGACAGGCCACCGATCTCGACGTCGTCGTGGAGATCACCCGACTGGCCTGAGCCGCGGGCCCTCAGGGCCGGCCGTGCTCAGGCCCAGCCGTATTCGCTGCGCAGCCGGGCGGCGATGCGATCGAAGCGCGCGCGCTCGAGGATCGCGCCCTCGCGACGGATGCCGGTTTCGGCGACGAGGATGATGCGGTCGAGGCGGACGAAACTGTCGCGGCCCTCGGCATCCCATGTGCCGCTGCCGAGTTCCATCCAGTTCTCGTCGTCGCGTCGGCGGTCCCGGCTCGACAACATCAGCCCGAGCAGTATGTCGGCGGCGTCGGCGCGGGCAGTGCGGCCCACCACCAGGACCGGCCGGTCCTTGCCCTGATGTGGGTCGTCCTCGTAGACCACCCACGTCCACACGATCTCGCCCGGGTCGGCGGCGCCGTCGAGGTCGGGGGCGTAGACGACGTGGCGCGCGAGGTCGGCGGTGGGCCGGTGCTGCGGCGTCGGGGTCATCGGGTTCCTTTGGTGAGCAGGTCGGCGACCGCGTCGGCGGCCAGGGGAGCGGTGGGCTTGCGGTCGGGTTTGAGGTCGTGCCCGGCCTTGTCGATCTCGACGAGCCGGTGCGGCGCGCCGATCAGTGCCATGGCGGCGGTGATCTCGTCGGTGGTGGCGAACGGGTCGGTCGAGCCGTGCACGATCACCGTCGGGACGGTGATGTCGGGCAGGTGCTCGGTACGGGCCCGTTCGGGTTTACCGGGCGGATGCAGTGGGTAGCTGCTGAGGAGCAGCAGGTCAGCGCCGCCGCCGTCCTCGGCGATCACCATCGACGCCTGGCGGCCGCCATAGGAGTGTCCGCCGACGATGAGCGGTCCGGCGGCCTCGTCGCGCAGCAGTGCGATCGCCGCTTGGATGCCGTCACGGTCGGCGGCGGCCGTCGACGGACTCGGTGGGCCCTTGGGCCGTCGTTGCCGATACGGCAGGTCGATCCGTGCCACCGCGTAGCCGCGGCGGCAGAACTCGTCGGCGTAGGCGTGCAGGATCTTCGCGTCGCGGTTGCCGCCGGCGCCGTGCGCGAGGATCACGACGCCGATCGGTTCGGTGTCGGGTCGGTGCACATCGGCGACGACGCCGTCGGCGGAGCGGGACTGGACGGTCATGGATGACAACTTAGTCACGACGTGGGGTCACGACGGTGTGCACCGGCGGCGTGCCGGGCGCCACCGTCGCCGACGGGCACCTGCGAGGTCATGAGAAACTGGAGCGAAGACCGCATCAGCTGTCGGGGTCACCCCCCGTCAGCCAACGAGGAGCCGATCCACATTCCCAGTTTCGCCGACACCACCTTCACCGATCCCGCGCAGATCCGGAACTTCTGCATCATCGCCCACATCGACCATGGCAAGTCGACGCTGGCCGATCGCATGCTGCAGTTGACCGGCGTCGTCGAGGAACGCGAGATGCGTGCCCAGTACCTCGACCGGATGGACATCGAGCGGGAACGCGGCATCACCATCAAGGCGCAGAACGTCCGGCTGCCCTGGAAGGTCGGCGACGACGACTACGTCCTGCACCTCATCGACACCCCCGGCCACGTCGACTTCACCTACGAGGTGTCCCGGGCGCTCGAGGCGTGCGAGGGTGCGGTGCTGCTCGTCGACGCGGCCCAGGGGATCGAGGCACAGACCCTGGCGAATCTGTACCTGGCGATGGAGAACGACCTCACCATCATCCCGGTCCTTAACAAGATCGATCTGCCCGCCGCCGACCCCGACCGGTACGCCGGCGAGATCGCGCACATCATCGGGTGCGAACCCGACGAGGTGCTGCGGGTGTCCGGCAAGACCGGCGTGGGCGTCCCGGAGCTGCTCGACGAGGTGATCCGGCAGGTACCGGCGCCGCAGGGCGATCCCGATGCCCCGGCCCGCGCGATGATCTTCGACTCGGTCTACGACACCTACCGGGGCGTGGTCACCTACGTGCGTGTGGTCGACGGCAAGATCGTGCCTCGCGAGAAGATCGCGATGATGTCGACCGGCGCCACCCACGAATTGCTCGAGGTGGGCATCGTCTCGCCGGAGCCGAAACCGTCCAAGGGACTCGGCGTCGGTGAGGTCGGTTACCTCATCACCGGCGTGAAGGACGTGCGTCAGTCCAAGGTCGGTGACACGGTGACCACCGCCCGGCACGGTGCCACCGAGCCGCTGACCGGCTACCGGGAACCGCGTCCGATGGTCTACTCGGGTCTGTACCCGGTGGACGGTTCGGACTACCCCGTGCTGCGTGATGCGCTGGACAAGCTGCAACTCAACGACGCCGCGCTCACCTACGAGCCGGAGACCTCCGTGGCGCTCGGATTCGGATTCCGTTGCGGTTTCCTGGGTTTGCTGCACATGGAGATCACCCGGGAACGCCTCGAGCGCGAGTTCGACCTGAACCTGATCTCCACCGCCCCCAACGTCGTCTACCGGGTGGTCATGGAGGACGGCGAAGAGCACGTCGTGACCAATCCGTCGGACTGGCCGGACGGCAAGGCCCGCAACATCTTCGAGCCCATCGTCAAGACCACCATCATCGCGCCGAGTGAGTTCATCGGCGCGATCATGGAACTGTGTCAGTCGCGGCGCGGTGAACTGGGCGGCATGGATTACCTGTCGGAAACCCGCGTCGAGATGCGGTACACGATGCCGATGGCCGAGATCATCTTCGACTTCTTCGACTCGCTGAAATCGCGGACCCGCGGTTACGCCAGCCTCGACTACGAGGAGGCCGGCGAGCAGGAGGCCGATCTGGTGAAGGTCGACATCCTGTTGCAGGGTGAGGCGGTCGACGCCTTCAGTGCCATCGTGCACCGCGACGCGGCGTTCACCTACGGCAACAAGATGGCCACCAAACTCAAGGAACTCATCCCGCGGCAGCAGTTCGAGGTGCCGGTGCAGGCCGCCATCGGCTCGAAGATCATTGCGCGCGAGAACATCCGGGCAATCCGCAAGGACGTGCTCGCCAAGTGCTACGGCGGCGACATCAGCCGTAAGCGCAAGCTGCTCGAGAAGCAAAAAGAAGGCAAGAAGCGCATGAAGACCATCGGTCGCGTGGATGTGCCGCAGGAGGCTTTCGTTGCGGCGTTGTCGACCGACTCGATGGGTGACAAACCGAAGGGGAAGTGATGACCTCAGCCGGACCTGCAGTCAATCCTGTTCTGGCCCATAGCGATCTGCCGCACGGATTGCCCGACTTCGCGTCGATCACCGACGACGATTTTCTGCCGGCCTTCGGTGAGGCGATGGCCACGCATCTCGACGAGATCGCCGAGATCGCCGGCAACCCGGTGGCACCCACCTTCGCCAACACCATCGAGGCGCTGGAGTTCTCCGGCCGCGACCTGGCGCGGGCCTCGGGGATCTTCTTCAATCTCGTCGGCCCGGACACGAACCCGAAGCGCAACGAGATCTCGCAGGAACTCTCGACCCGGCTGACCGATCATGCGAACTCCATCGCGATGAATCCGGAACTGTTCGAACGGATCTCATCCCTGCACGAGAAGGCGGACGATCTCGGCCTGACCGAGGCACAGCGACGGTTGCTCGATACCCGCTACCGCGACGCGGTGCGGGCGGGCGCCGGACTCAACGGGACCGAACAGGATGAGATGCGTCAGATCTCGTCGCGTCTGGCGTACCTGAGCACCACGTTCTCGCAGAAGATCCTCGACGACACCAACGATTCGGCGGTCCTCGTCACCGATGTCGCCGAACTCGCGGGGATGTCGAAGGGCGCGATCGCCTCGGCCCGCCGTGCCGCGGCGGACGCCGGTCACGAATCGGGTTACCTCCTGACGTTGGAACTCCCGACGAGTCAGTCGGTGCTGACCGAGTTGGGTGATGTCGGCACGCGGCAGCGGGTGTTCGACGCATCGGTCGGTCGGTGTTCGCGTGGCAATGACTTCGACACGCGCGAGACCGTTCTGGAGATCGTGCGCCTGCGGGCACGGCGTGCCGAGTTGCTCGGCTACCGCGATCATGCGGGGTATGTCATCGCCGAACAGACGGCACCGAATCCGGCGGCCGTGGATGATCTGCTCGGGGAGCTGATCACGGCTGCGATGCGTGCCGGTGGTGCCGAACTCACCTCCCTGACCGAGTTCGCGCGCTCGGTCGACCCCGATGCGGAGATCGGGGCCGCCGACGTCACGTATTGGCTTGCGCGTCAGCGGCGGTCGTCGTCGGAGATCGATCTCGATGCCTTCGCCGACTACTGCGACCTCGACACCGTGATCACCCGCGGGGTGTTCTACGCGGCGGGCAAACTCTACGGACTGAGCTTCACCGAACGACCCGATCTGCACGCCTACCATCCCGACGTCCGCGTCTGGGAGGTCTTCGATGAGCACGGCACGAGCATCGGCTTGTTCCTCGGCGACTATTACGCGCGGCCGTCCAAGCGGGGCGGGGCATGGATGAGCAACATCGTCGATCAGTCGACGATCCTGGCAACCCAGCCGATCATCGTCAACGTGCTCAATGTGCCCAAACCCGATGGGGATTCGCCGGCACTCCTGAGTGTCGATCAGCTCACCACCCTCTTCCACGAGTTCGGTCACGCGCTGCACGGGCTGCTGTCGGCGGTGGACTACCCCTCGCAGTCGGGAACCTCGGTGCCGCGGGACTTCGTCGAATTCCCGTCGCAGGTCAACGAGATGTGGGCGCTGCATCCCGACGTGTTGGCGAACTATGCACGCCATCATGAGACAGGGGAGCCCATCCCGGCCGAACTCGCGGACGCGGCGCGCGCCAATGCCGGCGCCGACACCGCGCACGGCACCATCGAATACCTGGCGGCCTCCGCCCTCGACCTGGCCTGGCACCGGCTGTCCGTCGAGCAGGCCGCGGCCGTCGAGAACGTGGAGGTGTTCGAGGCCAACGCATTACATGAGGCCGGCGTCGGTACCGAGTTGATCCCACCGCGGTACCGCAGCGCCTACTTCAACCACATCTTCGGCGGCGGCTACTCGGCCGGCTACTACTCCTACATCTGGTCCGAGGTCCTCGACGCCGAGACCGAACAGTGGTTCCTCGCCGAGGGTGGCCTGCTGCGCGACAACGGCAAACGGTTCGCCGACTCCACCTTGTCGCGCGGCGACAGCGTGGATCCACTTGTGGCGCATGAGCACCTGATCGGCCACACGCCGCAGATCGGTCCGTTGATGCGTCGGCGTGGATTGGTGGCGGCGGGTTCGGAGTCGGGCGGGGCGTGACCCTGCTCGAGCGGCAGCTTCCCCCGCTGGCCGAGTGCGCCGCGCGAGCGAAGCGAGCTCGTCGCGTATCCGCCGGGCCGAGCTTGTCGAGGTCGAGACCACTTCCGTGAGCTGAAAACAGCACGTAAGCAACAGCTTCCACTCACCATGGTGGCCTCGATACGGGGCTCCGCAAGCTCCGCCCCACTCGGCCAGCGGTGGGCAACGCCCGCTGGTCAAGCGCACGCACCCTCCGTTGGTCGAGCCGGTCCGTGCGTCCCTCTGCCCGAGTAGCCCTCCCGCTGGTCGAGCCGGTCCGGAGCGATAGCGCAGGACCGTGTCGAGACCTCCGCAACCCGACAGCCAAACCAGCCCGCCGCCAACTGAACACAGATCTCCCGACGCGGACAGCGTTCACCCCCAACCGCTTCCACGGCGATCAGTTTTGTCAGTGGTCGTCGCTACACTTGACTCAGTTCAGTTGATCCGACGGAGCAGAGGGGGTGAACACCATGGCCGACACAATGATTCAGACCAATCAAGTTCCGGAACTGTCGATGACCGCCGACGACGCAGCCATGATCGATCACCTTCCCGTCGAGGCGGCCACCGCTCTGGCTCGATCTCTGCAGCGCCAGGAACGGCAGGTGATCGCGCGGAAGGTGCTCTCCGCGGCGCGGATCGGGCACACCGTGTACGACGAGATGCTGCTCTCGGGTCACATGACCAACGTGCACACCACCGGTGCCGTCGACAAGAGTGCCACCGGCAAGGTATCCACCGCTCTCGGAGTGTCGGTGCCGCAAGCGACGGCGTGGATGACGTTGAGCTTTCTGCTGTCGACGCTCCCGACGGTGACTGCGGCGTTCCTGGACGGTGATCACTCCCTGGAACGTATCCGCATCATCGCCAACGAGATCGTCGTCCTGTCCGACGACGACGTCCGCG
>NZ_JBDZDI010000020.1:0-98844 GCF_040044975.1 Gordonia oleivorans
CACGCCGTCGACCGCATCCTCGACTGGACCCTGTGGCGCCGACGTCACCAGAAACGCGCCCAACAATGCCACCAAAACCGCAGGTCACAACAACAATAAACCCGATCTACGGCTGTAGTACTAGACAACCATGACGAAGAACATGATCGACATGCCGGTCGCCATGAACACCTGACACAGATCGCCGGCGAAGGACAGCACGTCGTCGGGCGCACCGGCACGTCGCCGACGATCGAAGTACAGATACAGCCAGACGGCCGCCGCGACCGCGAACCCGAGCGCCAGCACCCAGTTCAGCGGCGCCACATAGCCCGGTTGCGGTGCCATGTGGGTCATGTCCATCCCGCCCATGTCGCCGCCACCGTGACTGTGCGCGAGCACCACCGTGTGGCCGGAACCCACACCACCCGGGCCCATCGCCAACGCCATCGGTTGCGCCGCAGGGGTTCCCGGCAGCAGGCTGCCGTTCATCACCGCATACATCCAGGCCATCGCCCCCATCATGGCCGCGTGGTACACCGCCGCCACCCGCCCGGTGGTGGTGGATGTCGGTGGGACGCAACCACAGTCGACGGCAGGGCGCGACGAGTTCGGCACCGCCAGGCTGGCCAGGAACCACACCGCCGCGGCGACGAAGAACCACAGCGGGCCGATGGTCGGCCAGTCTGAGGAGAACGGCCAGGCCATCAACAACATCGCGACCGACATGACCAGGTGCAGTGCATGCCCCACATAGGCCTGCCAGGGCATCGATTTCACGACCATCAGGTACAGGCACTGCGCCGCGGCCAGTCCGAACAGGATCGTGACGACCCACCGCAGCAACTCGTCGGCGATCATCGCGGCGCGCTCACCCGGCGCTCACCCGGTTGCGCGGACTCGCGCCGCTTCGACACGATTCCCCACACCGCGTCGACGATGACGAACAGCGCCAACGGGATTCCGAACCAGGGGAGGAACCAGCCGAGGACGGCGACGACGACGATCAGGGCCAGCGCCTCGGCCGGCAGCAGGGAACTCAGCGAACCCCGCCCGGGCGCCTTGGGGAGCCCGCCCTTCGTCGGGCGGCGACGCCACCACATCAGGTAGCCGCGGCAGATGACGGTGATCAGCCCGATGCCGAGCAGGATCAGCACGATCTGGTTGATCAGGCCGAACAGGCCCATGTGGGCGCTGATCGCCCACGTCGTCATCTTCGCCATGAACGGCCAGTCCGCGAAGTCGACGCGGTCGGTCACCGCATAGCTGTGCGGATCGACGGCGATCGAGTCGTAGTGACTCGGAAATCCGCGCGCGTTCTCCGACACCGACCACGCCGCACCCGTGGCCGCCGGCACCGAGATGACCATCGGGCCGACCAGACCGGCCTGCTGTGCGGTCTCGTAGACCTGGGTGAACGCCGCCGGATCGATCTCGGCCGGTGCCGTTTCGGCACCCGCGCCGTGATGCGCGGCCGCATCGTCGGACGGTTCGGTGGATGCTTCGGTGGACACACCGGGCGTCGTCCACGACAACTCGGTGCGCAGTTCCCCGATGTTCTCACCGGCATAACGGGACCAGCTCAGCCCGGACGCGGACAACCCGATCAGGCCGATGATGATCCAAACACCCACCGCGCCATGCCAACTCAGGGTGCGTTGGCGTTTGGGTGCGTCACGATCGGGCACCAGCAGTCGCTTGAGTTTGTGTGTGCGGCGCCGGTATCCGATCCACAGCACCAGGCCGCCGAGCGCCACGACCCACAACCAGCTCGCACCGATCTCGCTGTAGTTACGGCCCACCTCACCCAGGTGCAGATTGCGGTGCAGATCGTCGAACCAGGCGCGCACCGGCAACCACTCACCGAAACTGGTCAGCTCGCCACGCACCTCGCCGGTGTAGGGATCGACGAAGACGGTGCGGTTGTGATCGGCGGGGACGTCGTCGACGGCCAGCACCACGCGGGTGGTCTCGCCGGCCGCCGGTGCCGGAGTCACCGACACGATCGAACCCTCCGGGTGGGCGGCGCGGGCCGCGGCCACCTGCTCACCGAGGGGGATCGGCGCGCCACCGGGATCGTCGACGGTCAGCTCGTGGCTGTAGATCGCGCGATCGAGCTGCGGGATGAGCGCGTACAGCGTGCCGGTGATGGTGGCGACCAGCAGGAACGGGCCGATCAGGATGCCGGCGTAGAAGTGCCAGCGCAGCAGCAGCGGACGCCAACGGTCGGCGGCGCCGCGCGCACGACGCGGCCCCGGGGACGGCGATGACGCAGAGGAGCGCGCCGGCGCGGACCCCTCATCCAGGGGTGGGGTGGTGACCAACTCGAATCCTGCTTTCACACGAGGGGCTGATGAGTCCCGTGGCTGACGAGTCTCGCGTCAGAGGTCGGTGCTGCCCACGCGAAAGTTCCCGGCATCGCCGTGACGCGCGTCACTTCCCCTCCTGCGGTGGCCGGAGGACCTACCCTACGAGGGATGCAGCCGACCACCGAAGCGCCGACCACTGGGGCACCGACCACTGGGGCACCGATCACCGAACCCCCGATCACCATCTTCGGTCCGGACTTCCCGTTTCCCTATGACGACTGGGTCGGCCACCCGGCCGGGATCGGCACGGTGCCGCCGGAGGCGCTCGGCAGTGAGGTCGCGGTGATCGGCGCGGGGATGGCGGGCATGGTCGCCGCCTACGAGCTGATGAAGATCGGTCTGAAGCCGGTGGTGTACGAACCCGACCGGATCGGCGGCCGACTGCGCTCCGAGCCGTTCGTCCCCGGCGAACCGGAGGTCGCCGAACTCGGTGGCATGCGGTTCCCGATCTCCTCGAGCGCCTTCTTCCACTACGTCGACACCTTCGGACTGCGCATCCGCCCGTTCCCCAATCCGCTGACCGAGGCCGCGGGCAGCACCGTCATCGACATCGGCGGGGAGACGCTCTACGCCCGCACCCTCGACGATCTGCCGCCGATCTACCAGGAGATCTCCGACGCCTGGGACGCCGCGCTGGAACGCATCGCCGGCTTCTCCGGTCTGCAACGGGCCATCGCCGAACGGGACACCGCCGAGCTGAAACGACGTTGGAATGCCCTCGTCGCCGAATGGGACGACCGCAGCTTCTACGACTTCCTGGCCACCTCGACGGAATTCGGATCGCTGAGCTTTCGGCATCGCGAACTGTTCGGTCAGGTCGGATTCGGAACCGGCGGTTGGGATTCGGACTTCGCCAACTCGATGCTCGAGATCCTGCGGGTGGTGCTCACCAACTGCGACACCGACCAATACCTCATCGTCGGTGGGGTCGAACAGGTTCCGCGTCGACTGTGGTCACACGCACCGCACCGGATCGCGCACTGGCCGGTCGGCACGTCGCTGTCGTCGCTGCACCGCGGGGTGCCCAAACCCGGGGTGCGCGCACTGCGGCGCCTCGGCCCCGACCGCATCGAGGTCACCGACCGGTGGGGTGAGCGACGCGAGTTCTCCGCGGTGGTCGCCACCTGCCAGGCGTGGCTGCTGTCCACCGAGATCGATTGCGACGAGTCGTTGTTCAGTCAGGATCTGTGGATGGCGCTGGACCGCACCCGCTACATGCAGTCGTCGAAGACCTTCGTCCTCGTCGACCGCCCCTTCTGGTCCGACCGCGACCCCGACACCGGCCGCGACGTGCTGTCGATGACGTTGACCGACCGCCTGACCCGCGGCACGTATCTGTTCGACAACGGACCCGACCGGCCCGGGGTGATCTGCCTGTCGTACTCGTGGATGAGCGATTCGCTCAAGATGCTGCCGCATTCGGTGGAACGCCGTGTGTCCCTGGCACTCTCGGCATTGCGGAAGATCTATCCGGACGTCGACATCGCCGAGCACATCGTCGGACGGCCGATCACCGTCTCGTGGGAGGACGACCCGAACTTCCTCGGCGCCTTCAAGGGCGCGCTGCCGGGCCACTATCGGTACAACACCCGCATGTACGGGCATTTCCACGATCAGCATCTGCTGCCCGACGCCGAGCGCGGCATCTTCATCGCCGGCGACGACGTCTCCTTCACCCCGGCGTGGGTGGAGGGCGCGGTGCAGACCGGGCTCAACGCGGTGTGGGGTGTGCTGACGCATTTCGGTGGTCGCTGCGCACCCGAGAATCCGGGTCCCGGCGACGTGTACGCCGACCTCGGCCCGATCGACATCGGTGAGTGACGCGACGATGAACGAGACGACACCGGCGGACGTTCTGCGCGTCGCACTCTGGCAGGCCACGCCGCTACCCCCGGACACCCCGGACATCGTGGAACGCAATCTGGAGCGTCTGAGACGGGCGGCCGCGACGTGCGCCGGGCGAGCCGACCTGCTGATCACACCCGAGATGTTCGTGTGCGGGTACAACATCGGCGCGCGGGCCGCGCGGGAACGGGCCGAGGCTCCCGACGGGCCGATCGCGGCGGCGGTGTCGCAGATCTGCGCGGCCAACGGGCTCGCCGTGCTCTACGGGTGCGCCGAGCTGGTGGCCGGCGAGGTGTACAACGCGATCCGGCTCGTCAATTCCGACGGTCGGCTGCTGGCCACCCACCACAAGACCCACCTGTTCGGCGACCTCGACACCGAGATGTTCGCGCCCGGAACGGTTCCCGCCCCGGTGGCCGACCTCGGCCGCTGGCGACTGGGCCTGGGGATCTGTTATGAGGTGGAGTTCCCCGAGGTGGTGCGTTCGCTGGCGCTGCGCGGCGCCGACATCGTCTGCGTCCCGACCGCCAACATGCCGGAGTACGACGATGTGCAACGCATCCTGTTGCCGGCCCGCGCCCTGGAGAACCAGGTGTATGTGGGATACGCGAATCTCGTTGGCCGTGAAGGCGATCTGGCCTACGGGGGTCTCAGCGAATGGATCGGCCCCAGCGGGGCGGTGCAGGCCCTCGGCGAACCCGGCGAACACCTGGTGTTCGGTACCGCCGACCGCGGCGAACTCACCCGGTCGCGGGCGGGCTGGACCTACCTCGCCGACCGGCGGCCCGAACTCTACTGACCGTTTTGCTGTTCTGAACGGCGCACTGCCACTACGACATTCGGGATACGCCCGTTTCCAGAAGGTGTATCCGCCTCGTCTGGACATCACGGGCGCTGTGGTCTAACTTACATCCGGGAACGTGCACGTCGGGGCGCAGGAGAAACGCACGCAGGGCGGGATGTGGACGGGATGACCGACGTGGATTTCGAGGCGGATCTGCAGGGTTTCGAGGATGCGCAGTCGCGTGCACGACGCGGATTCCTCGGTGCGGCCGCGATCCTCGAGGCGCTCGACATCGAGTCGCTACTGTTCCTGCCCTCGCTGCGAATGATGTTGTCGCCCAATGCCATCTGGGATGACGGTGCCGGACCGGATGCGGCGCTGGCCCACCAGATCCGCTCCTCCATCAATCGGCACACCCGCGCCGCGGACGTGCTCGGCATGATGCTGCGCGACGCCATGCTCACCCGACGCGACGCCGAATCGGCCCTGCGCACGGCATCGGGTGCGCTGCCGGTCCGTGCGCAGCGGACACTGGTCGACGACGCCGTCGCCCTGTCCGATCCCCGCCGGGCCGATCTGCTCCGGCTGGCCTTCCTGCTGGTGGCCACCCATGCACTCAGTGATCCCACCGACTGCGCGACGGCGTCGCGGTCACTGAACCTGGTCCCGCCACCCCTGCATCGAGATCGTTCGATGATGAATTCTGTTCTTTCTCAGATCGTTCCGATGTTGTCGGCATCCGACGTCGACGGATTGGGCCGGACGTCGGTCATGCCGCATCGATCTTCGCGGTACCCGATGAACACCGGCTGCCGACCGCCGGCGCCGTCGAATTGGTGCACGGCACTTCGGATCTCACGCTTGTCCGCCTCAACCCGCATTCGCTGCACCTGGCCTGCAAGCTGTCCGGACTGCCGGCGCCGGAACCGGCCTGAGCGGCCGCGGGCACTGAGCTGCCCGGGTAGGCTGGCTCGGGTGAGCGCGTCGACCCCGCGCCGCCACCGGTGGCTGCTGCACATCGACCTCGACCAGTTCCAGGTCGCCGTCGAGCGACTCCGCAGTCCCGAGCTGGTCGGCGCGGCGGTGATCGTCGGCGGCAATGGTGACCCCACCGAGGCCCGCAAGGTGGTGACCTGCGCGTCCTATGAGGCCCGCGCGGTGGGGGTGCGAGCGGGGATGCCGCTGCGTACCGCGTACCGCAAGATGCCCGATGCGGTGTACCTACCGCTGGACATGTCCGCCTACGACGCCGCCTCCGCACAGGTGATGGAGACGTTGCGGCAGATGGGCCATCCGCTGGAGGTGTGGGGATGGGACGAGGCGTACGCCGGGATCGGTGACGTATCCGGCAGTGATATATCCAGCGGTGACAGTGAACCCGGCGACCACGAACCCGGTGACGACGAGATCCTCGCCCTGGCCTCGGACATACGCGACCGGGTGGCCGCCGAGTGTGGGCTGGCCTGCCGAATCGGTATCAGCGACAACAAACAACGCGCGAAGATGGCCACCGGCTTCGCCAAACGCGGAATCCGCGACGCCGGGCTCGATCGGGTGATGCCGCCGGGGTTGTTCCTGCTCGACAAACGGAACTGGTTGCCGCTCATGGGTTCCGCGCCGACCGGCGACCTGTGGAGTGTGGGACCGCGCACCGCGGACAAACTGGCCGCGATGGGCGTGGCCACCGTCGAGCAACTCATCGCCACCGACAAGGACGACCTCATCGCCAGATTCGGTCCACACCAGGGCAACTGGCTCTACGTCCTGTGTCGCGGCGGCGGGGATGCGACGATCACCGTCGAACCCTTCGAGGCCAAGTCGCATTCCAAGTCACACACCTTTGCCACCGACCTGACCGAACCGGCCGAGATCGCCGCGGCCGCCACCGACCTCACCGACGAACTGCTCGGCGAGATCGTCGCCGAGGGCCGCACACCCTTCCGGGTGGCGGTCACCGTGCGGACCGCCACCTTCTACACCCGCACCAAATCCCGGAAGCTGGCCGCACCGACCACCGACCGCGACACGATCGTCGCCGCCGTGAACGAGGTGCTCGCGAAATTCGAGCAGGGCCGGCCGGTGCGTCTGCTCGGCGTGCGGCTGGACCTCGTCGACACAGACACTGCCACCGACACCGACGAAGACGACGAACACGACGAATGAGTCCGAACGGACGACATCGCGCCGATGGTTGCCATTGCTAATTTGGCACGATGGCCACACCTCCGTCACCAACCCATGGGCGCAATCAAGCGGCCGATGTCGTCAATCGGATACCGCTGCTGCCCACCGTCGCCGCAGTGCTCGTGGTGTTCGGCCTGCTGTTCGGGGCTCTCGGCAGCTGTGGCGGTGCCACCTCGGCGTTCAACAGCTACTCCACCACGAACAGCGAACTGTGCTCTGCGTACCGGGTCGCGGTCAACGCCTTCGAGGACGACTCCGAGTACGACGTCACCGACGAGCTCGACGCCCTGATCAGTGCGGCCAAGGACTACGACGACAGTGGCGTCCGCGCCGACGCCGACGACCTCGACTCCAACACCGGCTACCTGGTGAGTGAGTCCAGTTTCCGTAGCGATACCCGCAACATCGCGGCCGAGTGCTGAGCAGGCAG
This sequence comes from Gordonia oleivorans, assembly GCF_040044975.1. NCBI lineage: Bacteria > Bacillati > Actinomycetota > Actinomycetes > Mycobacteriales > Gordoniaceae > Gordonia > Gordonia oleivorans. Next base: position 7,592 of record NZ_JBDZDI010000020.1, read on the forward strand.
GTAGAACGATGACCACACCTCCGTACGGCGGCGGACCGAACCCGCAGCAGCCCAACCCGTATCAGTCCTCACCCGGCTGGGGTCAACCCCCGACCGGGCAATCGCCCAGCGTGCCGCCCACCGGGCCGTATCCGGCGCAACAGCCACCGGCGACCGGGCCGTATCCGGCACAACAGCCGCCGGCCACCGGACCCTATCCGGCACGACAGTCCGCACCCTTCGGTCCGGGCCGGCCGGGACCCGGCACCCAGGGTTTCGGTGCCCAGGGTTTCGGGGCCCAGGGCCCGAACACGGCCGGCGCGCCGGTCCGTGCCGCGGTGGGCGGCGGGATCATCGCGGTGCTCGCGGTGATCCTCATCTTCGTGTTCTGGCCGGTGGCGATCTTGCTGTTCATCGTCGCCGGCGTGTACGCCTTCTTCCTGGCCACCGGAATGCCGATGGCCGCGGGCCCGCAGACGACGATCGCGCACGCCGCATATGCGTGGCGCTCGGTGATCGCCCCGGCATTCGGCGGACGATCGACCCCGAACCCGGCGCATCCCGGCCCGAACCCGGCATATCCCGGACCGAACCCGATGGCGCCCAACCCGATGGCCCCGAACCCGGTGGCGCCTGCGCCGGCGACACCGGCCCATCCCTACACGGCGGCGCAGGCATCCAACCCGGCCACCGACCCGCAGGTCCTCTCGCAGATCGCGGCCGCCGCACCGGAGTTGCGAGTGCTGGTGGCCAACAATCCGGCGACCTACCCGGGGTTGCTCGACTGGCTCGACTCCTACGGCGACGCGCAGGTCAAGGCGGCCGTCGCGCGGCGTCGCGGCGGCTTCTGACTGCACGAGCCGCGCGAGACGGGCGTACCGTGCGGACATGCATCGTGCCGAGGTGAGCTTCCGACACCGACGCCCGCGCGGCCTGCTGAGCGCACTGACGGTGTGCGCGCTGCTCGCGCTCGGCACCGCCACCGCGTCGGCGCAACCGTCGCCGTCGCAGCCCTTGCCGGTGACCTACGACTTCCTCGCCGGGATCTCCGCAGAGCTCGAGAACCCCGGTGGCTCGCTGCCCGGCACCAACGATTTCTCCTGCCGCCCGGCCGCGGCGCACCCGCGTCCGGTGATCCTGGTGCACGGCAGTGGTGGTGGGCGACAGACCAATTGGGCGACGATGGCGCCGGTGCTGGTCAATGCCGGCTACTGCGTGTTCGTCCCGACCTACGGCACGCTGGGCACCGCATGGCCGGCGTCGGCGCTCGGTGGGCTCGGGCCGAAACCCGACAGTGCCTGGCAGCTCAAGGAATTCGCCGATCGGGTGCGTGCGGCCACCGGCAGCGATCAGGTCGACATCGTCGGTCATTCCCTCGGCACCGAGATCCCCACCTACTGGATGAAATACCTCGGCGGGCGCGGGCACGTGGCGCACTATGTGTCGCTGGCCCCGTATTGGCGTCAGGGCCCCGACGACGATGACGCCCGCGGTGAGGCGATCGCGGAAATCCGTGCGCGCCTGGGCATTCCCGAACCGGTCCGGCCGTCGTGTCCGGAATGCTCACCGGCCCCGGCCGATCGGGATTTCAATCGTGCCGTGCGTGAGCCGACGCCATATCTGCCGGGCGTGCGGTACACCAACATCGTCACCCGGCACGACGAGATCGTCACGCCGTATGACGTGGGGATCCTCGACGGTCCGGTCGGCACATCGGTCACCAACATCGTCGTGCAGGACGGGTGCCCGGCCGACCATTCCGATCACCTGTCGATCGTGGCGAATCGGCGGTCGGCCGCGCTCGTGCTGCGGGCGCTCGATCCGTCATCGCCCGCGCCGGTGCCCTGTGTGCCGGTCTCCCCGGTCACCGGCGGTTGATCGCCTCCGGCCAGGGCCGGCCATGGCGTGGCGATATAGGTGGTCAGTACCCGAACGGCCGCGTCGACGGTGTGCTTCATCGCGGGTTCGTCGGCGGTCATGACGTATCCGAGCGTCATACCGTCGGTGAGTGCGATGACCACCGGCGCGATCTCCTCCTCGGCGACCGCCCACCGGAAGCTGCCGAGGCGGGCCCCCTCCCGCAGCATGCGCACCACCAGTTGGGCGTAGTTGGTGTAGAGATATTCGGCGAGCGTCTCGAGTCCCGGGGTGCGACGGGCGTAGAGCCCCAACGAGATCAGCGCGTGTTCGCGGGTGGCGTTGCCGGCGACGTCCCCGGCGAACGCCTCGAACCCGGCACGCAACACCGACTCCGCGGGCAGCCCGGCCGGCGTCGACTCCGTCTCGAGCATCCTCACCCGCTCGGTGAGAGCCTCCAACTCCTGATTGATACCGAATTCCGCGACCGCGGCCAACAATTCATCGCGATTGTCGAAGGCATAGAACAGACCCGACTGCGGGACACCCGCTTCGTCGGCAATGCGCCGGGTGGTGGCGCTTTCGACTCCTTCGCTTGCGATCACTCGCAACGTGGCCTCGATGGCGAGTCGGCGTCGCTCTGCGACACTCAACCGCATCTTTACTCCTCAGTTCTATTCGGTGACGCGTGGACGCGCGTCCAAAGCAATCCTAACTTTCACTGAGTGCTTCGTTTGGTGAGGTCGGCGTCGTTACATGTGAGCGGGCATGGGCCACCGCCTCATCGAGCGTGGCCATGAGGTGGTTCTCGTGCCGCAATGAATCGATGACGCCCACACCATTGAGCAGTCCTAGGTGTTCGGACTGGACGCCCTTGAGGATGACCGTGATTCCGCGTGATTCCAGATCGGTGACGATCTCGGCCAGTGTGTGGGCGCCCGTCGCATCGAGCATCCCCAGATGCGACATGCGGATGATCACCACCGAGACCTTCGATCGGCCGGCCCCCTCGCTGATCGTCGAGGAGATGCGCTCGGCCGCACCAAAGAACATGGCACCGTCGAGGCGGAGCAGGGCGATGTGCTCGTCGCCGGGCTGCGCCGGGCCGGGGAGTTCCTCGCGGGTGACGCTGGACCGGCGCGCGATCTGCCGCAGCGCGAAGAACGCGGCGACCACGATGCCGATCTGGACCGCCTCGATGAGGTCGAAACACACCGTGATCAGTGCGGTCACCACGAAGATGATGGCGTCGGACCGGGTGGAGCGGATGATCTTGCGGATCGTCGATGTCGAGATCATCCGGAAGCAGGTGACCATCAGCACGCCCGAGAGTGCGGCCAGGGGAATCGTCGCCACCGGGCCGGTGGCCAGGTACACGACGCCGAGCAGGAACAACGAGTGCACGATCGCCGACACCCGGGTGCGGGCCCCCGAGCGCACGTTGACCGCGGTGCGGGCGATGGCGCCGGTGGCGGGCATGCCGCCGAAGAGTCCCGACGCCACCGATGCAAGCCCCTGCCCGGTCAGTTCGCGGTCGGGATCGTAGGGGCCCGTCGGCGACATCGTCGCGGCGACACGCGCCGACAGCAGCGATTCGATCGCGGCGAGCGTGGCGATGGCCAGCGCCGCGCCGAACAGTGATTGCAGCGCACCGGCATCGACGTGCGGCAGGGTCGGGGCCGGCAGATGTGAGGGCAGTTCGCCGATGGTGGCGACGTCGATGTGGGCGAACCGCACGACAAGGGTGACGACGACGATCGCGGTGAGCGATTCCGGGATCGCCCGGTGAATGCGGGGCAGCGCGACCATCAGCACGGCGACGGCGGCCACCACCCCCAGGGTGCGTCCGGCGGCCGCCCAGTCGGCGTGCACGATGACCGTCCACGCCGCCGGCAGCGTCCGCTCACCCTTCGGCGGTGACGTCGCGAAGGCCGCGGGCACCTGCTGCAGGAAGATGATCACCGCGATGCCGAGGGTGAAGCCCTCGATGACCGGCCATGGGATGAAGGTGACCGCCCGGCCGAGTCCGACGGCACCGGCGATCAGCACGATCAGCCCGGCGAGCACGGTCACCATCGCGATGCTGGCGAGGCCGTGTTGCGCCACGATCGGCGCGAGGATCACCGCCATCGCTCCGGTGGGGCCGGACACCTGCACATGCGAACCGCCGAAGATCGCGGCCACCAGGCCGGCGACGACCGCGGTGATCAGTCCGGCCGCGGCACCGACACCCGAGGAGATGCCGAAGGCCAGCGCGAGGGGGAGTGCGACGACGCCGACTGTGACACCGGAGACGATGTCGAGCTTCCACGATGAGCGCAGACCTGCGTAATCGCTGCGTCCCGGCAGCAGTCGCCGGACGCGGGAGATGAGCGGTGTCATGGCCGGACGACGGGCGGCAGAGCGGAGATCGCGTCGAACTGATCGCGCTGGGCGCCGAGGGTGTCGTAGAGGAAGGTGCGGGCGATGAGCAGCAGTTCGGAGATCTTGGGGTGGGCGAGCCGATAGAAGACGGCGTTGCCGGTGCGCGTCGAGGTCACCACATGATGCCGTTTGAGCACGGCCAGATGCTGCGACATCGTGGTCGGTCCGATGTCGACGATCTTGAGCAGGTCACTGACCGGGGTGGGGTCGTCGTTGGCGCTGAGCACCTCGAGGACGCGGATGCGGGCCGGGTGGGCGAGCGCCTTGAAGAGATTGGCCTTGATCTCGTAGAGCGGCTGATCGGTTGTGGAGAAGCCGTGGGTGGTCATGAGGTCTCCTCGTGGCAGCGGATTCCGGAGCGGATACTGCGGACTAATGGATTACGCAAGCGCGAAAGCCATCGTACGACGGTTGGTGACAATCGCCAAACATGAGTGACGCGGATCGCGGGGGAGTCAGGAACGGGGAGTCAGGAACGCGGCACGCGAACACCCACCAGATGGGCGTCGGGATCGGGTGCCAGGCCGATCTCGGACCACGGCGAGCCGAGGGTCACGGCCGCATACGCCGACGTGGGGAATCGATCGATCTGGCCGTCGGAGTCCAGGCTCAACGCCGTCGACGGCATACCCGGTTCGTGCCCGACGACGAGCACGGTCGCCGCGTCGGCCGGGACATGAATGCGGATCGCCTCGAAGATGTCGTCGGGAGTTCCGCCGTAGATCTCGTCGAGGAACTCGGTCGGGGCGTCGATACCGGTCCGTTGCAGGGTCTGGCGGGTGCGGGTGGCGCTCGAACACAGCACAGCGTCGATGTGCAGGCCCTCGGCACGCATCCAGTCGCCGGCCAGGGCCGCCTCCCGGCGTCCACGGTCGGCCAGCGGCCGCTGATGATCGCCGACGCCGGGCGGATATCCGGACTTGCCGTGACGCATCAGGACCAGCGTCCGGGTGACCGAACTCACGCCACACCGCGCTCGGTGCGGCGCTCGCCGGAGCGGATTTCGGGCGTCGCCGAACGCAACACCCGCGCGGTCGCACGCCACGCGGCCGCCTCCTGGCGATGGAAATCCGCGAGATCGTCGTCGCCGGCCGCCTGCGCCGCATCCGCGAGGTCGTCGCACTCCCACGACTCGTCGAGGCAGTCGGTGATCACCGCGGGAATCAGTGTGTGATCGGCGCACAGCGCGCCGATCGTGGCGGCGTCGAGCGTCGCGAGGAGTTCCAATTCAGACCGCAACCGCATGACTCCAACCTACGAGCGACGCGCGCACGGATGCGGTAGCGACACCGCCCACCTCGCGGGAGACATGCCCTAGCCTGGTGGGCGTGCACTCCTGGCTCCCCGCGCTTCTCGCGGTTCTCGCGGCGCTGATGATCGCCGCCGGAACCGTGCTGCGCCAGCGCGCGTCCCGGGCGTCGGGGGCCATCACCAAGGGCTGGTGGCTGGGTGCGGGGATCGCGATCACCGGGTTCGCCCTGCAGGCCGGTGCGCTGGGCCTGGGATCGATCCTGCTGGTGCAGCCGCTGGTGGTGCTCGCGGTGCTCTTCGCGCTGCCGCTGGAGGCGTGGGCCGACCGCCGGCATCCGGCACATCGCGAATGGGCGTGGGGTGGGGTGCTGGTGGCGTGCGTGGCGACGTTCCTGGTGATCGCGCGCCCGGAGCCGTCGATGCGCCGACCCCCCGATCTGGTGATCTGGGTGACCGTCGCCGCGGTGATCGGGGTGATCGTGGCCTGCGTGCTGTGTGCGGAGCGCTCGACCCCGCACTACCGGGCCCTGTTCTACGGGCTCGCCGCGGGCACCCTGTTCGGCGTGTCGGCGCTGCTCATCAAAACCATCGTCTACCAGCTGTTCCATCATCCGGTGCACATGTTCGTACACCCGGAGATCTACCTGTTCGTGGTGGTCGCCGCGGGTGCGGTGATCGCTCAGCAGAAGGGCTTCGGGGCCGGCGACCTGCAGACCTCGTTCCCGGCGATGAACGTCATGGAACCGGCGGTGGCGATGGTGCTCGGCGTGGTCCTACTGGGGGAGAACCTCAAGGTGTCCACGACCACCGCACTGTTCCTCGGCGTCGTGCTCGCCGTGATGATCCGTGCGGTGGTCGAATTGGCGAAGGAATCGGCGGTGCGTTGCGGCACCCTGCCGGACTCCGTCGAGGCGCCGTCGGTCAGGCGTTTACCGGAGCGATCACCGGGATCAGATCCTGGGCCCACTGGGCGGCCATCGCGCTCGGCTTGATCGCCGAGGAGTTGTCGTGGCGGGCGTGCTCGCCGACCTGGGTGGCGCCGCGCGCGGTCAGCTTCTCGGCCATGATCTCGCCACCGCGGTTGAAGGTCTCGCCGTAGACGGTGTCGCCGAGTCCGAAGACGGCGAAACGCACACCGGTCAGATCGGGGGCCACCTCGTCGAGTTCGGCGGCAAACGGCTCGGCGCCGGTCGGCAGTTCGCCCTCACCGTAGGTTGAGCAGATCACCACCAGGAAGTTCTCGGGATCGAGATCCTCGACCGCGAACTCGCTCATGTCGTAGATCGACGGGTCGTGGTCGGCGGCCAGGACGTCGGCGATGGCGTCGGCCACCAGTTCGCAGTTGCCGGTCTCGGTGCCGTAGAGGATGACGACGGACATGGTGACTCCTTCCGATGGGTCGCGCGCAGGTCGCACAAACAGGGGCAAGGGTAGCCTTTTTTCCTGCCGAAATGCCATTGGACTTTGGTCACCCCTTGGCGCAATTACTTGGATGTCCTAGTATTGGTCGTGTCACGACCCCGATCAGAATTCAGGTGATCTCGCGGTGAGCGCATCCTCCACCACATCCATCCCGCACTACCTCAACGGTGCCAAGGTGGCCGCCGACGGCGGTCGCTTTGCCGACGTGTTCAATCCCAGCACCGGCCAGGTCGCCGCGCAGGTGCCCCTCGCCGACGCCGACGAGGTGGCCGCCGCCGTCGAGACCGCCAAGAAGGCGCAGAAGGAATGGGCGGCATGGAACCCGCAGCGCCGCGCCCGGGTGCTGATGCGCTTCGTCGACCTGGTGAACAAGAACGCCGACGAGATCGCCACCACGCTGTCCCTCGAACACGGCAAGACCCACGCCGACGCCCTCGGTGACATCCAGCGCGGTATCGAGGTCATCGAGTTCGCCATCGGTATCCCGCACCTGATCAAGGGTGAGTTCACCGAGGGCGCCGGTACCGGCATCGATGTGCACTCGATCCGTCAGCCGCTCGGCGTCGTCGCCGGCATCACCCCGTTCAACTTCCCGGCCATGATCCCGCTGTGGAAGGCCGGACCGGCGCTGGCGTGTGGCAACGCCTTCATCCTCAAGCCCAGTGAGCGCGACCCGTCGGTGCCGGTGCGGCTGGCCGAATTGTTCACCGAGGCAGGACTTCCCGACGGTGTCTTCCAGGTCGTCCACGGCGACAAGGAGGCCGTCGACGCGCTGCTCACCCACCCCGACGTCAAGGCGCTGGGCTTCGTCGGCAGCTCCGACATCGCGCAGTACATCTATGAGACCTCGGCGGCTCACGGCAAGCGGTCGCAGTGCTTCGGTGGCGCCAAGAACCACATGATCATCCTGCCCGACGCCAACCTCGATCAGGTCGTCGACGCGCTGATCGGCGCCGGGTACGGCAGCGCCGGTGAGCGTTGCATGGCCATCAGTGTCGCCGTTCCGGTCGGGGAACAGACCGCAGAACGCCTGCGCGCCAAGCTGATCGACAAGGTGAACGCGCTGCGCGTCGGGCACTCACTGGACCCGAAGGCCGATTACGGTCCGCTGGTGACCGCCGCAGCGCTGGAGCGGGTGACCGGTTACATCGGCCGGGGCGTCGAGGAAGGTGCCGACCTCGTCATCGACGGGCGTGAGCGCACCAGCGATGAGCAGACCTACGGCGACGAGGACATCTCCAACGGCTTCTTCATCGGGCCGACCCTGTTCGACCATGTCACCAAGGACATGTCGATCTACACCGACGAGATCTTCGGCCCGGTGCTCGCGATCGTGCGTGCCGGTGACTACGAGGAGGCACTCGCTTTGGCGTCGGATCACCAGTACGGCAACGGTGTCGCCATCTTCACCCAGGACGGTGACGCCGCCCGCGACTTCACCGCCCGCGTCGAGGTCGGCATGGTCGGCGTGAACGTGCCGATCCCGGTTCCGGTGGCCTACTACACCTTCGGTGGCTGGAAGCGCTCCGGCTTCGGTGACCTCAACCAGCACGGACCGGCGTCGATCCAGTTCTACACCAAGACCAAGACGGTCACCTCGCGCTGGCCGTCGGGCATCAAGGATGGCGCCGAGTTCGTCATCCCGACGATGGACTGAGGCCGTCACGTGACGACCTTCGCCGACGCGGGTCTCGACTCCGACGAACGGGTCATCGTCGAGACCGCGTCCGATTTCGCCGCCAAACGTCTTGCCCCCCATGCGCTTGCGTGGGACGCCGAGAATCACTTCCCGGTCGCCGAGTTGCGCGAGGCCGCGCAACTCGGCATGGGGGCCATCTACTGTTCCGAGGATGTCGGCGGTAGTGGCCTGCGCAGGCTGGACGGGGTGCGGATCTTCGAGCAGCTCGCCTACGCCGATCCGGCGGTGGCCGCGTTCCTGTCCATCCACAACATGTGCACCTGGATGGTCGACGCCTACGGCACCGACGAGCAACGCGCACAGTGGGTTCCGCGGTTGGCCGAGATGGACACGGTGGCCAGCTACTGCCTCACCGAACCCGGTGCCGGGTCGGATGCGGCGGCGCTGGCGACCCGGGCCGAACGCGTCGGCGACGACTACGTCCTGACCGGGGTGAAGCAGTTCATCTCCGGGGCGGGCTCGTCGGATCTGTACGTGATCATGGCGCGCACCGGTGACTCCGGGCCGAAGGGGATCTCCACCTTCCTCGTCGAGAAGGGTTCTGCGGGGCTGAGTTTCGGCGCGCAGGAACACAAGATGGGCTGGCATGCCCAGCCCACCGCGCAGGTGATCCTCGACGAGGTGCGGGTGCCTGCGGCCAACCTGCTCGGTGGCAAGGAGGGTATCGGTTTCGGTATCGCGATGAACGGCCTCAACGGCGGGCGGCTCAACATCGCGGCGTCATCGCTCGGCGGTGCACAGGCGGCCTTCGACAAGGCCGCCGAGTACGTCGCGTCACGAAAGGCGTTCGGGTCCAACCTGATCGACGAACCCACCATCCGGTTCACGCTCGCCGACATGGCCACCTCACTGCAGACGTCTCGGCTGATGCTGTGGCATGCGGCCGGAGCGCTCGATGCCGGGGCGGCCGACAAGGTGGAGCAGTGCGCGATGGCCAAACGCTATGTGACCGACGCGTGCTACACGGTCGCCGATCAGGCGCTGCAGTTGCACGGCGGCTACGGCTATCTGACCGAGTACGGAATCGAGAAAATCCTCCGGGATCTGCGTGTGCATCGCATTCTGGAGGGGACCAACGAGATCATGCGCGTGGTGGTGGGACGTTCCATCGCCGCGCGGCACGGCAACTGAATTCCTCGAGCAATCGACAAGGTGGAGATTCGACAATGACGACGATCGCTTTCCTCGGCCTCGGCAACATGGGTGGCCCGATGGCCGCCAACCTGGTCAAGGCCGGGCACACCGTGCACGGCTTCGACCCGGTGCCCGAAGCGGTGAAAACGGCGCAGGGCAACGGCATCGAGACCTTCCCGACCGCGGTCGAGGCGGTCGCGGTGGCGCAGGTCGTGATCACGATGCTGCCCAACGGCGGCATCGTCAAGCAGCTCTATGACGAGATCCTGCCGGCCAGTGCCACCGGCACCCTGTTCATCGACAGTTCGACCATCTCGGTGGCCGACGCGCGGGAGATCCATCAGCGGGCCGCCGACGTCGGTTTCGCGCAGGTCGACGCCCCGGTCTCCGGTGGGGTCAAGGGTGCCGTCGCGGGCACTCTGGCCTTCATGGTCGGTGGCACCGCCGAGGCGTTCGCCGAGTCGCGCACCATGCTGGACCCGATGGCGGGCAAGATCATTCACTGCGGTGACAGCGGTGCCGGTCAGGCGGCCAAGGTGTGTAACAACATGCTGCTGGCGGTGCAGCAGATCGCCGTCGGCGAGGCCTTCGTGCTGGCCGAGAAGCTGGGGCTGAGCGATCAGGCGCTCTACGACGTCGTCACCGGCGCCACCGGCAACTGCTGGGCCATCGAGACCAACTGCCCGGTCCCCGGACCGCAACCCGGATCGCCGGCCAACAACGAGTTCAAGCCGGGCTTCGCGACCGCGCTGATGAACAAGGACCTCGGCCTGGCGATGGACGCCATCGGCGACACCGGTGCACGAGCCCCGCTGGGCACCCACGCCGCCCAGCTGTACAAGGCCTTCGCCGAACAGCATGCTGGACTGGACTTCTCGGCGATCATCGAGACGCTCAAGTAACCCCGGATCACTCACAGCGCTCTCCCTTATCGCTGGTCGAGCCCGACGAGGCGCCAGCCGAGGAGGCGTCGAGACCTCTGAAGGGACCTCAGAAATCCCCGGCCTGATGCCGCAACGACTGGATCGCCCCGACGAGGCCGGTGATCTGGCCGGAATCCATGCCGACGTTCGCGAACACCTCGCGATTGAGGGTGGCGGTGGCGTCCTCGACGGTGGAGCGGCCCAGGTCGGTGATCTCCACGAGGGTGGTGCGTCCGTCGGTGGGGTGGGGGAGTCGCCGCACCAGCTTCGCCTCCTCCAGTCGGCGGATGGCGTGGGTGACGCTGGTGACATGGACCTGCAGACGGTCGCTCGCCTTGGTGATGGGCAGCGCACCCTGCTTCGAAAAGGCCAGCAGCCGAAGCAGTTCGAAGCGGGAGAAGGTCAAATCGTAGGGGCGCAGCGCGGTTTCGACGCGCGCCAGCAGGATCTGGTGGGCGCGCATCACCGAGGTCACCGCCACCATGCCGTCGGAGACGTCATCCCATCCGGCGGCGTCCCAGTTCGCCTTCGCCTCGGCGATGGGGTCAAAACTCATGCTGCGCCCGGCCATGACGATCAGCCTAGGGCACGCCAGCCCGCGACCACCGCACTCCCGGCGGCGACGGGGTCGGCGTCGTCGGGAAATCGTCCGGCCAAGAGCAGCAATGACAGTCCGTGCACCTGCGCCCACAGTGACGCCGCGACGGTGGCCGGCTCGGCGGGCCGGAAGACGCCGGCGTCGATGGCCGCGGTCGCGGCGTGCCGCAGCGGGGCCATCGCCCGTGCCGAGGCCGCCTCGGTCTCCTCGGACGGTTCGATGCCGACCGTGGACAGTCCGAACATGAGCTCGTAGAGCCGCGGATTCTCCAGCGCCCACCCGACGTAGGCGATGCCCAGCGCGCTCACCGCGTCGTCCTCGCGCGTCGCGACCTCCTGCGCGCCCGCGAACTGCTCGAACGCCCGCACCAGCACCGCACGGGTCAGCCCGTCCTTGCTACCGAACAGCGAATAGACGGCGGTCGTCGACGTCCCGGCGGCCTGAGCGGCCGCGCGCACCGACAGCCCGCCGACGCCGCTGTCGGCGACGATGCGGGTGGCCTCGTCGATCAGACGCCTGCGCAGATCGTCGTCGTGCACCTTGGGTCTTGCCACGCCTCCAATTGTTTCATAACATCGTTTCGTAACATCGTTACAAAACATGGGAGACGACATCATGGCTCGACCCGACACCCGCCGGATGACCAGCACGATCCCGCCCGAGGGCACCACCCTCTTCCTCATCGGCATGAGCCTGCCGCGGCCGTGGCACCCACGCGCGTGGCTCGGCGTGTTCCTCGCGATGCCACGGATGCTGATGTTCCTCAAGCGACATCCGGAGGCGGGCCTGCTGTCATCGCGCCTGTATGTCGGGTCGTCGATCATGGTGGTCTCGTACTGGCGCAGTGCCGAGGACGTGCGTCGCTTCGCCGCCGATCCCGACGCGCCGCATCGCCCCGCGTGGCAGTGGTTCACCAAGCGCTACGCCGACACCAACGCCGTCGGGATCTGGCATGAGACCTACGTGATCGGTGAGCACGAAACCATCTACGGCGGCATGCCGCCCTACGGACTCGCCGACGCGGTGGGTGCGCAGCCGCTGGGCCGGGGCACGCGGACCGCGGCGCAGCGGGCGGAGCGGAATCGGCGTTACGCGCTCGGCTGATGCTCGATGAGCATCTCGATGGCGCCGACGATGGTGTCGACGAGGCCGGCGGCGGTGTGGTCGCCGAGTTCGCCGCGTTCCTCGTCGGAGCGCAGCATGATGATCGACTCGACGAGCCGGAACGGCAGCAGGCACCGCTTGTCGGCCGGATCGCCGAGTACCTCGACGGTCAGCGACTCATAGGCCCGGGCCAATTCCTGGCGCGCGGAACGGAATTCGGCGTAGCGCTCGTCGGCGACCTCGGGCAGCAGGTACAGCGATCCGAGGTTCCAGCGGGAGTCCACGAGTTGCCCGGCGTCATAGCGGGCGAGATCGAGGAGTCGGTCCATCGCCGGGCCGTCGCCGACGAGGAGTTCGCGGGCACGTTCCAGTGACGGTACGACGGTGGCCTCGAGGAGGTCGGCGAGGATGTCGTCCTTGTTCTTGAAGTAGTGATACATCGAGGCCTGCCGGATGCCGACGGCCTCCGCGATCATCCGCGTCGACGTCCCGCTGTATCCGTGCCGGACGAAGAGTTCGGCGGATGCGTCGAGGATCTCCTCGCGTGCCGTCGCCCCCCGCCTTCTCGGTTCGACGAGGCGCGGGCGCCCCGGACCGGCGCCGCGAGTGGATGACATGGCTCCACCCTAGGCCACGGCTGTAGGTCCACAGACGGACCGCAGGCGGTCCGCGCCCGGGGGCCGCCGCGTAACACGGATGTCACCGGGGTTTCCCGATTTGCAACATATCTATCATCTGATAGAAATAGCTTCACGGTTATCTATCAACCGACAGATAAAACGCTCAACGGGGAGCCCTCTCGAAGGACATCCGCATGACCCTGGCATCTTCCACACCACCCGCCACCCCCTCGCCCACCACCGGACACGACGCCGACGACCTGTCGGAATTCGGCTATGACCAGCAACTCCACCGATCCCTCGGCAAGTTCGCGTCGTTCGCCGCGGGCTTCTCGTTCGTCTCCATCCTGACCACCATCTTCCAGCTCTTCGGCCTCGGCTTCGGCTTCGGCGGACCGGCGTTCTTCTGGACCTGGCCGATCGTCTACGTCGGCCAACTCCTCGTCGCCCTCTGCTTCGCCGAGATCGCCGCCCGCTACCCACTGTCCGGGGCCATCTACCAGTGGTCCCGCCGCATGGGCGGGGAGGTGATCGGCTGGTTCGGCGGCTGGTTCATGATGATCGCCCAGATCGTCACCGCCTCCGCCGCCGCGATCGCCCTGCAGGTGGTGTTGCCCAGCGTCTGGACCGGCTTCCAGATCATCGGCGACGACCCGACGCTGACCAGCACCTCGGGCGCCGCGAACGCCGTGCTCCTCGGCTCGATCCTGCTCGTCATCGTGACCGCCATCAACTGCGTCGGCGTCCGCTGGATGAGCCGCGTCAACAACATCGGCGTCACCTGCGAACTCGTCGGCGTCGTCGCCGTCATCCTGGCGCTGTTCACCCACGCCAAGCGCGGCCCCGACGTCGTCTTCGACACCGGCATCCCCGGCCAGCAGCCCGGCTACATCTGGGCGTTCATCGTCTCCGGCCTGATGGCCGCCTATGTGATGGTCGGATTCGGCTCGGCCGGCGAACTCGCCGAGGAGACCCGCAACCCGCGTCGCGTCGCGCCCCGCACCATCCGGATGGCATTGACCGTCTCCGCACTCGGCGGTGGCCTGATGCTGCTCGGCGCCCTGATGGCCGCACCGACCCTCGACGAGGAACTCGCCACCGGCGGTCTGCCCTACGTGCTCGACTCCGTGCTCGGCAGCTTCTGGGGCAAGGTCCTGCTCTGCGACGTCGCGGTGGCGATCTTCATCTGCACCCTGGCCATCCAGACCGCGTGCTCGCGACTGATGTTCTCGATGGCCCGCGACAATCGGCTGCCGTTCTCCAAGACGCTCTCACATGTCAACTCCCGCACCGGAACCCCGATCGCCCCGGCCATCCTCATCGGCGTGCTGTGCATCGGCATCCTGGTCATCAACGTGGGCAACTCGGCCATCTTCGCGACGCTGGCCAGCGTGTGCATCATCCTGATCTACCTCGCCTACCTCGCGGTGACCGGACCGATGCTCTACCGCCGCTTCCAGGGCTGGCCGAAGGGTACCGTCGCCACCGACGCCGCCGGCAAGAAACTGTTCGGGCTCGGACGATTCGGCATCGTCATCAACATCCTGGCGGTGGTCTACGGCACGCTGATGGTGATCAACCTGGCCTGGCCGCGCGCCGAGGTGTTCGACCCGAGCGGCGAGATGCCGATCCTGCGCTGGGCCGGCCCGATCTGCATCGTGGCCACCGTCCTCGTCGGGATCGCCTGCTTCCCGCGCGGCAAGGAACATCCCAAGCCCGTCACCGTCGGCGCCTGACGCCGCAGAGCACCAGCACTACAAGGAGTTTCGATCATGACCACCACCGCAACCGCAACCGGCGCAACCGCCACCGGTACCACGGCCGGCGCCCGGGAACACGCCCGCGCCCAGGCCGGCACCATCACCGATTCGATGCCGGTCGTCCCCGCCTCCCGCTGGCCCCACCCGCCGGCCGGCGTCGACGCCGCCGATTTGACCTGGGCCGAAACCGTCCCGGGCGGGCGCTACACCACCAAGGTGCTGGCCCGCGGTACCCGAATTCGCCTGCGCGACATCACCGGAAGTGCCTGTGCACACATCCTGATGTGGCGGGCCGACGCACCGTGGGAACGACTCAACGTCGCTGACACCGTCAAGGTGCCGTGGCAGGCCTACCTCACCACCGGGCATCCGCTGCTCAGTGACCAGGGGCGGGTGCTGGCGAGCGTCGTCGCCGACGACAGCGCCCATCACGACGCACTGTGCGGTACCAGCACGCTGACCGGCAACACCGCAAAATACGGTGCCGGGCAGGCCTATTCGGATACCCCGGCCGGCCGGGAACTGCTCATGCTGGCGGCCGCGAAGAACGGCCTCACCGCCACCGACGTCGCGCCGTCACTGTCCTTCTTCCACGGGATCGTCGTCGAAGAGGACGGCACGCTCACCTCGAAAGGATCAGCCGGACAAAACAAGTCGGTGGAGCTCGTGCTGCATCTCCCGGTCATCGTGGCGATCGCCAACACCGCGCACCCGCTCGATCCCGCACCGGAGTTCGCGACCGGCCCGCTCGAGGTTCTCGCCTGGCAGGCCACGGCGAACCTCGACGACCTGATCGCCGGCGCCGCCGACCGTGACCCCGAGTATCAGCGCGCCGTCGCCAACAGTGAAGACGCCCACGCCGCACTGCACTTCTGATCACCCACCTTTCTCGAGGACTCCCATCATGACCACTTTCCTGGACCCCACCCTGATCGATCCGACCACCGCCCCCGCCGCCGATGTGGCACTCGTGCCCGGGCAGGTGATCGCCGACGAGATCATCGCCGACCGCGCGCCGTGGTCGGGAATCGTTGCCGCGGGCGATGTCCTGACCATCGTCGACCTGCACGGCAACCAGGCCGTCGACACGCTGTTCTACGGCGCGCACGACCACGCCGTGCGGTACTCGGCGCAGGCCACGATCGCCGCGCAGGGCAACATCTTCCTGACCACCGGATCGGTGATCCGCGACCAGGAATCGGCCCCGATGATGACCATCGTCGGCGACGAGGTCGGCAACCACGACACCCTCGGTGGTGCCTGCTCGCAGGAATCGAACACCCTGCGTTACGGCCACCACACCAAACATCAGCACGCCTGCGTGGAGAACTTCCTCATCGGCGGTGCCCGCCACGGACTCGGCAAGCGTGACCTGGTCGGCAACGTCAACTTCTTCATGAACGTGCCCGTCGACCCGGACGGGTCGCTCGGCATCGTCGACGGACTGTCGGCACCGGGCCGTCGCCTGGCCCTGCGCGCCGAGGTTGACACCCTGGTGCTGGTGTCCAACTGCCCGCAGATCAACAACCCGTGCAACGGATTCGACCCGACCGCTGTGCGTGTGGTGGTGACCCGATGAGTGCCGACTCTTCGCAGACAAGCTCGTCCACGACGATGGAGATCCTGCGCGCCGGTCCGCTCACGACGATTCAGGACTGGCCGGGCCGGGTGGGTTACTGGAAGGTCGGGGTGCCCCCGTCCGGGCCGATGGACGACCTGTCGTTCCGGCTCGCGAATCTCGCTGTCGGAAACCCGGATTCGGCGGCCGGTCTCGAGGCCACCATGGCCGGCCCGCGGATCCGGTTCGACGAGGCCACCGTCGTGGCCGTCACTGGCGCCCCGGTGCCGGTGACCGTCGACGGAAAGCCGATGCCGCAATGGGTTCCGCTGCATCTGGCCGCCGGTCAGGTGCTCGACGTCGGGATGGTCGGTGAGTTCGGCCTGCGCGTGTACATCGCGGTCGGTGGTGGACTCGACGCCGAGGAGTATCTCGGTAGCCGGTCCACCTTCACGATGGGTCGCTTCGGTGGTCACGACGGCCGGACCCTCGCCGACGGTGACATGCTCGTTGTGGGGTCGGCCCCGACCGGACTGGTCACCCGCATCCTCACCGAAGAGCAACCGGCACTGACCAATTCGTGGGAGCTGGCGGTCACCGTCGGTCCGCATTCGGCACCGGAGTTCTTCACCCCCGCCGACATCGACGATCTGATGTCGACGCCCTACGAGGTGCACTTCAACTCCGACCGCACCGGCGTCCGCCTCGTCGGGCCCAAACCGCGGTGGGCACGCACCGACGGCGGTGAGGCGGGACTGCACCCTTCCAACATCCACGACAATGCGTATTCGGTGGGGGCACTGGACTTCACCGGTGACACCCCGATCCTGCTGGGTCCCGACGGGCCGAGTCTGGGTGGCTTCGTGTGTCCGGTCACCGTGGTGGCGGCCGAACGGTGGAAGCTGGGGCAGCTCAAACCCGGTGACACGGTCCGCTTCGTGGCCGTGCGGGCCGAGCAGGCGGCCTCTCCGGCCGAACTCGGGCTGGGCCGCCGGGCGCACTTCGCGCATGTCATCTCTGCCGGCGGCGACACCGACAACGGCATCCTGGGGCGTACCACCACCGCCGACGGCGCCACCGAGGTCACCTACCGGCGCAGCGGCGACGACAACATCCTCGTCGAATACGGGGACATGCGCCTGGATCTGGCGCTGCGGGCGCGGGTTCATGCCCTGGCCGAACGGATCGCGGCGGAGTCGCCGACCGGCCTCGTCGACCTGACACCGGGCATCCGGTCGTTGCAGGTCAAGGCCGATCCCGGGGTGTGGTCGCAGGCGGCCATGTTGGACTGGCTGACCGAATGTGAGTCGCAACTGCCGTCGGCCGGCGACCTCGTGGTGCCCAGCCGGGTCGTCGAATTGCCGCTGTCCTGGGACGATCCGGCCACCCGCGAGGCCATTGAACGCTACATGCTCGGCGTGCGATCGGATGCGCCGTGGTGCCCGTGGAACATCGAGTTCATCCGCCGGATGAACGGCCTGGATTCCGTCGACGATGTGCATCGCATCGTCTTCGACGCCGAGTATCTCGTTCTGGGTTTGGGCGATGTGTATCTCGGTGCGCCGGTGGCGGTTCCGCTCGATCCGCGCCACCGCCTGGTCACCACGAAGTACAACCCGGCCCGTACCTGGACTCCGGAGAACGCCGTGGGCATCGGCGGGGCGTACATGTGCATCTACGGCATGGAGGGGCCGGGTGGCTACCAGTTCGTCGGGCGCACCACGCAGGTCTGGAACCACCGGCATCCGCAGACCGCACCCGGCTTCGACGCCGAACACCCGTGGCTGCTGCGGTTCTTCGACCGCATCCGCTGGTATCCGGTGAGCGCCGAGGAGTTGCTGGACATGCGCGCCGACGTCGCGGCGGGCCGCGGCGACAGCACCCGCATCACCGACGGCATCTTCTCGTTGGGCGCACACCAGCAGTTCCTCGATGACAACGCCGAGTCGATCGCCGCGACTCGTGGTGTCATGGAGGAGGCACGCGCCGAGGAACGTCAACGTTGGTCGCAGAAGGGAGAGTTCGCCGCATGAGCCGCATCGATGAGATCTACGCGCGGATCGCTGCCGCCGACCGTCCCGAGGTGTTCACCACGCTGCGTGCCCAGGCCGACGTTGCCGCCGAGCACGAGGCGGCAGTGGCCGCTGGCGGCCTGCTGGCCGGCATGGTGCTGGCCGTCAAGGACAACGTCGACGTCGCCGGAGTGCCGACCACCGCCGCCTGCCCCGGCTACGCCTACACCCCGGAGGTCGACGCGCCTGCGGTGGCCGCACTGCGGTCGGCCGGCGCGGTGGTCATCGGCAAGACCAATCTCGACCAGTTCGCCACCGGTCTGGTCGGAACGCGCAGTCCCTATGGGGCGGTGCGTGATTCGCGACGACCCGACCGAATCTCCGGAGGGTCGAGTTCGGGCTCCGCGGTGGCGGTCGCCCTGGGATTCGCCGACATCGCGATCGGCACCGACACCGCCGGCTCGGGACGCGTACCCGCCGGGTTGCAGGGCATCGTCGGGGTGAAGCCGACCGTCGGCGTCGTCTCGACCGACGGTGTGGTGCCCGCGTGCGCGGAGTACGACGTGGTCACCATCTTCGCCGCCGACGTGGATACCGCCGATCGTGCGATGGCGGCGATGGCACACGCATCGGGTCCGCGGCCCTTCGGTGCCGAGGTGTCCTTCGCGGCACCGACGGACGGGGTCGTCGTGGTACCCGAACAACTTCCGGAATTGTCGGAGGCGTGGCGACATGCCTTCTCCGAGGCGGTGTCTCGGGTGGAGGCGGCCGGATTCCGCGTCAAGACCATCGATCTGAGCGCATTCCTGGCCGCGGCGAAACTGCTGTACGACGACGCGCTGGTGGCGCAGCGGTATGACGCGGTGGGGGAGTTCATCGACGGTGTCGGGTCGGCTGAAGAGGCCGGGCTCGATCCGACGGTGGCTGCGATCATTTCGGCCGCCGACCGTTTCTCGGCGGTCGAGATGCTCCGTGCTCGAGCGCAGTTGACCGAACTGCGGGACGAGGCGATGCGGCAGTGGGGCGAGGCCGCGGTGTTGATGGTGCCGACGGCGCCGATGCACCCGACGATCGCCGAGGTCGCCGCCGATCCGGTGGGGGTGAACTCCCGGATGGGTACCTACACCAACTTCTGCAACCTCTTCGACCTGTGCGGGGTCGCGGTGCCGGCCGGGTCTGTCACCGAATCCGACGGGAGCACTGCACAATTCGGGGTGACGTTCCTGGGTCGCGGGCACGAGGATGCCGTGGTCATGGATATCGCCCGACGATTCGGTGGTGCCGAGGAATCGGCGCCGACGTGGGTCGAGAGTGCCGCGACGACGGTGGAACTCGCCGTGTTCGGGGCGCACATGGCCGGCGGCCCGTTGGTGCATGAGCTCGCCGACCGCGGTGCCCGATGGGTCGGCAAGCTGACGACGTCCGCGATGTATCGCGTTGTCGCACTCGACACGACGCCACCGAAGCCCGGTCTGATCCGTGATCCGGCCGTGGGGCGTGCGATTCACGGCGAACGGTGGATCGTGTCGACCGCGGCGCTCGGCGAGTTCCTTGCGGCGCTGCCGGAACCGATGATGCTGGGCAGGGTCGAGTTGTCCGACGGCCGGTGGATCGTCGGATTCGGTTGTGCCGCAGATGCCGCGGCCCAGGGGCAGGACCTGGACCGCGACCGCTGGTGACGCCACCTCAGAAGGGCGGTGGTGCGCCGTCATCGGGCACGACGGGGTATCGCTTCTTGCGTCGTTTCGGGCGTGGCGGGTTGAGCGGGTCCACGCCGTCGGTGATGCGGGCGCGGTTGCGTTCGCGTTCGCGGCGTCGCCGTTCGTACTTGGCGGCGAGCCGATCCCGTTTGCTGGTCGGGATCACGCCCGGTTCCCGTGGTGTCGGTGGCGCGGCGGGTGGGTCGGCGAACCGGTAGCGGCGTAGCCCGCCGAAGAAGTCTTCGAGGGTTTCCGCCGGTCCCGGAATGTTCAGCCCTTCCGGGGTGGTGAAAACCGTGACCAGCCGACCGTTCTCATCGCGGTACTGATCATCGAGCCAGCGGGAGTGCGTTTTCTGCAGGTGATGGCCACGGCACTTCGCGTTCAGTCCGTCGGGGGTGGTCTGCCCACCGAGTTCGGGATGCTCGTGGTCGTATTCGTGTACGTGATCGCAATCCCCGTCGAACGCGCTACCCCGGCAGGCGGGGATGACGCACTCGCCGTGACGAATCCGGATGAATGTGTCCAATGCCGTCGACAGTCGGCACGGATCCGACGGCAACGCGCTCGGGAGTTCGACGTCCTCGGGGTTCACCCCTTTGGGCACCATCCGTCGGATCGTCGTCGGGTATCGGCTGATCAGATCGAGGATCTGTTCGGGGATGACCGCGCCCTGCCCGACGAGGTAGCCGAGGTTACCGTCGATCGGGGTCTCGGCGGCCGAAACCGTTTCGGCAGAGCCGGATTCGGCATCGGTAGAAGCGGTGTCGGCGCTGGTGGCCGCCGTTTCCTGTGCTCGGCGTTCGGCGTTCACCAGCCACTCGATGGCGTCCTCGCTGGAGCGCGCGGTATCGCGGCGCAACCGCTGGATGTACTTCTGAGCGTCGGACAAGGGCGTTTCGCCGGATGAGTCGTCGCCGGTGTCCGCGACGGCCGCATCGGGAGTGCCCTCGCCGTTAGGAGCGTTCCCCTCGGGACTCTCCATACGCGACGACATCCGCGCCGCACCCACGTCGGCGTCTGGCTCCGGTTGGGGTTCGGGCGCCGGTTCCGGTGCCTGTTCCGCGTCTGCACTGTCCGCGTCAGAGGGACCGCTCTCATCGAGTAGCGACATCTGGGCCGGACCCGCGTCGGCCTCGGCGACTGGCTCGGGTTCGGGTACCGATTCCGATTCCGGACGCTGTGACTGGACCACCGATTCGGTTGCACTGCTATCGGATTCGCTCGCGGCCGCAGACTGCTCCCGCACCTGTCGTCCCCGCTGCTCCTGCTGTTCCTGTTGCCGTTGGCGTTCCTCGATCGCCGCGGCGGTGGTCTCATCAGCGATCACGTGCAACACGATCTGCACATCCGGAATACAGCCCGGCTCCGGGATCACCGCGGGACAGTCCTCACGCCCGCAGTCACACCTGAACTGCGTCCCCGACAACAGGGAGTACATGGCATCGGCCTGACGTTGCCGCCGGGTCCGCGGATCCTTCCGGCACGCGCAGTCGGCCAACGCACTGATCGTCTTCTCCGCGATCGTGATGTTCTCCGCGGACATGGTGCCGGTGATCTCCCCGGTCCCATCCCCCTCGAAATGAGTGAACACACCCCGCTTCTCCAGGTTCCGCTTACGCGGTTCCCGCACAGCATCCGGAGCATGCTGGAACACGATTTTGTCGGCCATGTCCCGCAAGCTGGTTGCCGGCCACTGCCCGGTCCGCTCGAACAACCGGTCCGCGATCGCGGCGTCGACCAGTGCGGTGTTCGGATGCAGTGCCGGGCCGGGATCGAGCAGGCTGGTGCGGTCGATCAGGGTCCGGAACTGACTGTGACTGATCCGCCCCTCGCGTAATGCCCGCCCGGTCTTGGGCAGCCGGATGGCCATCACGATCGCCTCATCAACCAACCGTCGGGTGGTCGCGTTCGCCAGGTTGCGGGTGCGTGCGATGTGTTCGGCCACGATCTGCGCGTACTCCGCCGACTCATCCAACCGATGATCGGTCAGACACGTCACCAGATACGCGATGAAGAAGTAATCCAGCCACGCCATATACGAGCGGCACCGATCCAACTCGGTCATCGCGACCAGCACCTCGTTGATCGAATGCTGATCCAACCGATCGACGTCCACCCCGAACAAGAACTCGGCCGGCAATCCAGGCCACGGAGACGGGCCCTGGTTCAGCAACGCATCCCGCACGTCGGCACGAATCCTGGTGGATAGAGGTACTGTGCTCATCGTCGCCCCTCGAACATGATGACCGTCGAAGCTCTCTTCGATCTGACCATCATTGTAGTGACGGCCACCGACAAAAAATTCTGACGAGCACGACCACCCCGGAATCTGTGGATCAACGGAGTTTGTGGATCGCGTGCGTGGGCAGGGTTACTCGTGGTTAACTGTCTCAGCTTCTCTTAAGGAAACAGGAGACCACTGCATGAGCACCACCCCGTTGCGTCCGGAAACGGAACGCCCCGAACATCTTTCCGGGACCCAACGCGGACCTCGGCGGCACCGCCGGATCACCGCCGGGATGATCGCCATCCTCACCGTCCTGACCCTCGGCATCGGCGTGACCATGGGGGAGGGGCAGGCGCGGGCGGCCGACTACAGCGACTTATCCGCCCTTGTTGACTGGCTGGATGATGACTACGACTCCACTAATCCACTTGGTCAGGTAGTCGCGGACGCGCTGAGCGACGGCGGGGCTGAACTCCTTGAACAGTGGCGCCTGGAGATGTGCGCTTCAGGCGGCGACCCCAACGGCGGAGCGGATTGCACTCAGTCCAGCACCGACATGGGTGGGCTCGGCATTGCCATCGTGAGCCCCACCAGCATCGAGCTGGTTCCAGTTGCGGTTTACGACCCGGTGAAAGGGCTTGTAGACAGTGCGGGAGGTGTCCTGACCGCTCTGAACGGTTTCTTGGAGTGGCTGAATTCCGATCTCAGGCTCCCGACATCGCTTCCGACTCCTCCCGCTGCTGATGGTTCGGCGACGGTAATCGGCAACGGCTTCCAGTTTGCGTTCGCGTCGGGAGGTGGCAAGGCCACTGCTATCTCGTACTTGCCTCTGAGTCTGGCTACCGCAGGTGCTAGTGGTGGTCGCAGTGCCTATGCGTTCGCCTTGGTGGGCATCGCGAATGCCTGGACCACCGATGAGATTCCGTTGACCCTTCTTGGTGTGAACACCGGGCTCAAGATCCCCGCCATCCAATCCGTCGGCTGCTACGGCGGACTGACAGCGGCCTACGCCGAGAACGTCGGTGCGTGTGCAAATGTGTTGGGCACCTTCGACTTCAAGCTCGATCAGCTGCAGAGCATTCCGCAGGTGCAGTTCGCGTTGACCGATCCGTCGTCGGTGCTCTTCGACACCACCAACGTGCTGGGCGAGGTCATCACCGACATCTTCGCCGGGCAGACCCCGTCACTCAGCCAGGACTTCATCCGCCTGTCGCTCGGCGGTGATTCCCTCCTGGCCCTGACGAGTGACTACGGATTGTCGGCGCCGGTCACGGTGAACTGGCTCGGATCGACCATCACGATCTTCCCGACAACCACGATCAACGGTTCCGTCCGCCCCAACGGCCTGGCATTGCCGACGATCGCCCTCGGGGATCTCGACACCGACCAGATCATCCCGATCATTTCGATTCCGCAGAGCACGTTCCCGTTCGGTCTGCAGCCGCTGGGGCCGTACACGACCGGTTCGACGTCCGCGTCGTCGCTCGTCTCGACGCGCGCCCTGACGTCGACGTCCACGACCCCGAGTGCCGGCCTGCTGCGGTCCGCGGCGATCTCGGAGACCGACGACGATGACACGGAAAGCGATTCGGCCACAACCACAACCACCTCACCGTCGACCACCTCATCGTCGGCGACGGCGACATCGGGCTCTACGGCGAGCTCGTCGAGCTCGTCAAGCTCGAGCAGCAAGACGTCGACCTCGACGAGCCGCTCGACAGCCGCAACCCCGTCGACCGGGTCGACCGACGACACCGATCAATCCGATGACTCCGACGACGATGACACGTCGAGCTCCAACGGCTCGACCCCGACGGTGACCGGCGCCAACTGACGGTTCCCCGGGTTCTACAGAACGCGCGGCACAACCCGCCGCACACCGCCCCGCGATCGATTCCGACGCGGGGCGGTTTGCGCGGCCGAGTCGTCGCCTTCGTTGGTTACAGTGGATGGGGCATCAGTAGTCACATGGATGCCGACAAGGAGACGCCGATCCCCATGGCCATCGACCCGAACAAGAGCAAAGCCGTCAGCCAGGTGGTGCGGCAGCATCCGGTGATGAGTGCGGTCGCGGTGTCGCCGGCGATCGCGATCTTCGCGGTGCTGTGGATTTTCGGCGCCGAATGGCTCGCCATCATCTTCGCGATCGCTGCGATCGGGGGCGGCTACTACATGCTGACGCGGCAGAAGTAGCGAATGTCGTCCATTCGCGTCGACAGCTGGATCTGGGCGATCAGACTCACCAAGACCCGATCGGCGGCCGGTGCCGCCTGCCGCGGCGGACATGTCCGGGTCAACGGCGTCACCGCGAAACCGGCCCAGCACGTGGCCGTCGGCGACCGCGTCGAGGTCCGCCTCAACGGCCGCGACCGCATCGTCGAGGTCACCAAACTCCTCAGTAAACGCGTCTCCGCCCAGCTCGCCGCCGAGTGCTACATCGATCACTCGCCGCCACCCCCGTCGCGGGAGATCATCGCCAGCCAGCCCCGACGCGACCGCGGCGCCGGACGGCCCACCAAACGGGAACGCCGCGAACTCGACAGATTCCGCAGCGGGCCGGCCATGCTGGCCCTCACGGCAGCCGTCACCGTCATCACCGTTCTGCTCTCCGGCTGCTCGTCGAGTTCCGACGACGACTCGCCGACCACCCGCAACACTCCCGTGGCACCGGGTGCGGCCGGGGCCGGTCCGTTCTTCGGTGCCTGCGGCAACGTCACCACCGAAGAGGTCAATCGCATCACCGGATTCGGGAATCTGGCCCTGGTCGTGAACAACCCGTCGGCCTGCGAATGGAGTTCCGGACCCAGCCCGACCGGCCCCGTCGCCTCCTTCAACTGGTACCGCGGCTCGCCGATCGGCCGGGAACGCGCCACCGAACAACTCTCCCGGGATAGCACCGAAGACATCGACATCGACGGGCACAAGGGTTTCATCGCCTCCGATGCCGGGATCTGCGAGATCGGGATTCAATTCGACGCCGACTTCTTCGAATGGTCGGTCAGTGCCGGTCTCACACGCTCCACCACGGCGACGCCGGTCCCCGACTCCGAGGCCGTGTGCAACGCGGCACGCGAACTGTCGACGATGTCGATCGAGCGTGCGCAATGACCGGCCGCACCTGTTCCCGCACCCATGGCCGTCGTCGGCGCACCGCGCTGGTGATCATCCTCGCCGCACTGATCGTCGGCCTCCTCGCGTCGTGTACCCGCAGCGTCGACGGCCAGGCACTGTCGGTGGAGGAGGCGCGCTCGTCCGGACAGCAGTCGGGCAACGTCGACACCGACCAGTTCGACCAACTCACCCTGGAATGTCAGGTGCTGTCCACCGATCAGGTCGCCAAGGCCGTCGGCGGAAGCGCGGCCGAGGCCATCTTCTTCGGTGCCAACTGCCGATGGTTCGTCGCCGGAGCGGTCACCGCGTACGTCACCTTCAACTGGTTCGAGTGGGGAAATCTCAACGTGGAGAAGGACACCGACAAACAACTCGGCTACACCACCGAGAACATCAAGATCGCCAGCCAGACCGCCTTCACCGCGAGAGACCCCAAACGGCCCGCGGTGTGCGGGGTGACCACCAAGGCGCCGAGTCGTGGCATCTACACCTTCTGGGTCGAGCCCGTCGGTTCCGGCGCCTTCGACGACCCGTGCACCGCGCCGACAAAACTGATGGAATTGCTGCTCAACGGCGGTCAGTGAGGCCGTCAACCCGGTGGTAAGGAGGGCGTCGTGCCCGCAACATTCCGGACGGCGATCGTCGTCGCCGTCGGCGCCGTGATCGCCACGGCAACAACGGTTTCCACGACGCCGGCACGAGCGGACACACCGCACTGCACCACTGCCACCACGACAACCCTCCTCGACAGCCCTGGGCTCGACGGGTGGGCCGAGAATCTCGTTGTGGCCGACGACGGTTCGCTGTGGGTGTCACGATCGTTCCGCAACGTCGTCGAACGGTACGACGCCTCGGGTCGGCGGACGGCGTCGGTGTCCCTGAACGCCCCGGGTTCCATCCGGCAGGGTCCCGACGGGCAACTGTATGTCGCCACCGGCGATTCGCCGACCGGCATGCTCCCCGGTGCGCCCCGCACCGGAACCGTGGTGCGATTCGATCCCCGTGCGGCGCAACCGGTTCCGCAGGTCTTCGCGCGCGGACTCGGGATGCCCAACGGGCTGGCCGTCGGCGCGGACGGAGCGGTGTACCTCGCCGACGGCGCGCTCGGCCTGCTGCGGCTGCGTCCCGACGGACAAGTGGACCCCGACAGTCGCATCGACGAGGCATGGTCGCGCACCGCCCCGCAGAATCTGTCACCGTCGACAACGGTCAACGGAACCGGGATCAACGGCGTGACCATCCTGGGCGACGATCTCTACGTGACCATGACGGTCAGCGCCACCGGCCGCGTGCTCCGGGTGCCCGTCGACGATCCGGCCGCCACCGTCACGGCGGCCGATCTCACCGCTCCGGCACCGGGATTCCTCGACGATCTCGTCGCGATCGACGACTCGACGCTGGCCGTCGCATCGACCACCGGACAGGTTCACCTGGTGAATATCGATACGGGACAAGCATGTTCGATCACCGTCGGCGTACCCGTCACAGCACTGGCCACCGACCCGGCACACCCCGGAACCCTGCTGGCCGCGAGCGAGACCGGCCAGATCCTCCGGCTCAGTCCGCGCTCGGGCGGCGCGTGACCGACACCGACGCCGCGACCTGCAGATCGTCCGGTGACGCGTCGCCGGACGGCGTCATCAACCACATGAGCAACTGATCGGGTTCGCGCACCCGGCGCACGGTGATCGGGGTGCCGGGCACGATCGGTCGCAGATACTCCACGATCAGGCGGTGCGGACCGTCGATCAGGTCGCCGTGATCGAGCAACTCGTCCTCGACGGCGGCGAGGTAGGCCGCATTGTTCAGGTGTTTGAACGGATCGAAATCGGTGCTGCGCAACACGTGGACGCGATCGGGCAGTTCCAGCACCTCGGGGGTGGGGGCCTTCTCCGGATTCATCGACTTCCACCGCAGCCGATGCTCGTCGGTCATCGCGGACAGCATCTCGAAGGCGTTGTCGGTCAACCGGGACGGCATGCCCTGGTCGTTGACGTTGATCCAGAACGCCTCGGTCTCGATCAGCCCGGGCTCACGCGCGTCCGGGTTGAAGCGGTTGGTCTCGTGGTCGGCGGTGAGCCGGACCCGCATGTTGGTCCACCGGGTCGACAGGGCGCCACACCAGCGTTGCGCGCTGACCGCCGCCGGCCAGGAGAACGGGCGGATGACGTCGATGATGGTGCGGCGCACGATCCAGAACGGGTCGGTGTCGCCGAAGTCGGTGGCCTCGATGTTGTCGTTGGCGACGTCCTGCAGGTAGCGGGCCACCGCGTCGAGTCGCACCCGCATGTCCTGATCGACGTCACCGGTACGCACCCGGTAGTCGACCTCGAAGTACCGGGCGCCGTCCTTGCGGTCGGACAGCGGCGCCAGAATATCCGGTTCCGAAACGGTGCTCACTCCACTCCTCGTGGCTCGCCTGTTGTGTGAGACTTAAGATACAGTCACTGACAAAACTAGAACGCGTTCTAGGTCAAAACGAGAACACGTTCTAGTCGACTTGAGGCAAGGAAACCGCAGATGGCGCATGTGATCACTCGACCGTGTTGCAACGATGCATCGTGCGTGAGTGTGTGTCCGGTGAACTGCATTCACCCGACGCCGGACGAGCCGGAGTTCTTCACCGCCGAGATGCTCTTCATCGATCCCGAGACCTGCATCGACTGCGGGGCGTGCATCGACGAATGTCCGGTCGAGGCGATCATCCCGGACGATCAGCTCGAGGAGCGCGACGAGCCGTACCTGCAGATCAACGCCGACTACTACAACGATCACGACGTCGAGGGCGGGCTGGTACCGCCCAAGAAGTCGCCGCAACTACCCGACAAGCCGTTGCACGTGGCGATCGTCGGCGCCGGTCCGGCCGCCTTCTACGCCGCCGAGGAACTCGTCCGCAAACAGCAGGTCAGCGTCGACATGTTCGACCGCCTACCCACGCCGTACGGTCTGGTCCGCGCGGGTGTCGCACCCGATCACGCGGCCACCAAGGGCGTCGAGGCGGGATTCGCCGCCGTCGCCGCCAAGAAGAACTTCAGCTACTTCCTCAACGTCGAGGTCGGCAAACACATCACCCAGGACGAACTCGCCGAGCGCTATCACGCGGTCATCTACGCGGTCGGCGCGCCGACCGACAAGCGGCTCGGCGTCGAGGGGGAGGACCTGCCGAACTCGTTGCCCGCCACCGAGTTCGTGGCCTGGTACAACGGGCACCCCGACTACGTGAACCTGTCCGTCGACCTGTCGGCGGAGCGCGCGGTCGTCGTCGGCAACGGCAACGTCGCCCTGGACGTGGCGCGGATTCTCGTCAGCGATCCCGACGAACTCGCCGGCACCGACATCGCCGACCACGCGCTGGCCGCGTTGCGGGACTCGAAGATCACCGAGGTCGTGGTGTTGGCCCGCCGCGGTGTCGCGCAGGCCGCCTACACCAACAGCGAGTTCCTCGCCCTCGGCGATGTGGACGGCGTCGACGTCGTCATCGATCCCGACGAACTCGTCCTCGACCCGGCCACCGAGTCCGCCTACGACGACGGCACCCTGGATTCGACGATCACCACCAAGATCCGGCTGGCCCGTGAGTTCGCCGAACGTCCGGCCACCCCCGGCAACCGGCGCATCGTGTTCCGCTTCCTCGCCTCGCCGGTGGCGATCACCGGTGGCAACGGTGTCGAGACCCTGACCTGTGTACGCAACACCTATGCCGACGCGACCGGGCCGAGTGCCGCGGTCACGCCGACCGGCGAGACGTTCGACATCGACGCCGGGTTGGTCCTGCGGGCCATCGGATATCGTGGCGTACCGGTCACCGACCTGCCGTTCGACGAGGGGCACGGGGTGGTCCCCAACGCCGCGGGCCGGGTGCAGGCCGCCGCCGACGGCGACGTCATCAGCGGGTTGTACGTCGCCGGCTGGATCAAGCGCGGTGCCACCGGCGGTATCGGGCGCAACCGTCTGTGCGGTCAGGAAACGGCCGAGTCGGTGATCGCCGACTTCGTGGCCGGAACCCTGCCGGAGCCGACCATCTCCCGCGAGGGCGTCGCCGACCTGGTGGCCGACCGCGGTGCACACCGCATCGATCTCGCCGGGTGGAAGCGCATCGACCAGGCAGAACGCACCGCCGGTAAGACCGGAGGCCGTCGACGTGTGAAGCTTGTGGACATCACTGCGCTGGAAGCAGCGGCGCAGTCCGAACCGGCCTGACGGCTCGAGAGAAACGGGGACCAGATCAGTGCGCGTCGCATTGTTGTCGTATCGCAGCAAGCCGCATTGCGGGGGCCAGGGAGTGTACGTCCGGCATCTGAGCCGTGAACTCGCGCTTCTCGGGCACGAGGTGGAGATCTTCTCCGGGCAGCCCTATCCCGAACTGGATCAGGTGGCGATCGACGCGGGTGTGACCCTCACCAAGGTGCCCAGCCTCGGTCTGTACGACGAGCCGGACCCGTTCCGGACGCCGCGGCCCGGCGAGTACCGCGACTGGATCGACGCCCTCGAGGTCTCCTCGATGTGGACGGCCAGCTTCGGCGAGCCGCTCACCTTCTCGCTGCGGGTGGCGCGGCTGCTCGCCGACCGCCGCGACGACTTCGACATCGTCCACGACAACCAGTGCCTCGGGTACGGGCTGTTGCAGATCCAGAAGGCCGGCTTCCCGCTGATCGCGACGATCCATCACCCCATCACCCGCGACCGCACCCTCGCGGTCAAGGCGGCCAAGGGCTGGCGCAAGATCACCGCGTGGCGGTGGCATTCGTTCCTGCGGATGCAGGGCCGGGTGTCGCGTCGGATTCCCGAGTTGCTGACCGTCTCACGCAGCAGCGAGGTCGACATCCGCAAGGCCTTCGACATCCCGTCCGGCCGCATCACCACCATCCCGCTGGGCGTCGACACCGAGGTGTTCCGTCCCGGCGCGGCCCGCGAGCCGGGCCGAATCGTGTGCGTGGCCAGCGCCGACGCCCCACTCAAGGGCGTGTCCTATCTGTTGGAGGCCGTCGCGAAGCTGGCCGCCGAACGGGACGTGAAGCTCACCCTGGTCTCCAAGCTGGACCCGAACGGTCCGTCGGCACGACTCATCGACGAACTCGCGATCGGTGATCGCGTCGAACTGGTCTCGGGACTCTCCGATGAGGAGATGGCGCATCTGATGGCGTCGGCGGAGGTGGCCGTGGTGCCGTCGCTGTACGAAGGGTTCTCGTTGCCGGCCGTCGAGGCGATGGGCTGTGGCACCCCGCTGGTGGCCACCCGCGCCGGGGCGATCCCCGAGGTCGTCGGCACCGACGGCACCGCGGCGCGGCTGGTCCGGCCCCGCGACTCCGGGGCATTGGCGCAGGCCATCGCGACGTTACTCGACGACGCCGACCTGCGTGCCCGGATGGGTGCGGCCGGGCGCGCCCGCGTGGAGGAACGCTACAGCTGGGCGGCCGTCGCCGCCCAGACCGCCGAGCATTACCGCACGGTCCTCGATCGTGTGGCACGAGAGAAGGCGTCCGGGCAGACAACGACATCCGGGCAGGGAACGACAGAGGAGACGAGTGCGTGCTGACAGTTGACTTCGACCGGCTGGGTGTGGGTCCGCAGACCAAGGCGATCGACATCGGGGCGGGACAAGGCAGGCATTCGTTCGAGATGTTCCGGCGCGGAGCCGACGTCATCGCCTTCGACATGTCCGAGTCGGATATGTCCGACGTCGGCGAGATGTTCGACGCCATGATGGCCGAGGGACACGTGCCCGCCGAGGCGAAGGCGCGTGCCGAGGTCGGCGATGCGCTGCGGCTGCCGTACGCCGACAACACATTCGACGTCGTGCTGATGTCGGAGATCCTCGAGCACATCCCGTCCGACGAGGCGGCCATCGCCGAGATGGTGCGGGTGCTGCGTCCGGGTGGGCTGGCCGCGGTCACAGTGCCGCGGTACTGGCCGGAGAAGGTGTGCTGGGCGCTCTCGGATGAGTACCACGAGGTCGAGGGCGGCCACGTCCGCATCTACAAGGCCTCCGAACTCGCCGGCAAGCTGACCGCCGCCGGCCTCGAGGTCACCGGCACCGACCACGCGCACGCCCTGCACGCCCCGTACTGGTGGCTCAAGTGCGCCGTCGGCGTCGAGAACGACAACAACCTGCTGGTCAAGGGCTATCACCAGCTGCTGGTGTGGGACATGATGAGCAAGCCGTGGCTGACCCGGGTGGGTGAGCAGGTCCTCAATCCCGTCATCGGCAAGTCCGTCGCCCTGTATCTGCGCAAGCCGGAATGAGGCGCATACCTGCCATCGCAGGTGTGCTGACCGCCGAGCAGGTCGTCGCGACCGGCGCCGCCATCGTCGGCATGCAGGAGGATTCGGGGGCGTTGCCGTGGTTTCCCGGCGGCAAGACCGACCCGTGGGATCACATCGAATCGGCGATGGCGCTGACGGTGACCGGGTTCCACGCCGAGGCCGAGGCCGCCTACGACTGGTCGCGGCGACATCAGCGCCCCGACGGGTCGTGGCCGATCACCACGGTCTGCGGAGAGGTCACCGACCCGGGCATCGACTCCAACTTCTGCGCCTACATCGCGGTCGGGGTGTGGCATCACCACGTCATCACCGGTGACGACGCCTTCCTGGAACGCATGTGGCCGACGGTGTGGTCGGCGATCAACCTGGTGTGCAAGTTCCAGCGGCCCGACGGCGCGTTCCGATGGGGTGGCGATCACCGCACCCACGCGATGTTCGACGAGGCGCTCCTCACCGGCAACGCCAGCATCTATCAGTCCCTCGACGCGGCGATCCGCATCGCCGCCGCGGTCGGGCAACCCGACGCGGAGTGGGTGGCCGCCTTCGACAAACTCGGTGACGCGTTCCGCAACCGCATCGACGTCTTCGAGGACCCGTCGGAGCACTCGATGGACTGGTACTACCCGGTGCTCGGCGGCGCGATCCGCGGGCAGGCCGGCCAGGAGCTGATCGCCCGACGGTGGGAGGAGTTCGTCGTCGACGGCCAGGGCTGCCGCTGCGTCGATCACCGGCCGTGGGTCACCGGAGCGGAAACCTCCGAACTCGCGCTCGCCCTCGACGCGCTCGGTGACACCGGCGACGCCATCGAGTTGATCGCGTCGATCCAGCATCTGCGTGACCCCGACGGCTCGTACTGGACGGGTCTGGTCTACGCCGACGGCAAACGGTGGCCGGTGGAGAAGAGTTGTTGGACGTCGGCCGCGGTGGTCCTCGCCGCCGATGCGGTGAGCCGATGCTCGGCGGCCAACGGCATCTTCCGCGACGTCGGTGATCGGCTGCCCGCGCGGCGCTGATTGCTCTTAATGAATGCGCTCTCGCCGCCGACCCCGCACGACGACGAGAGCGCATCCCCCGACACTCCACCCGATGGCCCGATCGCTACCGGGGAGTGACTCAAGTCAACGTCACCGGCGGATGCCCGTGCCAATCCGGATCCGGAAAACTGGACATAGTCGCAGCTAGACTGTCCGGACGAGTTTTCCGGACCGGAAAAAAGTCTCGTCTGATGTGGAGTACATGATCCACTCCGACTTGTCCCGGCGGAACCGGGTTCGTACATTCGTGACCAGAAGCGCGGTCGGGGGTTGCCGCGACGGGGAGGATTCATGACGACGCGCCGAGCGGATGCGCCTGCGGCCGATGCGCCCGCACGGTTCGGTGCGCATCTGCTCGCGTTGTTCGCCTCGGCCGGATCCCCGACCCTCGCGTCGACCGTCAGCGGTGCGGCGCGGCTGTCGCCGGGACGTGCCGAGGTGACGGTGCAACGCCTGTCCGACTGGCGTCGCGGACGCCACCTGCCGGCCAGTTTCGAAACCCTCGAGCCCGTCCTCGCCTGGCTGATCCTGCAGGCGCAGTCGAAGGGTGCCGACGCCCCGGGGCTGGCCGAGTGGCAGCGGTGGTGGTCGGCCGCGCGCAGCACCCGCGCCACCGACCGGACGCCCCAACCGGCGCCCGACATCCCGACCCCGGTGTTGCCCTATCGCGGTCTGGACGTCATGACCGCGGCCGACTCGGCGGTCTTCTTCGGACGTGAACGGGTACTCGACGAACTCGTCGGACTCGTCGACGCGGCCGCCGCCCACGCCGACCGGACGCCTGCGGTGGTCATCGTCACCGGGGTGTCCGGGGCGGGGAAATCGTCGTTGCTGCGCGCCGGCATCGCGCGGATCGCCGCGCGGCCCGAACACCGATGGTCGGTGCGGGTTCGCCTGGCGATCGCCCTCACCGACGAGGCCGACGAGACCGGGCGCTCCGACGCCGGTGCGGGCACCCCGGACGGCGAGGAGCCCGATACCGGGCACGCGGACGCGGATCGTCTGACGATCCACGTCGTCGACCAGATCGAACAGGTCCTCGTCGGCGAGTCCCGGCACAGCACGCGGGTGCAGCGACTCATCGACGCGCTCACCGAGCTGGCGTCGACACCGGGGCACGTGGTCGTCGTGGGTGCGCGTGCCGACATGTACGAACGGTGCTCGACGATCGAACCACTCGCCACGGCGTGGCAACGGCGATCCATCGTGGTGCCGCCGCTGACCGACAAGGAACTCGAAGAGGTCATCGCCGGACCGGCCCGACTGTCCGGGATCCGCGTCGACAAGGGACTCGCGCCGACGATCCTGTCCGACCTCCGTGGCCTCGGCGGGCTCGGCGGTCAGCGCGGGCCCGTCGAGGACCGGGCCGGGCAATTACCGCTGGTCGCGCACGTGCTCGCGGAGATGTGGTCCGCGCGTGGCGGCGGCATGCTGACCGTCGCCGGCTATCACGCCGCCGGTGGGGTCGCCTCGGCGATCTCCGACACCGCGGAGAAGACGTGGCAGGCCTTCGACCCCGCACAACAGCGGATCGCCGAACGATTGCTGCGATCGCTGATCCACATCTCCGACGGTGTCACCGCCCGCCGTCCCCGCACGCTGGCCGAACTGACCGCGGGGGAGACCGACCGCGCGGCCACCGTCGCAGTCATCGAGGCGCTCGCCGAGTCACGACTGATCACCGTCTCCGACCAGCAGGTGCAGATCATCCACGACGTGGTGCTCACCGCGTGGCCACGGCTCGACGACCTCATCGAACGCACCCGGGAGATCGCGCCGGTCCTCGAGCGCGTCGACGCCGACGCGGCCGAATGGGACCGGCAGGGCCGTGAGACGTCGTTGCTCTACAACCCGAACCGCTATGCGTGGGCGTCGCCGGTGCTCGACGACCCGATCGCCCCGACGCTCACCCGCGACTACCTCGCGGCATCGCGACGCAATATCGACAGCCAGCGTCGACGCCGGCGGTGGGGTATCGCCGCGGTGGCCCTGCTGGCCGTGATCTCGGTGGTCGCGGCGATTATCGCGATCGTCTCCAACGCCGCCCTGGCCCGGGAGAGCAACGACGCGAAGTTCTCGGCATTGCTGTCGACGGCCGCGCGTCTCGCACAGACCGACCCGGGTCTGGCCGCGCACCTCGCGGTCGGGGCGTGGCGGATCCGGCCCGACGATCCGCTCGCGCAGATGCGGGTGCTGCAGACCCAGCAGTTGCCGCTGCCCTCGCCCGCGCAGGCCGCGCATGCCGGATCGATCTACGACATGATGGCCAATCCGTCGAAATCGTTGCTGGCCACGGCGAGCTACGACAAGACGGTCCGGCTGTGGGCGGCCGGCGATCCGAGCCGGATCAGCGCCGCATCACCGCCGATGGGCGGGTACAGCTCCTTCGTCACCTCGGTGGACTTCGCGCCCCAGGGTGATCGGCTCGCCTCCGCCGACGGTGACGGTCACATCACCGTGTGGGACATCGGCGACGTCGCGCGGCCGCGTCGGATCTCGGAGCTGGATTCGCCGTTCGGGTCGGGGACGTCCTACATCCTGCGATACAACCGGGCCGGCACGCTGCTCGCCACCACCCACGACAACGGGGTGGTGACCCTGTGGGACACCACCGCTCCCGGCGGGTATCGCGCGATCTCCGCGGTCCGCGGTTTCGACGGCCCGGTCCGGACGGTCGCGATCAGTGATGTCGCACCGATCATGGTCGTCGGGTCCGACGACGGCACCATCGGCGTCGTCGACATCAGCAACCCGAGCACCCCGGAGCTGATCGCACGGATCCGCGACGGGGTGGACAGCGGATGGCATTCGGTGGCGGTGTCTCCCGACGGTCGGCTCGTGGCCGCCGGGCGCGACGACGGTGAGGTGGCGATCTGGAGCATCGCCAACCCGCGCGCGCCGGCCGAATTGCGTCGGGTGCGTGCCCACGATGCCGCGATCTGGTCGGTGAGCTTCGCCGACGACGGACGATCACTGGTGTCGGCGGGCCTCGACGGTACCGCCAAACGCTGGGACGTCAGCACCGACGGCAACGCCGGATCGCCCAATCTGCTCACCGCCCTCGGCGTTCCGATGCGCACCACCGGCGGGGCGTTCTTCACCGCGCTGGAATTACGCCCGCACGTCGTGCTCACCGCGGGCGGTGCGGGAACCGTGCAGTCGTGGGACATCCCGTCCTCACCCACTCCTGCTCATACCCTGCCGATCACGCGGACCTCGGTCAGCGCCGACGGAAAGATCCTGGCCACCAGCGGCGCCGACCAGAAGGTGTTGCTCTGGGATCTGAGCACCGGCACCCCCACCGAACTGTCCCAGATCCGGCGACCACTGCGTCCCAGCGGCGGGTACGTCGCGGCCTTCAACCGGACCGGCACCGTCCTGGCGACCGCATTCACCAATGGTGGCGAGGTCGAGTTGTACGACATCTCCGACCCGCGAAGTCCGCAGCAGACCGCGACCCTGCGCCTGGACACCAGACACGCCTTCCCCCTGGCGTTCTCGCCGTCGACGGGCATGTTGGTGACCGGCAGCGATGACAACTCCCTGCAGCTGTGGGATGTGTCGAATCCGCGGGCACCCACCGAGATCGGGCCCCCCGTCGCCGCGGCGGAGGGCTTCGTCGAGGATGTCGACTTCAGTCCGGACGGTTCGAGTCTCGCCGTCGCCGACGCCCGCCACCGCATCACGCGCTGGGACGTCAGCGACCCCGACAATCCGACGGAGGTGCAGGTGGTCACGTCGCCGCAGGGTGCGGTGAACGCGGTCGAGTTCAGTCCGGACGGCAAATACCTGTACGCCGGTGACGACGATCAGAAGATCTCGGTCATCGACGTCGGATCGAGTTCGATGGCGCGGGTGTCGGTGCCGGCGGGCGTACGGGTGAGTTCGCTGTCGATCGCGAGTGACGGCAAGACCCTCGTCGTCGGCGGCACCCAGACCATCCAGCTGTGGAACATCAGCGATCCGGTCGCGCCGACGCCGATCGCGCCCGATGAGTCGATCACCTCGGAATCGGTCTATGTGCGTGAGCCGACGATCGACCCGCAGAACACCATCTACGCCGGTGGCAGCTCCGACCTGCAGTGGTGGACGATCGACGTGGAGGCCGTCGCCGACCGCGTGTGTACCGCCGAGGGCGGCATCGA
Source organism: Gordonia oleivorans (assembly GCF_040044975.1). Taxonomy (NCBI): domain Bacteria; kingdom Bacillati; phylum Actinomycetota; class Actinomycetes; order Mycobacteriales; family Gordoniaceae; genus Gordonia; species Gordonia oleivorans. Next base: position 44,417 of record NZ_JBDZDI010000020.1, read on the forward strand.
CCGGCAGACATGGGATGCCTTCGCCGAGGGCGTCGACTACGTCGACGTGTGTCCCGGCAGCTGACGGGGCTCGATCGCGGAAAACTGCAACAGGTTCTAGACAGGTGTCCAGGAGGCTGTCTATTCTGAGCGCATGGAATTCGGGATCGTTCAGTTCACCAGTGACCGCGGACTCGCGCCGCAGGTCCTCGCCCCACTGATCGAGGAGGCCGGCTTCGCGTCGTACTTCGTGCCCGAGCACGGGCACATCCCGACCCGTCGAGACGCCGCGCATCCCCGGACCGGCGATGCGACGCTGCCCGACGACCGCTACATGCGCACCCTCGACCCGTGGACGACGCTGGCGGCCGCTGCCGCGGTGACCGAACGCATCCGGCTGGCCACCGCGGTCGCGCTGCCGGTGCAATCCGACCCGATCACCCTGGCCAAGACGCTCGCCACCCTCGACCACATCTCCGGCGGCCGGGTCACCCTCGGCGTCGGATTCGGTTGGAACCTCGACGAATTGGCCGATCACCACGTGCCGCCGAAGCGGCGCCGCACGATGCTGCGCGAGTACCTCGAGGCGATGCGCGCCCTGTGGACCGACGAGGAGGCCGAATACCACGGCGAGTTCGTCGATTTCGGCCCCAGTTGGGCATGGCCGAAGCCGCAGGCGCACATACCGACCCTGGTGGGAGCGGCGGGCAACGAGAAGAACTTCACGTGGATCGCCCGCAGTGCCGACGGCTGGATCACCACCCCCGGCGAGGCCGACATCGAAGGCTCGGTGGCACTGCTGCAACAGATCTGGTCCGACGCCGGCCGTGACGGCGACCCCGAGATCGTGGTCCTCGACTTCAAACCAGTGCCCGAGAAACTGGAGAAGTGGCGCGAGATCGGAGTCACCACAGTGCTTTACGGACTGCCCGACGACACCGTCGAACGCGCGACCGGCTACCTCGCCAAGCTGGCCGGAAAACTGGGATTGGCTCCGGCTCCAGTGTGACCGTCCCCGCCGCGCTGGTACATCCCACCCGTCGTCCCCGCCCGCCGTCCCCATCCGCCGGTCGAGGTGTGAGGAGCGCAAGCGACGAGCCTCGAGACCAGTTGCACCGGCGCTGGTTTCGTCCCGCCGGCCGCACCCACCCGCCGGTCGAGGTGCGAGGAGCGCTAGCGACGAGCCTCGAGACCCGTTGTACCGGTGCTGGTTCCGTCCCACCGGCCGTGCCCGCCCGCCGGTCGAGGTGTGAGGAGCGCTAGCGACGAGCCTCGAGACATGGTGTGGTGCAGCTGGTTCCGTCCCAAGGGCGGTGCTCACCCGCCGGTCGAGGCGCGAGGAGCGCTAGCGACGAGCCTCGAGACCTCTTATGGTGCAGCTGGTTCCGTCCCACCCGTCGTCCCAACCCGCCGGTCGAGGCGCGAGGAGCGCTAGCGACGAGCCTCGAGACCCGTTGCACCGGTGCTGGTTCCGTCCCACCGGCCGTTGCCGCCCGCCGGTCGAGGCGCGAGGAGCGCTAGCGACGAGCCTCGAGACCTGGTGTGGTGCAGCTGGTTCCGTCCCAAGGGCGGTGCCCACCCGCTGGTCGAGGTGTGAGGAGCGCTAGCGACGAGCCTCGAGACCCGGTGTGGTGCAGCTGGTTCCGTCCCAGCATCGTCCTGCGGTGGTCTCGACACGGGCACTCGTTTCGACGGGGCTCAACGCAAGGCTAGCGCTCGCACCCGGCGCGACCGGCGGGGTGGCTGCACTCGTCTCGACCCGTCTCGACCGACGGGGTGGCTGCGCCCGGCGCGAACGACGGGGTGGCTGCACCCGGCGCGAACGGCGGGGTGGCTGCGCCCGGCGCGAACGACGGGGTGGCTGCACCCGGCGCGAACGGCGGGGTGGCTGCGCCCGGCGCGATCGGCGGGGTGGCTGCGCCCGGCTCGACCCGGCGCGACCGGCGGGGTGGCTGCACCCGGCTCGACCGACGGGGTGGCCGCACCCGGCCCGACCAGCGGGCGGGAGGCACGTACCCAACTCGACTGGCGGGATGGCTGGACTCACAACTCCGGCGCGACCCGCAGGCCGGGCATGACGAACCGGTCGATCTGGCGCCGCACCGATACGGGGTCGTCGGCGTCGACGGTGGCGCCGGGGGCGGTGCCGATGCTGATCAGGATGCGGGCGACCCATTCGGAGACCTCGTCGGGATCGTGGGCGGCGTGCACCTCTCCTCGTTCGATGGCGGCCTCCACGAACGGTTTCCAGAACAGGGCGAGGTCGGGAACGAGGGCGGTCACACCCGCTCCGGCGCAGGCGGCGAACTCGTCCGGCTCGTCGGTGCGCAGGCGCAGCAGCAGTGTCCCCGGGTCGTCGTAGGCGCCGCGCCCGATGCGGACCCCGGCGGTGAGTTGTTCGGCGAAGGTGCCCAGTTCGTCGAGTTCGGATCGTGCGTCGGTCCAGAATGATTCGGTGAGCCGGACGATCGCGGCGCCCACCATCGCCTGCTTGTCCGGAAAGTGGCGGTACAGCCACGCCCGTGACACTCCGGCAAGGTCGGCGACCTGCTGCACCGTTGTCGCCCGGATTCCGCGTTCGGCGAGCAGTTTCTCTGTCGCGTCGAGAAGTCGATCGGTGACGGAGGTCGTCGGGGCGGGGGTCATGCACCCGACTTTAGGGCATGCCCCAGTAGACAGTTCTGTGAAACTGTGTACTTCACCCACCCCGGTGCGGTAGACAGATCTGGAGATCTGTCAACAACCCTAGGGGGTCCCATGCGTGTTGCCACCCCACGCACTGCCATCATCGGCGCCGGAATCAGCGGACTGACCGCTGGAAAGATGCTGTCGGACTACGGCGTCGACTACACCTGCTTCGAATCGTCCGATCGGATCGGCGGGAACTGGGCATTCGGCAATCCCAACGGTCACTCCAGTGCCTACCGATCGCTGCACATCGACACGTCGAAACATCAACTCTCCTTCCGGGATTTCCCGATGCCTGAGGACTATCCGGACTTCCCGCACCACACCCAGATCAAGCAGTACCTCGACGACTACGCCGACGCATTCGGATTGCTGGACAACATCGAATTCGAGAACGGGATCACCCACGCGCGGCGGCTCGACGGAGGTGGTTGGGAACTCCAGACGCAGAGCGGGACGACCCGCCCATTCGATCTGCTCGTCGTGGCGAACGGCCACCACTGGGATCCGCGCTACCCCGACTTCCCCGGCGAGTTCGCCGGGATCACCATGCACGCACATCACTACATCGATCCGCGGACCCCACATGACTTCTCCGGCAAGCGGATTCTGGTAGTCGGCCTGGGCAACAGTGCCGCCGACATCGCGGTGGAGTTGTCGTCGAAGGCCCTCGACAACGAGTTGACCTTGTCCACCCGCTCGGGTGCATGGATCGTACCCAAGTACTTTGCCGGGCAGCCTGCGGACAAGTACTACCGCATGAGTCCGCACATCCCTTCTTCGTGGCAACGCAAGTTCATGCAGGTGATGCAGCCACTGACCGCCGGGCATCCCGAGGACTACGGCTTGCCGACGCCGAACCACAAGTTCTTCGAGGCGCATCCCACGCAGTCGGTCGAGCTGCCGCTCCGACTCGGTTCCGGCGACATCACCGCCAAGCCCAACATCGATCGATTCGACGGCGACACAGTGTATTTCGAGGACGGGTCATCGCGCGACTTCGATATCATCATCTATGCCACGGGATACAACATCACCTTTCCGTTCTTCGATCGGGACTTCCTGAGCGCTCCGGACAACCGCATCGACCTGTACAAGCGGATGTTCGCGCCGGGTATCGACGATGCGGTCTTCATCGGCTTCGCGCAGGCCACACCGACGCTATTTCCGTTCGTGGAGTGTCAGACCCGGTTGCTCGGGGCGTACGCGGTCGGGCAGTACCGGCTGCCGCCGGAGGATGAGATGAGGCGGGTGATCGACGACGATACGCACTTCTATACCGGCCACATGCTCGACCGGCCGCGGCATACCCAGCAACTCGACCACTACCTGTACGAACACAACATGAGGACCAAGGAGATTCCGCAGGGCCGGGAGCGTGCACAACGCCGTGGTCCCCAGCGCTGGGCGAATGTGGCCGAGAGCGCCGCCCACGATGACGTCCTACAGGAGGCACGATGACGACGATCGACACCCGCCGCGACGTCGAGTTCATCTCGGACGGAACACGATGTGCCGCATGGCTCTTCCCGGCGCCGGAGACTTCGCCGTTCCGTACCGACTCAGGTGTTCCCGTCGTCGTGATGGCCCACGGATTCTGTGGCACCAAGGATTCCGGGCTCGAACCGTACGCCCGGGCGTTGGCCGATGCCGGCCTCGCGGTCTTCGCCTTCGACTACCGCCACTTCGGCTTGTCGGAAGGTCAACCACGCCAACGGGTGTCGATGTCCGGTCAGGTCGCCGACTATCACGCCGCGATCGACGCGGTCGCCACCCAGCCGGGGGTCGACGGCGGTCGGGTGATTCTGTGGGGACTGTCGCAATCCGGCGGGCACGTCCTCATCGTCGCCGCCGAACGCGCCCGCCGCGGCGATGACGATGTCGCAGCCGTGATCTCGATGGTTCCGATGGTCAGTGGTATCGCGGCCGGTGCTCACCACTACCCACAGGTGGGTGCGGCGTCGATGCTGCGAACGACCGGAGTCGGGATCGCAAGTGCGTTGGGCGCCAAGCTCGGTCGTGATCCGGTGATGATGCCGGTGGTCGGCAGGCCGGGGGAGCGGGCCGCGCTCACCTCCGACGGCTATCTCGAGGACTACCAGAGGATCGCCGGACCGTCGTGGCGTAACGAGGTCGACGCCTCCATCGGGCTGGAACTCGGCAACTACCGCGCCGACAAGCACGCCGCCGACGTCGCGGCTCCGGTGCTGATGCAGATCGCCGACTTCGACCGTGGCGCACCACCATACGCGGCGGCCAAGGCAGGATTCGCCGCGCGCGCCGAGCTCCGTCACTATCCCTGCGATCACTTCGGCATCTTCGCCGACGTGGACGACTCCTGGTTCGACACCGCGGTGACACACCAGATCGGCTTCCTGGAAAGGCATCTCGGATGAGCGCGGCGCTGGTCATCGGCGGGGCGTCAGGAATCGGGCGGGCCACCGCGACGCGCCTGCACGAGGTGGGGCATCGGGTGATCGTCGCCGACATCAACGGCGACGCCGCGCAGCTCGCCGCGGAGGAACTCGGCGGCGAGAGCGCCGCCATCCGCCTCGACGTCACCGACGAAGACTCTGTCGCAGCGGGTTTCGAGGGCGTCGGCGATCTCGCCGTGGTGGTGAACTGCGCCGGCCTGTCCATGCCCGGCGCACTCGTCGATCTGGAACTCGACCACTGGCGGACCACCGTCGACGTCTGCCTCACCGGAACCTTCCTGGTGCTCAAACACGCCGGTCGGCACGTCGTCGGCGGCGGCTCGATCATCTGCGTCGCCTCGCTCAACGGCCGCCAACCCGGCGCGGGAATGGGTGCCTACTGCGCGGCGAAGGCCGGGGTCCTGATGCTCGTCGAGGTGGCCGCGCTGGAGTTGGCCGAACGCGGGGTGCGCGTCAACGCCGTTTCCCCGGGGCTGGTGGACACTCCGCTCACCGCCGGAATCGCCTACGTGCCCGGCCTCACCGAGGAGTATCTGGACAACACGCCGCTCGGGCGGGCGGGCACCCCCGACGACATCGCGCAGACCATCGCCTTCCTCGCCTCCGACGCGTCGACGTGGATGACCGGCGCTGCCATCGATCTCAACGGCGGCGCGCACCTCCAGCGCTACCCGGACGTACTCGGCAAGGTGCGGGCGCTGGCGGAAGGTTGACCGAGACCTGCGAGTCCGGCCCGCCGCCGGTCGAGTAGGTCCGAGGGACGAGGGCCGTATCGAGGCCACCTCGGTGAAGCGGGCAGCCCTGCCTCACCGGGACATCCGGGCCACGCTGTCGCGTCAGAGTGCCCTTCTATCCGCGGGGCAGGGGCTCCCCGACGACACCGGAGTCCCGACGCAGCACGCGTAGTGATCCCTCCACCCGCACGTCGGTGAACTGTCCGGTCGCCAAGGCCTGGCAATAGATCTCGTACGGGGGCCGGCCGCCGTCGGCGGGATCGGGGAACACGTCGTGGATCAGCAGGGCCCCACCGACGCGCACCCAGGGTGCCCAGCCGTCGAGGTCGTTCTGTGCGGCCTCCATCGAGTGGCCGCCGTCGATGAAGACGAAGTCGACGGGTTTGCCCCACGCCTGGGCGGCGACGGTCGACGGCGCGAGCATACCGATCACGGTCTGCTCGAGGCCCGCGTCGAACATCGTCCGGCGAAAGCGTGCGGAGGTGTCCAGGGTGCCCGCATGCGGGTCGACGAGCGACTCGTCGTGATACTCCCAGCCCGGCTGGTGCTCCTCGGATCCGCGGTGGTGATCGACGGTGACGATGACCGCGCCGGCGGCTTCGGCGGCCGAACCCAGGAACACCGTCGACTTACCGCAATAGGTGCCGATCTCCACGCCCACCTTCGTCGAATCAGGCTGTGCCAGATACTCTCCAGCGATCTCGAACAACGTCTGGGCCTCGTCGAGCGGCATGAAGCCGGGGGCCTCGTCGGCCACCCGGATGCGATCGGGCGAGGGGGCGGAAATCGGCTGCGGGGCCGACGGTGCGGTCATGGCACCGATCGTAACCGTTCCCTACCGAGCGATTGTTCTCCCCGCGTAGTGTGGCTGCCATGAAAGCTCAGGTACTCACCGCAGAGAACGGCCCGTCAGCTCTCGAACTCACCGACGTCGCCGACCCGACGCCCGCCGATGGCCAGGTGCTCGTCGACATCAAATCGTGCGGGATCTGCTTCCCCGACCTGCTGATGAGCCAGGGCAAGTACCAGCTGCGCGTACCCACCCCGTTTGCCCCGGGCACCGAGGTCGCCGGCGTGGTGCGCAGTGCGCCCGAGGGGTCGTCGGTGAAGGCCGGTGACAAGGTCCTCGTCGCGTCCATCGTGGGAGGGTTCGCCGAACAACTCGTCGCCGCACCCGAGCAACTCCTGCCGCTGCCCGAGGGCCTGAGCTTCGACCAGGGTGCCGCGATGGGCATCAACTACCAGACCGCGCTCTTCGCGCTGAAGGTCCGCGCGCAGACCGCGCCCGGCGAGGTGGTGGGCGTGCTCGGTGCCGCGGGCGGTGTCGGCACCGCGTCGATCATGGTGGCAAAGGCCATGGGCGCCAAGGTGATCGCCATCGTGCACCGCAAGAGTGCCGAGGAGTTGCTGGCCGGCGCCGGCGCCGACGAGATCGTGCAACTCGAGGAGGGCTGGGGTGCCAAGCTCAAGGAGATCGCACCCGAGGGCGTCGACGTGATGATCGATCCGTCCGGCGGCGACGTCTTCGACGAGGCGCTGCGCCAGGTCGCCCCCGACGGCCGGTACGTGGTGGTCGGGTTCGCCGCCGGCGGCATCCCCACCGTCAAACTCAATCGCGTCCTCTTCCGCAACATCGCCGTCGTCGGCGCGGCGTGGGGTGAGTACGTCCGCACCCATCCCGGCGTCCCGGAACTGCTGCACGACGAGCTCACCGAGATGATCGCGGCGGGTCTGAGTCCGCAGGTCAACACCACCTACACCCTCGATCAACTCCCCGAGGCGTTGACGGATCTGGCGCAGGGGCGGATCCTGGGGAAAGCGGTCGTCCACATCGCCGACTGAGCCCGCTCTCCTTGCTGGTCGAGTAGTCGACGAGCGAAGCGAGGAGACGCTTCCCGTTGGTCGAGTAGTCGACGAGCGAAGCGAGGAGACGTATCGAGACCCCCCGAGGAGTGCCCCATGTGCCGCAACATCACCGAACTGCGCGGGCTGGAACCACCGGCCACCCACGACGAAATCGAGGCGGCCGCGCGTCAGTACGTGCGTAAGGTCAGCGGCATCCGGGCGCCCTCGGCGGCGAATGCGGAGATCTTCGAGGCGACGGTGACCGCCGTCGCCGCGGCCACCCGGGAACTGCTCGCCGAACTACCGCAGCGGCGTCAGCCGCCGAAGACGGTGCCGCCGCTGCGCCGTCCGGAGGTGCAGGCGCGGATCGCAGCGCGGGGTTGACGCGCGTCGACGACGAACCGATGTCGGGTGCGGACTACGGAGCCGAGTCGACTGGCAGGCAACTGCTGATCAGGCGTTCGGCCATCATGTCGTCCAACAGCGTGTCGATCGGTAGCGGCGACTGCAATAGCACCGTTTCCCCGAACGACCAGGCCTTCGCCTGCGGATCTGAGATCTCGAACATGAACACGGTGTTGATGCCGTTATTGGCGGCCACGACCATCTTTGGTGGCGGGGGCACCTCTGACAGGCCGACGGGTCTCCCGTCCTCCAGGTAGGCCTCCACCGAGACAGCGTTGTCGAGAATCGCGTTGTCCTGGGCGTAGATGTCCAGCGTCTGAAGGTACGCCGATGGGACGGGCCCACAGTCCAGTTGGGGATAGACGACGAGCCCGTCGTGCACGTCGGCGGCGAGTCCGCGGAGCCGCGCGGCGACGGTCGGCCAGAACGTCGGAGCCCCGACCGCGGACGGGTTCGGCGGGAACCCCAGCAGGGCCAGTGGACGTCCATCGTCCTTGGCGCGCGTCAGGTAGAAAAGCCCGACCCCGGTCCGAGGTGGGTTCCGCGTGAGCGTGAAACGGGCGACCCTGACATCCGTCACGAGCTCTGTCATCGCGGTCGCAGTATCGGGGAAGTGATCCCGGAGGGCATCCGCGGCGCGTCGTACCCCGGCGCGTCCCGAGCTTGCCAGGTCGAACCAGTGGTCAGGGACAGACTCGCCCGGCCGCAGCTCGCCCATGTGCTGCAGGTACTCCAAGGTGCGTTCTCTGCTATGGGTGACCGTCTGAAACGATTGCGGCACATCGTCATATGTCAGGCTGCTGGGAAATGGGTACGGCTTATCCCACCACACATCCCGTCGGTACATACTCGGCACTCGTCGCCGTAGCCGGTCCATGGTGGAGCATTGAGATGGTGTGAGAGTGGCCATGTCGTCGCTGGAGGAAGGTGACACGGGCTCAGGGTAGCCGAACCCCGTCGTCAAGAACTGCGGCGCGCGGCTGACGCGCGTCGACGCTCAGGCGCCGATCCCGAACACCTCCGCAGCGTTCTCGTAGAGCACCCCGCGCACCCAGTCGTCGCCGAGGTCGAGTCGGATGACGGCCTCGAGGGCGTGGGTGTAGGTGTAGGGAATGTTCGGGAAGTCGCTGCCGAACAATATCTTTGAGCCGATGTCACGCAGCCGGGGGCGCAGTTCCGGCGGGTACGGTGCATCCTTCTCGGAGAAGTCGGTGAACGACATGGTGGTGTCGAGCCGAACGTTCTCGTAGTGCTCTGCCAGGTGCAGGAATTCGGTGTACTCCGGTGTCCCCATATGGGCGACGATCAGCGGCAACGATGGAAAGCGCTTCAGCAGAGCGGCAATGGGTTCCGGACCGGTGAATCGTCCTGGTGCCGGACCACTTCCGCAGTGGATGATCACCGGCACCTGAGAATCGGCCAGCTGCGACCACACGCCGTCGAGCAGCGGATCCAGGGCGGAGAAATCCCCGACCTGGATGTGGCACTTGAACACTCGTGCGCCCGCGGCGATCGCCTTCGAGACGTATCCGGTGGCCGACTCCTCGGGATAGAACGTCGCGGTGTGCAGGCAGTCGGGGTGATGGGCGGCGAAGTCGGCGGCCCACCCGTTGAGCCACTCCGCCATATTCGGTTTGTGCGGGTACACCAGCGACGAGTACGCACGCACCCCGAACGACTGCAGCGTCGCCACCCGTACGTCCTCGTCGGCGCGGTAGGTGATCGGCCACTCACGGCCGATGAGCGGCCCGGCGGAGTCGAAGTAGGCCCAGACCTTGTCCATCACCGATCGCGGCATGAAGTGGGTGTGGACGTCGATCAGGCCGGGCAGGTCCAATCCCTGCCAGACCGCGCGTATCTGTTCGACCTCGGAGTCGCTGAACGGTGCCGGCTGATCGGGGATCGGCCGATCGGGGTGAACGTCGCTGCCCATGTGTCGACGCTACCGCGCGTCGATTCAGGGTCGAATCAGAACCTTGCGTTCCTTGTTGGGTGCACTGAGCGTCGCAAAGATCTCGGTGAGGTCGTCGAGTCCCGCGGTGCGACTGACGAACAACCCCGGATCGATCGAACCGTTCATGACCGACGTTGCGGCCGTGACGAATTCGTCCTTGGTGTAGTAGGAGACGAAGTGCATCGACACCTCTTTGACCACCGCCGCGACCGGCATGAACTCGTCCGGCGTCAGGCACACCCCGGCGACGACGATCCGCCCGCCGGGTGCGACGCATTCCAGTGCGGTGGCAACGATGCCGGGCTTGCCGACACACTCGATCACCACGTCGAAGGGTTCGGACGCCGACACCGCGTCGGGAGTGGTGGTCGACGTGGCACCGAGGTCGGTGGCGGCGACGAGGCGTTCGGGTACCGGGTCGCTGCAGACGATCTCGCCGGCAGACGACCGCGACAACCACGCCAACGCGGCCAAACCCACCGGCCCCGCGCCGGTCACCAACACCCGATCGCCCGGCGCGATGGATGCGCGGGTCACCGCATGCAAGCCGACCGCCAGCGGCTCGGTGAGCGCTGCATCGCCCAGGCCTGCATCATTGCCCGTCACCTCGCGCGCCCCGGGCAGCCGATCCAGTCGGACGCTTTCGGCTGCCCCGACCAGCACGAACTCCGCCAATGACCCGGCGAGGACACCCAGACCGAGGGTTCGCGCCGCCGGGCACCGTGCGACGTCTCCGACGAGGCAGGCGCGGCACGCGCGACAACCGATCACCGGCATCGACGCCACCGGAGCACCCAGCCAATCGGTCAGCCCCGGTCCGGTGGCCACCACCTCGCCCGCGAACTCGTGACCCATGATCCTGCCGTCGGGGAGAAACGGCGCCGTCGAGAGATCCGATCCGCAGATGCCGGTCGCGGCGACCCTGAGCACCAGTTCGCCGTCACCCGGTTCCGGGTCGGCCACGTCATCGACCCGGAAGGTTCCGTTGGAGATCACCGCGGCGCGCATCGTTCAGCTCTCCTTGTCCACGAGGCTCTCGTCGACGTACTTGTCGGCCCTCCGCGGCATCTGCCCCGACCAGTCCTTCGGTGCGATGAACACACCCTCGGCCTCCACGGTCACGCCGTCGGCGTCGGAGAGGGTGCCGCGGACGATCTTCTTGCGGCCGTCTCGGGCGACGATGGACGCGCGTGCGGTCAGTGTGCCGAGGGGAGTGGGGCGCAGGTAGCGCACTGTGATGGTGCCGGTGTAGCAGGGCACGTTGTCGAGGCTGGCGCCCTCGCCGAGTACGTGATCGAGGATCATCGCGCACACACCGCCGTGGACGTGATGGTCCGGGCCCTCGTAGGCCGCGCCGAGGGTGAACTCCGCGGACACCTCGTTGTCGTGAAACCGGGTGCGCAGCGGTGGCGCTATCGCGTTGCGGACGCCGATGACGGCGTTACCCCACGGCATTCCGATGAAGTCGGGGGTGTAGCGCACGCCGTATGGGCCGTCGATCTGTTCGGCCCGCAACATCGCCACGACCTCGTCGATCCGTCGACGCGCCTCGCCGATCACCTCGTCGGGGACCTCGGTGCGGATGGCGGCATCGATGAGTTCGCGGACCGATTCGGTCAACGGCTCATAGACGCCGCGGCGGCGGGCGATCTCGGCATCGGAGATGTCCTCGAGGGTGAACTGCATGGGGCCGCTCCCGGAGGTGTGCGAGTGGGACGAACTGGCGAGATCGTCTAGAACGTGTTCCAATTTACATCTAGAACCTGTTCTAGTTCTGGGAAATGCGAGGAGGCGACCATGGAGTGGGACGAGACCTGGGTGCGCCAGGCGATGCCCCTGCTGTCGCTGATCTCCAAGGGATACTTCCGGTCCGACGTCCAGGGGATGGAGAAGGTACCCGACGGTGGGGCGCTGCTGATCTCCAATCATTCGGGCGGCCTGCTGGCGTTCGACGTGCCGTTGATCGCGGTGGCCTTCGCCGATCACTTCGGGCCCGCGCGGCCGCTCTACACCCTCGCCCACGACATCCTGTTCCAGGTCGGTGGCGGTGCGCTGCTGAGCAAGTTCGGCTTCCTGCGCGCCCATCCGCGCAACGCGGTCGCAGCACTGGAATCGGGCGCCGCGACGCTGGTCTTCCCCGGTGGTGACTGGGATGTGATGCGACCGAGTCGCGACGACGCCACGATCGACTTCGGTGGCCGCACCGGCTACATCCGGACCGCTCTGCAGGCCGACGTGCCGATCGTCCCGATCGTCACCATCGGCGCGCAGGAGACCCAGTGGTTCCTCACCCGGGGCGAAGGCCTGGCCAAACTGCTGCGCCTGGACAAACTGTTGCGCATCAAGGGCACGCCGCTGTCGCTCGGCTTTCCCTTCGGGCTCACCGCCGGACTGCCGGCGAACGTCCCGCTGCCGTCCAAGATGACCACGCGCGTGCTCGACCCCATCGACATCCGCGCCGAGTTCGGGACCGACCCGGACATCGCCGAGGTCGATCAGATGATCCGCAAACACATGCAACACGCCCTCGACGACCTTGCCCGCAAGCGCCGATTCCCCGTGCTCGGCTGACTCTTCCTGGATACCACCATGATCGCGATCCTCGACCGTCTCCGTTCCCTCGTCTGGCTGACCGGAGTCCTGTTGCGCAGCGGGTTCCTGAGCCTGGCCCGCCCCGACCGCTACGTCCGGATGGGCCTGAACCTGCGGAGGCACGGCGGTCCGTCGCCGGTCAGCGGCATCGGGCTGGCCGCTGCCCGCACCCCGGACCGGGTTGCCATCATCGACGAGGCGGGCTCACTCACCTGGGGCCAACTCGACCGACGCGCCGACGCACTGGCCGCCGGCTTGGGTGAGCTCATCGGGCCGCGTCGCCCCGATCGGCCTGCGCGGGTGGCCATCATGTGCCGCAACCACGCCGGTCTCGTTGAATCCCTGGCTGCCACATCGCGACTCGGCGCCGACGCCATTCTGCTCAACACGGGTTTCGCCGGCCCCCAGTTCGCCGAGGTCCTCGACCGCGAGGGCGCCGACCTGCTCATCGTCGACGACGAGTTCGGCGAGCTCGTCGGTTCCGCCGCGGCTCGACTGCCTCGGCTTCGCTGTCTGCGGGCGTGGGTCGACGACCCCGACAACTATCCGATGCCGCATGCCGTCGGCACCGTCGAATCGGTGATCGCCGATCACGCCGGGCAACGGGTGCCCACGCCGCCGCGCGCCGGCCGCGTCGTGCTGCTTACCTCGGGAACCACGGGCACTCCCAAGGGTGCTCGACGTGGCGGCAGCACCGATGTGGCTTCGCTTGCCGCGATCCTCGACCGCATCCCTTGGCGCGCAGGCGAACCCACCGTGATCGCCGCACCCATCTTCCATGCGTGGGGATTCGGGCAGGTCGCCATCGCGGCCACGCTGAGCGCCACCATGGTGATGCGCCGCCGCTTCGACCCGGAGGCCACCCTCGACCTCGTCGACCGTCACCGCGCCACCGGACTGGCCGTGGTGCCGGTGATGCTCGAACGGATCATGGACCTGCCCGACGAGGTGCTCGACCGGTACACCGGGTCCTCCTTGCGTTTCGTCACCGCCAGCGGGTCGCGCATGCGGTCGGATGCGTTGCTGGCCTTCATGAATCGTTTCGGCGACGTCGTCTACAACAGCTACAACGCCACCGAGGCCGGCCTGATCTCCACCGCCGTACCCGCCGACCTGCGCGCTGCACCCGACACCGCCGGACGGCCCCTGGTCGGCACCGACGTCCGCATCCTCGACGACGCCGACCACGAGGTGGCGCCCGGCGAGATCGGGCGCATCGTCGTCGCCGGTGCCTCGGCCTTCGACGGATACACCACCGACGACACCAAGGATTTCGCCGGCGCGCACATGGTGTCCGGCGACCTGGGCCGGATCGACGAGAACGGTCGACTGTTCGTGGTGGGACGTGACGACGAGATGATCGTCTCCGGCGGAGAGAACGTGTACCCGCTCGAGGTCGAGCAGGTCCTCGCCGAATGTCCGGGCGTCGGTGAGGTCGCGGTGGTCGGCGTCGACGACGAACGTTTCGGACAACGCCTGGCCGCCTATGTGGTCCGCCGCGGCGGTGGTCTCGTCAGTGCCGACGCGATGGTCACCGCCGACGATCTGCGGGCTCACGTGCGTGACCGTCTGGCCGGATTCAAGGTGCCGCGCGACGTGCATTTCATCTCCGAGTTGCCGCGCAATGCCACCGGGAAAGTGGTGAAACGGACTCTCGGCGAGATGGTTTCGGATTCCGCGGGCGAACGGAAGGTGGGTTGAGACGATGGAACGCTTCAGTGGGTCCGAACGCTTCAGTGGGCCCGACGCCCTGATGTTCAACATGGAGACTCCGACCACCCCGATGCACACGCTGAAGGTGGCGATCCTGGATACGCGACGTCGTGGTCGGCCGGTGACGCTGGGCGAACTGGTCGACGTCCTGCCCGACTACCTGGGCATGTTCCCGCGCGCCACCCAACGGGTGCAATGCGCACCGGGGCGTAAGGCCCGTCCGTTCTGGGTCGCCGACGAGGACTTCGATGTGGCCGACCACCTCGACGAGATCTCCCTCCCCGCCCCGGGTGGGCGGGCGCAGCTCGACGCGGCGCTGTCGGAACTCGCTGTGCACCAGCTGGATCGATCGCGTGCACTGTGGGCGCTGACCCTGGTGCACGGTCTCGCCGGAGGTCGTCAGGCGGTGGTCGTGCGGGTCCATCACGCGGTCGCCGACGGTCTGGCCGCCCTCAACACCCTGATGGCCGCGACGTCGGAGGAGGGTGGCGTCGTCGAGGTGGCCCCGGTGCGCCGTCCGCACACCCTGCCGAGCCGAGCCGACCTCACCCGCAGTGCACGTCGGGAATCGCGGAGTCTGCTGGCCGCGATACCGCGGGTCATGTCGACATTCGCGCGAGCGGCCCGGATCGCCTCGGATACCGATGCCGCCGAACATATTCCACGTCCCCTGACCGTGCGGCGGACCAGTTTCAACACGCCGTCGGGCGGTGAACGCGTCTGTGCGAGCGGTGGAATCCCGCTGGCCGACGTCCAACGTATCGCGGTTGCGCTGGGTACCACCGTCAACGGTGCCCTGCACGGCATCATCGCCGGCGCCATGCGGTCCGAATTGGCCGATCGCGGAGATGATCTGACGCACCGGTCGGTCACTGTGTTCGGGGTGTGCCGCGATCTCGCGTCGACACGGACCCGAGGGAATGAGATCGCCACTGCCGCAGCGTATATGCGCACCGACATCGCCGATCCGGTGGAACGGATCACCGCCACCGCCGAGAGTTGCGCCGCGGCGGTCGGTCGGCGTAAGAAGGTGGGCTTCGAGATGACCGACCGGATGTCGACGTACACCGGTCGCCTGGCACCGACCTTCCGTAACCTCGCCGCGCACCGGGCGCCTCGGATCATGAACACCATCACGACCGCGAACATGGCGGGACCGCGTCAGACCCGATGGGTCGGCGGCGTCGAGGTGATCGACTGGATCTCCTTCGCCCTCGCCATCGCACCCGCCGATGTCAACCTGACCACCTACAGTTACGCCGGCACGCTGTCGATGGGGCTGATCGCAACACCGGAGTCGATGCCCGATCCACACCGGTTCCTGCGACGCGTCGCCGAGTCCCTCGACGAGGTGCACGCGGCCCTGTCCGATCGCGGTCTGCTCGGCGGCGATCTGGTTCGGGGCGATCGTTGATCGATTGGTCCACGGGGGCTGCACGTCTCGGTCTCTTCGCCGGGGTGTTGCCCCGCGCGATCGCGAGCACCCGTCACGCCGGCCGCGGTGATGTCACCGCAGGGGTGCCACCAACGTCGGCCGGGGCGCGGGCCATCGGTGAGACGGCGCTGGACGAGTTCTTCATCGCCATCAACTCCGTGATCCGCGAGATCCCGTCCACGGAAACGATCGAGAGATACGTCGAGCGGTGTGCGGCGGTTGCGCCCGAACTGGCGGGGCTGGGTGTGGAAGGTATTCATCGGCGTCCGCGCGTTCCGCGGATCGCGTCGCAGACCCGGAAGATGTTCGGGACCACCCGTTTCGATCATGTCGACTATCTGGTCGACGGTTTCCTGCCGGCCTCGGTTGCCGACGTCGATCCCTATGCGGGAACCTACAGTTCGGCGCGGGTGCTCAGCCGGAGTCGGAGTGGTGGCCGGTGGCTGATCTGGGTGCACGGAGCCGCGCAGGGTCGATCCGATGATCTCTACGCCTTCCGGGCCGCACACCTGTACGGGCAACTCGGCTACGACGTCGCCTTTCCGGTTCTCCCTGCGCACGGTGCCCGCCGACGTCGTTCCGTCGCGTATCCGGGCCTGGATCCGTTGGTCAATGTGTTGCTCACGGTGCGCGCGGTCACCGAGATCCGTGCCCTGATCGAATGGATCTCGCAGTGGGATCCGAGTGAGATCGTGCTGTCCGGAACATCATTGGGCGGACCGATCGCCGCGCTGGTGGCCTCGCTGGAGCCCCGCGTGTCGGGTGTCATCGCCGTGGTGCCGATGCTCGACGTCCACGGCACCCTGGCCCATCACATGGAACGGGCCGGTCCCCGCGGCCGCGACCTGGCGGCCCTGATGCGTTCGGACCCGGTCACCGCCGTCACCTCCGTCATCGACCCGCTGTCGGTGGACCCGTACCCCACGCCCGATCGTCGCCTGGTGATCGCGGCCCTCAACGACCGCGTCACCTCACTGGGCGCAGCACGACGCCTCCACGCGCACTGGGGCGGAAAAGTGCACTGGTACCACGGAAGTCACGTCGGCCATGCCATGTCCCGAGACATCCACCGCGCCGTCGACAGCTTCCTGACCTGAGCTCGCGGGTATTCGAAGGTTCTCGGACAGGGCGTCACGGGGCGAGCTCGTCGCGTATCCGTCGGGCCGAGCTTGTCGAGGTCGAGACCACTCCCGCAACATATCCGCCGGGCCGAGCTTGTCGAGATCGAGACCACCTTCGCAACCCGGTTCCGGAAACCGACTGCAGCGCAGCCTGACTCCCGCCGGTCGAGCCGTCATCGTCTCGCCGGTCGAGCCGCCTCGTGCGAGCTTGCGAGCCCGTGGCGTGTCGAGACCACGCAAGACGGTGCTGGAAAGCGGTTGCAGCGCAGCACCACCCGACGGCAGTGACCTACCGCGGATAGGTGGTGATGGTCTCCCCGGTGACCGGATCGCGCCAGATGACAGCCCGATCCGAAAGCATGGTGGGGATCAACAACCCCATGTGCTTGCGCTGATGGTCCGGGGTGCACAACGGCATCAGGTTGAATTCCACGGTCCAGCCACCGGTGATCGGATCCTGGTGCACGAATTTGACCAGGTGATCGATCTGGCATTCACTGGCCGGTCGCCCGCAGTGCGGGTACCGGCAGGTGCCATCCAACTCGATGATCCTCTCCCGCAACCACGCCGGTATCCGATACGTCAACGCACCCGGCGGCGGGAGGAAATGTCCGCCGTGTCCGGTGGGGTCGATCGGTGCCGCGGGGAACGGATCGTCGAGGCGGCGCCATGCCGCCGGTATCCGGTCCAGTGAGGTGGTGGTGTTGATGCTGGGGATGTCGAGGGTGGGAAACTCGGTGACGGTCACCAACTGTCCTGAACTGATCAACGCTCTGGCATGAGCGTCGTCGACAACCCCGAAGTACTCCAGCCGGGCCTCCCGCTGCCCTGACGGGTCGGTGATCAACGACAGCGACAACTGCGAATCGGTGTCGGTGTCGGTGTCCGGTTGCGCCTCGACGGTATCCGTTGCCGCACAGTCGGCGTCGTCACAGTCAGCGTCGTCGGTGATCGTCTCGGGATCGTCGGTCACGTCGGCGTCCGACTGGGGATCGTCGGTCGTCTCGGGATCGGCGTCCCCATCGTCGGCGACATCGACAGACAGATCAGTCGCGTCGTCGTCGGGGTCGATGTCGAGGTCGGTGGGTTCTTCCGGCAGCGGGATCGCCCGGGAGCAGTCACCTCGACCGCACTCGCACGACAGGTACGCGCCGGGTAGTCCTTGGATTTCGGCGAATGCCGCGACCTGCACCTGACCTTGACGACGCGGATCACGTGGGCAGATCCGTTCACTGATCATTTTCGCGATCCGCGCGGCGAGGTGGGCTCCCATTTCTCCGGGGGCGTAGACGGAGATGCTGCAGTGCCCGTTGGTGTCCCGACGCACTCGCACGTTCTGGTCGCGTGCGGCGGCTTCTTCGCGTCGGTCGGCGGCACCGTCGGGATCCAGGGCGATCACCATCTCGACGACCTGATCCCGCAATGTCTTATCAGCCTGATTACGTTCGGCCAGTTGCAGCGCGCGGGTTTCGGCGAAGGCGCGGACGTCGTCGTCGGACAGGACGGCGATCTCGTTGGCGATGATGCGGATGCGTTCCAGGGAGTGGTCACCGTCGAGGAATGCGGCGGTCACGGTCGGGAGCGTTGACAGCAGGAAGCTGAGCGTCATCCACGATGTGGCCTGCGGCACCGATACTCCGAGGGTGGTGGATACCTTGCCGGTGACGGCTTTGTCGACGGCGCCGGTGGTGTGCACGTTGGATTGATGGCCCGAGAGCAGCATCTCGTCGTACACGGTGTGCCCGATCCGCGCCGCCGACAACACTTTCCGTGCGATCACCTGTCGTTCCTGGCGTTGCAGGGATCGGGCCAGAGCGGTCGCGGCCTCTACGGGGAGGTGATCGATCATGGCGGCGTCGGCGGCGGTCATCGACAACTCTGGTGCCTTGCTGCTGCCAATCATGTTGGTGGCCATGATGTTCACCTCCTCTGCTCGGTCGGATCAACTGAACTGAGTCAAGTGTAACGAGGGGGTACGACAACTTTGTTGGCGCAGAATCGGTTGGGGGTAGACCGGTTTCGCTGTCAATTCGCGGAAGTGGTCTCGACCCCGACGAGCTCGGCCCGGCGGATACGCGACGAGCTCGCTTCGCTCGCGCGGCGCACTCGACCAGCGAGGGTTGCCCACTGCTGGCCGAGTGGGGCGGAGCTTGCGGAGCCCCGTATCCGCCGGCCGAGCCTGTCGAGGTCGAGGCCACTGTGGTGAGTGGGAGCTGTTGCTTGGGTGGAGCTTTCGGCATGCGGAAGTGGCCTCGATACACCGACTCGCAAGCTCGTCGGCACTCGGCCAGCGGGAGTTGCGTGCGCTCGGCCAGCGGGGCTGCGCGCACTCGGCCAGCCGGGGGGTTGCGTGCACTCGATCAGCGCAAGGGTCCAGCGTTCAGCGGAACGCTTCCGCGTCCACGACGAGATCGGTGCGGGCGTCGGCTAGCAGTTCATCGCGGTCCGCGGAGAGAACGAACCCCGCCTCGATCGCAGCGTCCACGGCATCGGCGTACCGCTGCACATAGTCGGTGTCACCGGTGTACAACCCGGCGATGACGGTGGGCGGCAGGGGAGTGGTGACGCCGAAGAGGACACAGATCCGCGGCACGTCGGCGGTCACGACGCCACTGAGGATCTGCGTCGGCACGTCGACGCACGGTGTTCGCACACCGTCGCGTGCGTTGCCGATGGTGTCCAGTTCAAAGCGTTTGCCGTCGCCGGAGTCGACGACGAGAAGTGGTGTGGCGACCGGAGGTTCGGTCTCCCCGTTCAGCCACTCGCGCAGATGATGCAGGGCTGCCCGCAACACGAAGCGTTGCTGCCCGCGGTTCACCGGAGCCGGGCAGCCCAGCATCGATTCGTACTCGCCGATCTGCGCGATGTCGGCATGCGAGGTGCCGGCCACCTCCCAGGCACGGAAACGCATCGAATCCGGTTGGCGTGCTTGCACATACTGGAAGTTCGTCAGGACGTCGGTCTCGGTCTGGACGACGAAGACCGGTACCTCGACATCAGCAGAGATCGGTACGGGAACACCGCGGTAGGCCTCGGTGATGTCCACCGGACCGCCCGCATCGCCCAGTGGCAACGTACCCAGCGAACGACTGTGGATCAGGATGCCGTGAAACACGTTGTGTCGACGCGCAAAGTGATTGGTGTAGGTGGTCAAGGCCATCGCCGACTGGGATTCCCCGGCGGCAAGCAGCCGACGAACCGATAACCCGGTCAACGGATGTCCCTCGACATCGGCATCGGCGAGTGCGGCGCCGATCGCGCCGAAGATGTCGTAGCTGTACCCGTCGCCCGGATGATGCAGCGCGGCATAGCGTTCAGGATGCTTGTCGGCCAGGCGTTGCGGTGCCGATCCGTCATCCATGCCCACCGATCCGGCGCCGCCCTCGACGCCGGCGTACTGCGCCGACACCCCCACCCAGGCATAGCCGGAACGGATGATCTCCGGTGCCAGGTAGGTGTATTCGGGTGCGGAGTCGGTTCCGCTGGACACGTTGAACCATTCGACGACGACGTGCCCGTTGAAGTCGGCGTCGTCCTCCGGGCGACGCACCAACACTCGCGTGGCGAACTCTGCGGTGTCCACCTCGCGGAGGTCACCGTCGTCGGCGGCGAACCGTCGGGCCAGACCCGATGCGGAGTACTCGGTTTCGGTGTATCCCGCCGCCGACAGATCCGGTCCGGGATTGGCCGACAGGATGTTGTGGCCATCTCCCCCGGTGAGCTCGGTGAAGGTGATCTGCGTCGGTGCGGACGTGGCAGTCATGTACTCGATCGTATCCGTCAGCCCTGCTGGTCGGCCGCGGCTTTCGCGGTGGCCTTGCGGTGCCGCTTGATCACCTCGCCGAACATCATGTTCATCTTGGTGCCGATCGGCCAACCGACGTAGTAGCAGAGGAACAGGGCGATCTCCTCGAGCTGTTCCGGGGTGAGTTCGTCGTTGCCGAGAGCGGCACCCGCCTGGATCTCCGCGACGTCGACCTGCCCGCCGGCCGCGAGCGCACCGAGCAGGATCAGCCGACGGTCGCGGATGGACAGGCCCTCACGCGTCCACACCTCGGCGAACAGTTGATCGGCGGTATGCGCGAAATGCAGTCCCGGACCGTCGGACATCTCCCAGCCGTACACCTGGGTCATCATGTCCAGGCCACGACGTCGCCGTTCGGTCTGTGTCGCTGCTGCCTGCGGGCTGTCGGTGCTGGTCATGACTCTCCTTCGTGATGCGGCACGCCGAGACCGCGTGCCAGATCCTCATAGGCCTGCGTTCCGAGGGGTAGCTCGACACCGAGTTCTGCGCCGAGGGCCAATGCCAGGGACAGGTCCTTCTCTCCCAACGTTCGCACGTGAATGAAGACGCCGTACCAGAAATCGTCGGGTTCGATCTCGGCGGTCGTGTCGCGCAACATGATCGCGCCGGCCGCTCCGGTGATGGCGTCGGTGTGGCGCACCACCTTTCCGAGTTTGGCGATGTCGATGCCCGCGGCCTCGGCCAACCGGGATGCCTCGGTGGTCGCGGTGAACGAGATGAAGTGCAACAGATTCCGGGCCAGCTTCATCTTCGTGCCGGCGCCGACCTGCTCACCGGCGTGCACGATCATGTCCGCGGTGAGGGAGAACGGTTCCTTGATCGCGGTGTAGGCGTCGCGTGGTCCGCCCACCATGATGGCGAGGCGTCCCTGTTCGGCGCCGGGCGCGCCACCGGAGATCGGGGCGTCGAGAAGTGTGACCCCCTGGGCGGCG
Organism: Gordonia oleivorans; assembly: GCF_040044975.1. Classification (NCBI taxonomy): domain Bacteria; kingdom Bacillati; phylum Actinomycetota; class Actinomycetes; order Mycobacteriales; family Gordoniaceae; genus Gordonia; species Gordonia oleivorans. The sequence goes on from NZ_JBDZDI010000020.1 coordinate 66,055, forward strand.
CACACCTCGGCCAGCTCCACAGCGGTATCCGGGCCGATCGTCGAATGAACGGTGATGACGGTGCCGGGAGCCGCCGCCGACAGCAGGCCGCCGTCGCCGGCCACCACCGTGCGTACCTGGTCGTCGGTGACCACGCAGATGCCGATGATGTCGGAGGTCTCGGCCAGTGCGGCAAGCGAATCCGCCGCCTGCGCACCCTGATCGACCAGCTTGCCGACCGCCTCCGCGGAGAGATCGAAAACCGTCAGGCCCCCCGGAGCCTTCGCCAGACGAGCGGCCATCGGAGCACCGATATTGCCCAGTCCCACATAGCCGATGCGCGGTGCATCGGCGCGTTGTGCAGCGCTCACGACCGGATGACCTGTCCGCCGTCGACATTGAAGATCTGGCCGGTGATCCAGCTCGCCTCGTCGCTCAACAGGAACAAGCACATTCCCACAAGGTCTTCGGGCGTGCCGAACCGCTTGAGCGGCAGCCGGTTCACGATGTCGTCGACCATCTCCTTGGGAGTGGTGGTCCGCGTGGCCTCGGTGTCGATCGGTCCGGGTGCGATGGCGTTGACGCGGATGTTCTGCCCGCCGAGTTCGGTGGCCAGTTGCTGCGTCAGACCGTTGACGCCGACCTTCGCCAGTCCGTAGAAGCCGCTGTAGAGCCATGCGGCGGTGGAGGATTGGTTGACGATGGCGCCGCCGTTCGTCATGTGCGGGTACACCTCGCGGGTGACGTTCAGTGCGCCGTCGAGATTGACGCTCATGAACTTCTTGTAATAGTCCCACGGCACGGTGATGAGGAAGTCGAGCTTCATGCCGCCGTAGATGGCGGCGTTGTTGACCAGACCGTCGATACTGCCGTAGGCGTCGACGGTGCTCTGCGCCAGCGCTTTCGCCGACTCCGGGTCGGAGACGTCGGTGTGCACGTAGCGGCCACCGATGTCGGCGGCCACCTTCTCACCGGCCTCGTCATTGAGGTCGGCGACGACGACGTTGGCGCCCTCGCCGGCCAAGGCGCGGGCGTAGGCTTCGCCGATGCCGCCGGCCGCGCCGGTCACGATCATGGTCTTGTCGGTGAAACGGGAGGAGGTCATGGGGTTCTCTTTCTGTGATCTCGATACACCGACTCGTTTCGACAAGCTCAACGCAAGGCGCTCGTCGGCACTCGATCAACGGGGGATGGGGGTTTCGATACGCGTCGGGCTCGCTTCGCTCGCGCGTCGCTACTCAACCGGCGGGGGAGGGTGATCTCGTTTAGCGGGTAAGCGGCACTCGATCAACGGGGGATGGGGGTTTCGATACGCGTCGGGCTCGCTTCGCTCGCGCGTCGCTACTCAACCGGCGGGGGAGGGTGATCTCGTTTAGCGGGTAAGCGGCACTCGATCAGCGAGGCGGGTGGACTCACGCCGGCCGGGCGACGGCCTTCGTCTCGAGGTACTCCTCGAAGCCGGCGACACCCATCTCCCGGCCGATGCCGGAGGCCTTGTAGCCACCGAAGGGGACGTCGGCGGAATACCAGATACCGCCGTTGACGCCCATGGTTCCGGTACGAACTCCGTTGACCACCTTGTTGATCCGGTCCTCGTCGGTGCCGTACACCATGCCGGAGAGGCCGTAGGGCGAGTCGTTGGCGATGCGGATCGCGTCGTCGTCATCGTCGAACGGGATGATCACCAGCACCGGGCCGAAGATCTCCTCCTGCGCGACGCGTGCGGAGTTGTCCAGGCCGGAGATGAGGGTGGGTTCGACGAAGAATCCCTTCTCCTTGTCGGCCGGGCGTCCACCGCCGATCTCGATGGTGCCGCCCTCCTCGCGGGCCAGCGCGATGTAGGACTCGACGCGCTCGCGTTGCCGCGCGGAAATCAGCGGGCCACAGATGGTTCCGGGATCGGACGGGTCGGCGGCGGGCAGACCGGCCATCGCGTCGCGGGTGGCGGCGATCGCCTCGTCGAGTTGCGCGCGGGGTACCAGTAGGCGGGTGGTGATCGCGCAGCCCTGACCGGCGTGGGTGACGACGGCGAAAGCAGCCATCGCGCAGGCACTCTTGAGGTCGGCGTCGTCAAGAACGATGAACGCCGACTTGCCGCCGAGTTCGAGGAACACCTTCTTCAGCGTCGCCGACGCCGCCTCCATCACCTTCTTGCCGGTCGCGGTGGAGCCGGTGAAGGACACGAGGTCGACCCGCGGATCGGTGGACAGTTGCGCTCCCCCAGCATGATCCGACGACGTCACGATGTTGATGACGCCGGGCGGGAAATCGGTCTCCTCGGCGATCACCTTGCCGACCAACGCCGCCGCCCACGGGGTGTCGGGTGCGGGTTTGAGCACGACGGTGCAGCCGGCGGCCAGTGCCGGCCCGATCTTGGCGAAGTTGATCTGGTGCGGGAAGTTCCACGGGGTGATCGCCCCGACGACGCCGACCGCCTCGCTGCGCACCTCCCGGTGATTCTTCAGGCCCATCGGCGTGGCCTCACCGAGGTCGCGGGTCCACTGATAGTTCTCCGCGAGATCGGCGAAGTAGCCGAGGTCGGTGGCCGGTCCCTCGAACTGGGGGCCGCCGGTGAGGAAGGCGGGGGCACCGACCTCCTCGGTGGTCAGCGCCTTGAACTCGTCACCGTGGGCGAGCAGGGCGTCGCGCAGTTGTCGGAGGCACCGCGCGCGGAAGGCGTGATCGCGCGACCAGTCGGTGGTGTCGAAGGCGCGGCGCGCGGCGGCGATGGCCGTGTCCATGTCGTCGGCGGTGCCGTCGGCGGCCTTGCCGATCACCTCCTCGGTGGCCGGGTTGACGACGTCGAACACGCCTCCGCCGCCGGGGATGAGTTTGCCGTCGACGAGGAGGTCGGACGCGGACTCGGGTCTGAGAGTCATGAACTGGGCTCCAATGACTGGAAGGGCATCTGACTGGAAGGGCATCTGGACAGGTGTCTGGACTCACGTTCAAACCTAGTGTAGCGTCGGTCACATGTCCAGCCCCGTGTCTCAGGAATCCACCCGACGACGGTTGACCACCCAGCAGGCCGAGACGGTTGCCCGACTGACCGACGCGGCCGTCGAGGTGCTCAACGAGGAGGGCTTCGACGGGCTGACGGTCCGGGCGGTCGCCAAACGTGCCGGTGTTGCGCCGGCGACCGCCTACACCTACTTTTCGTCGAAGAGTCACCTGGTGGCCGAGGTGTTCTGGCGCCGCCTGGCGCAGGGAGTTGCCGAGCCGGACCTGGCCATCGCACCGAAAGACCGTGTGGCACAGGTCCTGCGCGACGTCTCACTGGTCGTCGCGGGGGAGGGGCAACTCGGCGGGGCGGTCACCGTCGCACTGCTCGGCACCGACCCCGACGTCGAGCACCTGCGGCTGCGCATCGGTGGCTTCATCCGCCAACGCCTCGCCGCCGCCCTCGAAGTCGACCCGGAGAATCCCGGGCCGGTCGTCGACGCCCTCGAAATGCTCTACGCCGGCGGCCTCGTCCACGCCGGGATGGGGCATCTCAGCTACGAACAGACCTCCGATCGCCTTGTCGCCGCAGCCCACCTACTGATGGAGAACCAGCCGCAATGATGGAGCACATCCGATGACCGACCTCGCCGTCGCCGGCATGGAGCAGCGGATCCCTTTCGATCCGTACGCCTATGACTTCCACGAAGATCCGTATCCCACCTATGCGCGGCTGCGCGCCGACGCGCCGGTGTACTACAACGAGGCCCAGGATTTCTGGGCGCTGGCCCGGCATGGCGACGTGCGCAGCGCCTTTCGTGACGCGGTGAACCTGTCCAACGCGTGGGGCGTGTCGATGGACCCCTCGTCCTACGGCCCCGACGCCCACAAGTCCATGTCCTTCCTCGCGATGGACGATCCGAAGCACATGCGGATCCGGAAGCTGGTGAGCAAGGGATTCACCCCGCGGCGCGTCAACGACCTGTCCGAACGGATCACCGCGCTGACCGACGCGCACTGGGAGAAGTGCTTGGAGAAGGGCGAATTCGACTACGTCGCCGACTTCGCCGGACTGCTCCCGATGGACGTCGTCTCCGAACTCCTCGGCGTACCCGAAAGTGACCGCGCCTTCCTGCGCCGGCAATCGGACCTGTTACTCCACCGTGAAGAGGGCGTCCTCGACATCCCCGAGGCCGCGGTCTATGCCTACATCGAACTGCACAAGTACTACACCGCGCTGATCGCCGAACGCCGTGACAACCTCGGTGACGACCTCGTGTCCGCGCTCATCACCGCCGAGATCGACGACGACGAAACCGGCGAGAAGACCAGCCTGTCCGAGGACGAGATCGTCGGATTCATGGTCCTGATGGTGGTCGCCGGCAACGAGACCACCACCAAACTCCTTGCCAACGCCCTGTATTGGGCGTGGCGGCATCCGGCCGAACTCGCCAAGGTGATCAGTGATGTCGACCTCGTCCCGGACTGGACCGAGGAGACCCTGCGGTACGACAACTCCACCCAGATGGTGCTGCGGCGGGTGGCCGCCGACGTCACCTACGGCGACCACACGATCCCCGCGGGACAACGGGTCCTGCTGCTCGTCGGCTCGGCCAATCGCGACGAGGACGTCTTCGACGACGCGGCGAGTTACCAGATCGGCCGGGACTGCAGCCAGGCTCTGATGAGTTTCGGTATGGGAACCCACTTCTGCCTCGGCGCACACCTGGCCCGGCTGGAAGCCAACATCGGACTCGCGGCAGTGGCCCGTTCGATCACCTCCGTCGACATCGACATCGACAACGCCGTCCGCGTGCACTCGGTCAACGTCCGCGGATTCGCCGAACTCCCCGTGAAAGTGACGGTGCGCTGATGGCCTTCATTCCCCATCCCGCCCGGCGTCCGGTCCTGGTGGCCGGTGCGTCCTCCGGAATCGGAGCTGCGACCGCCGAATGGCTCGCCGCCGCAGGATATCCCGTGGCCCTGGCCGCACGCCGTGTCGAGAAGCTGCAGGAACTCGCAGAGAAGATCACCGCTGCCGGCGGTGAGGCCGTCGCCGTACCGCTCGACGTCACCGACGACGGCGCTGTCCTCGACTGCATCGCCAAAGCGCAAGCAGCACTGGGGGATCTGGAGATCGCGGTGCTCGGCGCAGGTGATCTGGCCGTCGGGCTGTCACATCAGATTACCCCCGAGGACTTCGCCGATCAGATCAACATCCACCTCAACGGGGCCTACCGCGTCTTTCGGGCCGTCGTCGGCGGCATGATCGACCGCACCCGCGGCGACATCGTGTTCATCGGATCCGACGTCGCGATCCACCCGCGGCCATGGTCGTCGGCGTATGTCGCGGCCAAGTCCGGCATCGACGGCCTGGTGGCGACCATCCAACTCGAACTCGAGGGCACCGGAGTGCGGGCCGGAGTCGTCCGGCCCGGCCAGACCCTCACCGGCATGGGCATGAACCTCGACCCGAAGACCACCGAGGACATGCTCAACGACTGGATCAAGCACGGCCTCGCCCGGCACGGCAATTTCCTTTCCCCCGAGCACATCGCGCAGGCCGTCGCCGCCATGGTCACCATGCCGCGGGGGGCGCACATGCGCTCGGTGGAGGTGGAGGCCGAGGGGGCGGTGCCCAAGACCAAACTCAGCAGCCCACAATCGGAAGGACCCGACCAATGACCACGGTGACCACACCCAAGCGGGTGTCCGGTGGCGACGGTGAACACGGCCACCTCGATGAACTCGCCACCGATCCGATCGGCCTGTTCTGGCGGGTCCGTGAGGAATGCGGTGACGTCGGGCAGTTCCAGCTCGCCGACCGTGAGGTGGTCCTCGTCTCCGGCGCCGCCGCCAACGAGGAGTTCTTCCGGGCACCGGAGGAGGATCTCGATCAGGCCGCCGCCTACCCCTTCATGACGCCGGTGTTCGGTGAGGGCGTCGTCTTCGACGCCAGCCCCGAGGAACGGTCGAAGGCGATCCACAATTCGGCGCTCAAGGGCGCGCACATGAAGCAGCACGCGGTCACCATCCCCAACGAGGCGGAACGGATGATCGCGAACTGGGGCGAGGACGGCGAGATCGACCTCCTCGAGTTCTTCGGGGAACTGACGCTGTACACGTCGTCGGCCTGCCTGATCGGGCGGAAGTTTCGTGAGCAACTCACCAAACACGTGTCGGAGTTGTTCCACGACCTGGAGAAGGGCACCGACCCGATCGCCTACGTCGACATGCACGCCGACATCGAGAGCTTCCGCCGCCGCGACGCCGCGCGTGCCGAACTCGTCGAGTTCATCCAGGGCGTGATGAACGACCGGATCGCCAACCCCACCGAGAACAAAGAGGATCGGGACCTGATGGACGTGCTCGTCCAGGTGGGTTTCGACGCCAACACCATCACCGGCATGTTCATCTCGATGATGTTCGCCGGGCACCACACCACGCAGGGCACCGCCGCGTGGACGCTCATCGAACTGCTGCGCAACCCCGAGTACATGGCGCAGGTGTACGCCGAACTCGACGAGATCTACGGTGACACACCCGCCGGTGAACGCCCCGAGTACACCTTCGCCCACACCCGGCAGATGCCGAAGCTGGAGAACGCCCTCAAGGAGACGTTGCGGTTGCATCCGCCGCTCATCATCTTGATGCGGTTGGTGCAGAACGATTTTCACATCGAGGAGTTCGAGGTCACCAAGGGGCAGATGATCGCGGTCAGTCCCGCCGTCTCGAATCGGATTCCCGAGGACTTCCCGGACGCGGACTCCTTCGATCCGGACCGGTACGAGAAGCCACGTCAGGAGGATCTGGTCAACCGGTGGACCTGGATTCCGTTCGGTGCGGGCCGGCACCGTTGTGTGGGAGCACAATTCGCGATCATGCAGCTGAAGGCGATCTTCTCGGTGCTGTTCCAGAACTACGAGTTCGAGATGGCCCAGCCGCCGGAGTCCTACCACAACGACCACTCCAAGATGGTCGTGCAGTTGGCGCAACCCTGCCGGGTGCGCTACCGCAGCCGCGTCCGAACAGGTGCGTGATGATGCGCATCGAGGTGGATCTCGACCTGTGCCAGGGGCACGGGATGTGTGAGCTGGAGGCCCCGAAGGTCTTCGCGGCACAGATGGATCACGTGGAGATCCTCGATGCGCATCCCGGCGAGGATCAGCGTGCCGAGGTCGAGGCCGCCGTCATGTACTGCCCCACCCAAGCTTTGCGGATCGTCGAAGACGACTGAACGAGAGAATTGAGGACCGAGAACATGGCTTTTGATCGTGCCGAACTGGAAGAGATGAAACAACGCTGGCTCGACGCCAACATCGTGGCGGAGAAGGCCGGCGACTGGAAACCCCTCGCGGAGTTCTACACCGAGGACGCCACCTACGGATGGAACTACGGGCCGGACAAGGACTTCATGGCCGTCGGACGCGACGAGATCCGGGAGATCGCACTCGGCCAGGAGATGGAAGGTCTCGAGGGCTGGGAGTATCCCTACCAGGAGTGGGTGATCGACGATCGGACCGGATCGATGATCGGCCTGTGGAAGCAGGTGTACGAGGGCACCCGCGACGACGGTAGCCAGTACGCCCTCGAAGGGATTCAGGGCAGCTGGTTCCGCTACGCCGGGAACTTCCAATTCTCCTGGCAGCGTGACTTCTTCGACTACGGCAACGTGTCGGCGCTGTTCATCGAGATGCTGAAGAACAACGCCATGAGCGACGGCATGCTCAAGCGCATCGAGAAGGCCACCGGAGATCAGCCGGGCTGGTATCCGTTCGGCAAGGCCCCGGTCCCGTTCTGGTGAGACGAGCGCACTGAAGATGAGCGAATCAGCCCACTCGTATTCAGATCTCACCGGCGACGAGCTCGCCGGACTCGTGCCGGAACTGTTGCTGTCGGGGCAGTTGATCGACCGCAGCGGCATGGCGCACCTGATCAGTGCCTTCGGACGCGAGACGATGACGAAGGTGGCCATCGAGGAATGGATGGCGGCCAGTCCCGTCTACACCCACCGGATGCGGACCGCGCTCGGCATCGACGGTGACGGCGTCGAGGACATGTTCAAGTGCCTGCAACTCGACATCGGTGCCCCACCCCAGTTCATGGACTTCCGGTACGAGATCACCGACAAGTACCACGGATCGTTCGTCCTCGACCACTGTGGCGCACTGATGGATGTGGAACCCCTGGGCGACGAGTACGTCACCGCGATGTGCCACGACATCGAGGACCCCACCTTCGACGCCACCGCGATCGCCACCAATCGACGTGCCCGGATTCGGCCGATTCACCGGCCGCCACGCCGGCCGGTCGATCGGAATCCGCACTGCGCGTGGACCGTGACGATCGAACCCGATCGCGAGGAGTTGCCGCTTCCGGTGGACGCCGAGGCGATGTTCACCACGAACGCAGCCCAGGTCGAGTTGAGCCCCATCGATGAGACGGGCCCCGGCCACGTCGACTATCGCGGTCCCCTGGTGGAGGACCTGCAGTTCGCCGAGTGGTCGCATTCGGCGCTGGTGCGGATTGCCGAAGAGGTTGCGCTGCAACACCAACTGCTGGCGCTCGGCTTCCTGATCAGTCTGCGGCGCTACGCCGAATCGGCCGAGCAGGTCACTGAGATCTACCGCAAACAGTTCACCGGCATCGCGGGGTTGTCGGCGGACCGGTTGCGGTCGGCGTTGCGGCTGGGTTCGGATGCCCAGGCCGTCGCCGAGGTCATCCGCCTGGTGCCGGTGCTCGGTCCCCGGCAGTACACCGGTGTCACCGCGACGGTCGACGGTGACGACGTCATCGTCGACATCCCGTCGGATTCACCCGCGATGCGCGATGGCGGATGGTGCACGCTGCTCACCGTCGATCACTGTGAGCCGTTGCAGGCCATCGGTGTTGCGGTGGAACCGCACTGGACGATCAGTGCGGCGGAGACCACCGACGACGGTCTGCGGGTGCGCTACACCGTGGGTGGTGACGCGCAGAAGGAATCCGGTGAGGTGGCGATCGCGCGGTTCAGTTCCGGGGCCGACTTCTCGTTCACCGACCGGGGCCGGTCCATTCCGATCACCCCGGTCGCCAGCGGCGTCTGATGGCGGGGGTGGGCATGGCCGGACAGGTCGCCGTGATCGCCGGTGCGACACGGGGGATCGGTCTCGCGGTGGCGTATGCGCTGGCCGGTCGAGGGGTGTCGCTGGTCGTCAACGGACGTGACGAGGAGGCGGTGGCCGCCACCGTCGACGAGATCACCGGCGGTGGTGGCTATGCGGTCGGGGTGTGCGGTTCGGCGGGGCAGGCCGGTGTCGCGGAGAAGATGGTCGACGCGGCACTGTCGGGGTTCGGGGCGCTCGACATCGCCATCAATTGCGCCGGCATCGCCGAACCCGCCGGTTCGACGGTCCTCACGATCTCCGCCGACGAGTTCCGTGAGCAGGTCGACGCCCACCTGATGAGTGCCTTCCACATCTGTCAGGCCTCGGGAAAGGTGTTCGCCGAGCAACATTCGGGGTCGATCGTGCTCACCGGATCGGCCGCGTCGCTGGGGACCTTCGGTGGCAGCGGCTACCCGGCGGCCAAAGGCGGGGTGAACGCTCTGGCGCTGGCCGCCGCGGGCGACCTGCAACCGCTCGGGGTGCGGATCAATGTGGTGATGCCGGGCGCGAAGTCGCGGCTGTCCAGCGGTGATGACTACGTCCGTCACATCGAGAGTCTGCACGATCGGGGCATCCTCGACGATTTCACGCGTGATGCGGCCCTCGACCCGGCTCCGCCGGAATATGTTGCGCCGCTCTACACCTTCCTCGCCAGTCCGGCCGCCGAGGGAATCACCGGGCAGATCTTCACCGCGTCCGGCGGTTTCATCGGCCGCTACGATCCGCAGCAGCCGACCTTCATCGCCTACCGTGACCACACGGAGACCGAGCCGTACAGCATGGCCGAGTTGGCCGAGTTGCTGGCGTCGGAGGCGATCTCTCCACAGGGATGACGGCCGGATCCGAGGCGGCGCGTCACCGTGGAACAATCCATGCAATGAGCGCGCTGATCGATCGGGCCCGGGAATGGGTCGAGCACGACCCGGATGCGGCCACCCGCAAGGAACTGACCACCCTGATCACGTCCGCGCAGGCCGGCGACGATGCCGCGTTGGCAGACCTGACGTCACGTTTCGAGGGGCCATTGGAGTTCGGTACCGCCGGTCTCCGTGCTGCGGTGGGGGCCGGTGAGTCCCGGATGAACGTCGCCGTGGTGATCCGGGCGACCGCCGGGTTGGCGCGCTACCTGCTGGACACGGTGGGTGACGACATCACCGTGGTGGTGGGTTGCGATGCCCGCGACGGCTCTTCGGAGTTCATGGATGCGGCGCTGGAGGTGCTCTCGGGGGCGGGGTTGCGGGCACTTGCATTGCCGAAACGACTGCCGACCCCGGTGACGGCATTCACCGTACGCGGGGCGGGCGCCGACGCCGGGATCATGATCACCGCATCGCACAATCCACCGGGCGACAACGGTTACAAGGTGTACCTGGGAGGGCGTGCCACGGACGCCGACGGAGCCGGGGTGCAGATCGTGCCGCCCGCGGACGCGGAGATCGCCGCGCGCATCACTGTGGCACCACCCGCCGATGAGGTGCCACGCAGCACCGAGGGAATCGTTCACCTCGAAGCGAACGTGGTGGACTTCTACGTCATTGTCAACGCCATGGCCCGGCGCTCGACGGAACCGTCGTCGGTGCGCGTGGTGACGACGGCCATGCACGGTGTCGGCGGTGCCACACTGATGCGCGTCTTCGATCACGCCGGCATCACCGACGCCCATCCCGTGCCGGCGCAGTCCGAACCGGACCCGGCCTTCCCGACCGTGGCGTTCCCCAACCCGGAGGAGCCCGGTGCGCTGGACCTGGCGCTCGCGCTGGCCGTCAAGGTGGCCGCCGACGTGGTGATCGCCCTCGACCCGGACGCCGACCGATGCTCGGTGGCCATCCCGCAACGCGACGGGAGTTGGCGGCAGCTCACCGGTGATGAGCTCGGTGCGCTGCTGGGGGAGCAGGCCGCCGAGGATTCGTCGCGGTCCGGGGACGTGTTGGCCTGTTCGATCGTCTCGAGCCGGTTGCTCGGTCGTATCGCCGACGCCCATGGACTGCGGTGGGCGCAGACCCTCACCGGATTCAAGTGGATCGCGCGCACCCCCGGTCTCCGGTTCGGCTACGAGGAGGCCATCGGCTACTGCACCGACCCGAAGGCGGTTCGTGACAAGGACGGGATCGGTGCCGCCGTCCGCGTCGTGACACTCATCGAAGAGCTTGCCGCAGAAGGAAAGACACTCGAGAATCAACTCGATCACCTGGCCCGGATGTACGGGTTGCACGCCACCGGTCAGCTCAGCATCCGCGTCGCAGATGTGACGCTGATCGGCGACGCCATGACGCGACTGAGGGCGAACGGCATTGCGTCGCTGGCCGGTTCGCCCGTGGTGCAGTACACAGACCTGGCGCTGGGCGACGCGGGATTGCCGCCGACGGACGGGCTGCTGTACCGAACGGCAGCCGACGACCGCGTCATCATCCGCCCGTCGGGCACCGAACCGAAACTCAAGTGCTACGTCGAGGTGATCCTGCCCGTCGACGAGGCCGGCGACATCCCGCGCGTAGCCGCAGCACAGCGCATCGACACGATCAAGGCGGAACTCGCTGCGCTGCTGCAGCTTTAGCTAGCCCCGGTGGTGATGTAGCGTCTGTCGCCAACTCCCAGCGCAAGCTGCGGAGGTCTCGACTCGCCGCTCGCACTGGGGGGCTCGCGACGGCTCGACCGGCGGGCGGGCTGCTCGATCCGGTCCGCCCCTCCCGCTGGTCGAGCGCACGTAACCCCCGCTGGCCGATCCGTCTTTCCGTTGGTCGAGCCGCTCCTTCCCGTTGGTCGAGCCGCCTCGGGCGAGCTTGCGAGCCCGTGGCGCGTCGAGACCTCCGCAAGCCGACAGCGAAACCAGAACACCGCCAACCGAACACAGATCTCCCGACGCTGACCGCGTTCACCCCCAACCGCTTCCGCGCCGATCATTTCTGTCAGACCCCCTCGCTACACTTGACTCAGTTCAGTTGATCCGACCGAGCAGAGGAGGTGAACATCATGGCCGACAAAATCATTGGCGCCAAGACGGCCGCACCAGAGTTGTCGATGACCGCCGACGACGCGGCCATGATCGATCACCTCCCCGTCGAGGCGGCCACCGCCCTGGCCCGATCGTTGCAACGCCAGGAACGACAAGTGATCGCTCGGAAGGTGTTGTCGGCGGCGCGGATCGGGCACACCGTATACGACGAGATGCTGCTCTCGGGCCATCAGACCAATGTGCACACCACCGGTGCCGTCGACAAAGCTGCCACCGGCAAGGTATCGACCGCGCTGGGAGTATCGGTGCCGCAAGCCGCCGCGTGGATGACGCTGAGTTTCCTGCTGTCAACGCTCCCGACGGTGACCGCCGCATTTCTGGCCGGCGACCACTGCCTGGAACGTATCCGCATCATCGCCAACGAGATCGTCGTGCTGTCCGACGACGATGTGCGGGCCTTCGCCGAAACCCGTGCGCTGCAACTGGCCGAACGTAATCAGGCGGATAAGACATTGCGGGATCAGGTCGTCGAGATGGTGATCGCGCTGGATCCTGACGGTGCCGCCGACCGTCGCGAGGAAGCCGCCGCACGTGATCAGAACGTGCGGGTGCGTCGGATACCAACGGGCACTGCAGCATCTCGGTGTATGCACCGGGCGAGATGGGTGCCCATCTGGCGGCGCGGATCGCGAAGATGATCAGCGAGCGGATCTGCCCACGTGATCCGCGTCGACAGGGTCAGGTACAGGTCGCGGCATTCGCCGAAATCCAAGGACTGCCCGGTGCAGACCTGTCGTGTGAGTGCGGGCGAGCCGACTGCTCGCGGGCGATCCCGTTGCCGGAAGAACCCTGTGGTCTGACCGAACTCGACCTCGACATCGATGTTGACGACGACGCGACTGATCTATCTGGCGATGTCGATGCGGACGCCGATCATGTTGAGCCTGATGAGATCACCGATCCCGAGACGACCGACGATCCCCAGTCGGGCGCTGACGACGCAGACGTGACCGTTGATCCTGAGACCATCACCGACGACGACGAAGACTGTGACAGCGATTCGCAGTTGTCGCTGTCGTTGATCACCGATCCGTCCGGGCAGCGGGAAGCCCGGTTGGAGTACTTCGGCGTGGTGGACGACTCCCATGCCCGAGCCTTGATCAGTTCGGGACAGCTGGTCACCGTCAGCGAGTTTCCCACCCTGGACATACCCACCATCAGCACCGCCACCTCACTCGACCGAATACCCGCAGCGTGGCGACGCCTCGACGATCCGTTCCCCGCGCCACCGATCGACCCCACCGGACACGGCGGACATCTCCTCCCACCACCGGGTGCACTCACGTATCGGATCCCGGCGTGGTTGCGGGAGAAGATCATCGAGTTGGATGGCACCTGCCGGTACCCGCATTGCGGACGCCCGGCCAGTGAATGCCAGATCGATCACCTGGTGAAATTTGTGCACCAGGATCCGATCACCGGTGGCTGGACCGTGGAATTCAACCTGATGCCGTTGTGCACCCCGGACCACCAAAGGAAGCACATGGGGTTGTTGATCCCCACCATGCTGTCGGATCGGGCGGTCATCTGGCGCGACCCGGTGACCGGGGAAACCATCACCACCTATCCGCGGTAGGCGGCTACCCTCGGGTAGTGCTGCGCTGCAATCGGTTTCCAGCATCGGGTTGCGTGGTCTCGACACGACCTCCGCTGGCGCTCCGGTCGGCTCGACCGGCGGAGTGGGGCGGATCGACCGGCGGGTGGGCAGCGTGGCGGTGGGATGGGTGATATTGCGTTGCAATCGGTTTCCAGCTCCGTGTTGCGTGGTCTCGAGGCTCGTCGTTTCGACGGGGCTCAACGCAAGGCCCCGGGGCTCCTTGCTCGTCGACCGGCGGAAGGGTGAGGGTTCGGCCGGCGAAGGTGACGACTAGTCGGCCGACGGGGCCTGACCGTCGAGGTGTGCCAGCACTGCTCGTGCGGACTCGAGTTCGCGGCTGAGGTCGTCGATGCGCTGTCGTGCCGCAGCGCGCGCCGATTCGATCACGCCGTCGACGGCGGTGATCGCCGTGGGATCTCCGAGTTCGCGCATTGCTTTCGCCACCCGCTCCGCGGGCACTTCCGTTGGCCTGCCCTGCTTCTTGCTTCCGTGAGACACCGACACCGTCCAGGTCGTGTCGCTCGCCGACGTCACGGTGACGGTGACCGCTCCGGATGGGGCCTTGGGTCGCCGCGGGGCTTTCGCCGCGGTGGGCTTCGGTGCAGGTGCAGGTGCAGGTGCAGGTGCCGGCACCGGCGCTGGTGTCTGCCGCCGGACTGTCTCCCGCGGGGCCGGTTCGGCAATAGGCTCCGGCCGGGGTGTGGATCGTCGAGGCGTTGACGTCGCCGCGCCCGCTGTGGGTCGGGTCTTGAGCAGTTCGTCGGCGTCGAACGGCAACTGATCCTCGACACCCTTCGGGCTGATGATCACGGTGGACCCATCGATGGAGATCACGCGCGCCGATACACCGGCAGCGAGATTCAGGGACGGCATGGGGTCACGAAGGTAGACGGTGACCCGCTTGCCCGCGGCGAGTCCCGCCGACAAGGATTCCAGGTCCTCGGTGCTCAGGCCGGTCTGTCGTCGTGATGCCATGACGTCCATGTTCGCACAGGCGTACGAATCGCGTCACCCTGACCCGCTATCGGGATCGTCTCCGCTGAACCCAATACCTGGCCGCGGCGCGGACGGACTCCTCGACGGGACGCGGGTGCCAGTCCAGATCGCTGGTCGTGGCCGAGTGATCCATCGGCGACATGACGTGCATCAACCGCACGGTGTCGACCGAAAGCTGTTGCTGGGCACGGGTGATCCGTGAGCGGAGGTCGCCGGCGGCGCCGAGGGCATACATCGCCGGGCGAGGGAGTGTCGGTCGCGGGGGTGCCACGCCCGCCTCGTCGGCGGCCATCGCGATGATGTCACCGAGGTCGAGGAACTCGCCGCTGACGATGTAGCGCCTGCCGATCGTGCCCTTCTGCGACGCGCGTACGAGGGCATCGGCTGCGTCGTCGACGCCGACGGTCTCCGCTCGCATCCCCCGCACGCCGAACGGGAGTTTGCCGAGTGCGGCTCCGGCGACGAAGGCACCGTGCGGCGTCGGCTTGTGATCGCCCGCGCCGTAGGTGTTCGACACGCACATCGCCACCACCGGCACGCCACGATCCGTCGCCGCCAATGCGACGCGCTCACCCGCGACCCGCGAGCGGACATAGGTATTGGCGTGTGACTCCCAGTTGAAGGCATCGTCGGGGGTGGCGCAACGCCCGCGGACCCGGCCGATCGTGCACATGCTCGAGGTGTAGACGAATCGATGCAGGTCGGCCCGGGCCGCCACGTCGAGAACGCCATCCAGTACTTCGACATTGCTGTGCCACAACGGCTTCGGATCACGAATCCACGCCCGGGTGTCCACCGCGCAGTAGATGGCGGCCTCGGCACCGGCGAGGGCACGCCCGACCGCGTCCTGGTCGCCGAGCTCACCGACGACCCGCTCGACGTCGAGGTCGTCGAGATTACGGGTGTCGGAGGTGGGCCGCACCATCACCCGGACATCTCGCCCCGAGTCGAGGAGCCGGCGGACCACGCGGGAACCCAGAAAACCGTTGGCGCCGAATACCGTCGTCACCCCGGAACTCATGGCATCAGGTCCGGCGAGTGATCGGTGATCGCCACCGTGGCGCGACGCAGCATCGTCGCGAACATGGCGTCACCGCGTTCGGTGGGCGTCGCCGCCCCGGCACCGAACACCACGATCAGCGGCGCCTGCAGGAGATCGGTGACGTAGTCATCCCAACACTGCTCCGCGGAGTACCCGTCGACGCCCGCGGCGAGCAGCGCCTGACGATAGGCCTCGACGATGCCGCGTTCATGGCGGCGTCGGTCGTCCACCTCGAGGCTCGAGGCCAGCAGGAAGGCGAGGTCGCGCATCGGCGAACCGGTGGTGATGGTCTGCCAGTCGATGACGGTGACCGCACCGTCGGAACCGAACAGGACGTTGTCGATCCGCATGTCGCCGTGGATCAGTGCGGTGTGGCTGCGCTCGGCGATCAGCCAGTCACCGGCGGTGGCGACGAGCCAGTCGAGGACCACCGATTCCGCGGCGTCCGGCGTGAACCGTTCGCGGAACACGTCGGTCATCGGGGCCAGGACTGATTCCATCAACTCCCGGTCATCGGCGGTCGGCAGCGGAAAGCGTTGCAGCAGTGCGGGATCGTCCCAGGTCGGTGCGTGCAGACCGGCCGCGGCGACGGCGACGGACCGTGCCTGTTCCGGTGTGCAGCCGGCGATCTGATCACCCTGGACGGCCTCGCCCATGTCCTGCAACAGCAGGACGAATTCGCTGCCGTCCGCCGAGATGGCCGACGCGTAGCACTCGGGTAGCGGAACATGCAGCCGCGCCGCGAAATCTGAGTAGAAGTCCACCTCGTTGCGGAATGCGCCGGAGGCGAACTGACGTTGCGGCAGGTCACCGGTCGCCAGCTTCGCGATCATCGTCGTCGGCACGTCACCGGCAGCCAGGTCCAGCCGCAGGCGATACGACCCGGCCATCTGCCCGGTACCCACCGCGGTGTAGGTCACGCCCCGCACGTCGGCGTGATGACCCGCCTCGACGAGCAGCGCGGTGAGGACATCCGGGGTGAGCTGATCCGGCGAGATGGGAATGATGGCGACGCTCACGCGGCCACCACCCGTCCCGGATTGACGGGCAACGCCGCCGACGGTCGAACCCCCAGGCCCCGGTAGGCCCCGACGATCTCGGTGACCTCCGTCGGTGCCACACCATGCAGGATCACTGAGTCCACACCCAGATCGAACTGGGCGGCGACGGTCCGCGCGCACTCGTCCGCCGAGCCGGTGGCACAGTCGGCGACCCACCCGGCCGGTATGGCTGCGGCGAGTTCGTCGAGTTCCGCCGTGGTGGCCGTCGCGTCGAGGGGACCGCGTGCTCCGCTGAACGCCGACGTGGCGCGAATCCGCGCGAGATCGTCGGTGCTCCACCGGTTCGCGGCCATCAGCACGTCGGGGTAACCCTGCAGGTAGGTGGCGAGACGCCCATACAGTCGGCGCGTGCGGTCGGTCTCCTCGAGGTGATCGGGAACCGTGGCGAGGACCGACCAGATCCGCACCGACGCCGGATCGCGCCCGGCGCGCTGCGCACTGTCGCGGACGCGGGCGACAGCAGCGCGCGTCGCCTCGGCGTCGAGAAAGGTGTGCAGCACAACGCCATCGGCGATGCGTCCGGCGAGTTCCAGCGTTCTCGGTGACATCGTCACCACCATCACCGGAGGTGGCGGCTGGACCGAAACCCCCAGGGAGAGAAGCGGATAGGTGCCTGCCGGGCCGTCGTGCCCGATGATCATCTCGCCGTTCCACAGTCGCCGCAGGATCGAGATCATGTCCTCGATCCCGGCGCCGGTGATCACCGGCAGCCCGAGAATCTGCCACTGGGCGGTGATCCCGCGTCCGAGGCCGAGCGCGAACCGATGATCGGAGAGTTCGGCCAACGTGGCACCCATCGTCGCGGTGACGATCGGGTGCCGCGTCGTGTGATTGGTGGCGGCGGTGGCGATGCCCAATCGGATGGTGGCGGCGAGCGCGCCGGAGAGCACCGCGGCGTCCTTGACGTTGAACCGTTCGGACACGAATGCCGTTCCGAGGCCGATGGTTTCGGCGTGACGTGCCTCATCGACGAGTTCCGGCGGACGGACCGGATGCCGCGACAGTGCGTAATAGCCGAGTTCGGTCAGGGTGTCCGGAGACGTCACGCCGGGACCTGCGTGACGACGCGATAGGTCCGGGTGCGCGGCTCCCGGACCCACAGCACACCGTCGCCCGCGGTGGCGCCCTCGGCCTTGAGGGTCCGCTTGACGATCTTGTTGGTGGCGGTGGTCGGCAGGGACTCGGCGATCCGCACGAAACCGGGCCACGCCTTGGGGGAGAGGTCGGGTTGATCGGCGAGGGCGGTGGCGAACCCGTCCGGGGAGAGGGTCGCGTCGTCGTCGAGGACGATCGCAGCCATCACCGCGTCGCCCACCTGATCGTCGGGAACCGGATAGACGGCCACCTGGTTGACGCCCGGAATGCGTTGCAGGATACGTTCGATGGGGCCGGCGGTCATGTTCTCACCGTCGACCCGCATCCAGTCCCCGGAGCGTCCGGCGAGGTAGATCCAGTCGTCGGCGTCGCGGTAGGCGAGATCGCCCGACCAGTACATGCCCTCGCGCAGGCGGTCGGCCGTGGTGGCCTCGTCGTTGTAGTAGCCGCTGAAAAGCCCCGCGCCGGAGGTGTTCACGAGTTCACCGACGGCCTCGTCCGCATTGGTCAGGGCACCGTTCTCGTCGAACTCGGCGATGGCGCATTCGGTGACGGTGGCCGGGTTGTACACGGCGACACCGGGAAAGCCCTTGCCGATCGAACCGGTCGGGGTGCCGGGTTCGCGGGTGACGATGATCGCCAATTCGCTGGATCCGTAGCCGTCCCACACCTTGCAGTCGAAGCGTCGCGCGAAGTCTTCGATGTCGTGGTCGGTGGCCTCGTTGCCGAAGGCGGCACGCAGCGGGTTGTCGGTGTCATCGGGCTGTTCCGGCGTCGCGAGGATGTAGGCGAGGGGTTTGCCGACGTAGTTCATGTACGTAGCGCCGTGCCGGCGGATGTCGTCGAGGAAGGTCGACGCGGAGAATCGGGCGGGCACGATGGACGCGCCGCTCGCCGCGGCGACACAGTAACCGCCCAGCAGCGCCGCGGAATGGAACAGCGGCATCGACAGGTAGCAGACGTCGTCGGCGGTGATCCCGAACTTCTCCACCAGTGGCGGTCCGGCGAACGGGATCAGCATGTGCGCGAGCCGAACCGGCTTGGGATTGCCGCTGGTGCCGGAGGTGAAGATCAACATGAACGGGTCCATCGGCCCCGGCTCGGAATACGGAACCAGCTCGCCGGCGTCGGCGAGCAGCGATGCCCACTCGGGGCCGGACGTGTCGAACACCGTCACCCCGGGAAGCTCGAGGCCGTCGAGCAGGCCGCGGTGTTCGGCGTCGGTGAGCAGGATCTGACAATCGGCCCGGAGGATGTCGCCGGCCAGGGCCTCGCCCCGGCGGGTGTTGTTGATGCCCGCGGTCACGTACCCGCCGAGCGCGCCCGCAGCGATGGCGGTGAGCATGGTCGGGGTGTTGCCGAGCAGGGTGCCGATGTGCATGGGCCGCCGCGGGTCGGCGGCGGCGAGGACGACCGACGCCATCCGGCGTGCGTCATCGAGGTGCTCGCGCCAGGTCCGCTGTTGGCCCTGGTAGGTGATCGCGATGTGATCGTCGTCGGCGCGTTCGAGGAGAAGTTGGGTCACGGTGTCGGCCATGACCCAAATCTAGAACCTGTTCCAGAACTGCGTATACAGATTCTGAAACTGTCTACTCTGCTCGATGGCCGCACAGACGACGATCGCCGACGGCCCCCGGGTGGGGAGGCCGTCGGCGATCGGGTGGCGTGAAGGAGAAACTCAGCGGTGCAGCGTTGCGGTACCCGGCGTGAGGGTGAACGTATCGCCGCCCTTGCCGAGCACGGTGACCGTCAATTTCAATGTGCCGGAACCGGTTTCCAGCGCCGGACTCAGAGCGGGTTTGCCGTCCCGGCAGGCCGCGAAGGTGGTGTCGGCGGTCCGGTGAGTGGAGGTGTTGGTCCAGGTGACCGCGACCATCGCATCGCTCAGCGTGGTGGCGCAGGCGTCCTTGGGCATCGGCTCGAGCCAGATCACCGTGGCGTCGTCGGCGACCGCCGCGGCGGCCAACGGCGCGACGAAACCGCCGGCGATCATCGCTCCCGAGCGGCTCAGTCCGACGGTCGGGGTCTGCTGCGTCGCGTCGAGCGTCTTGGCGGCGGGGGTGGTCTGTGTGGTCTCCGGCGCGGTGGTCTCCGGCGCCGCGGATGCGACACCCGCTGCCAGCGGTGTGGCCAGTGCTCCCGCGGCCAGTCCGGCGGCCAGCATCATGCGTCGACCCGTGATTCGTTTCTGCAACATTGGTAACATCAGCCCCTTCCGTCTCACGACGCTAGCAGCCGGAGGTGCCCCGGTTCAACGTGGAGACGCTGTTCGTTATCGACGCGAAGCATGCGTCGGGAGTAAAGCTACCGCGCCCGAACGGGGTGCTCAGCGGGTCGCGACTTGAATCACAGAGTCGCGACCTGAATCACACAGGGGCGGGCGTGGTGCTGCCCGCCCCGGCGGTCGGTGATAGGACTGCACAGGTGAGTGACGTGGTGGCGCGGACGGCGACGACAGAGGATTCGGCCAGGGCAGGGGAGTTGACCATGACAGGCGACAACGCGGCCGGACGGAATCCGCTGTCGGTGTTCCACATCGGCAACCTGACGGTGTCGGGAACCGCGGCGCGTGCCCAGCAGCAGCTGTGTGCGCAGTTCGTCGACCATCGTGGCCGCATCGACATGCCGGCCTACGGTGTGCTCTTCGACGATGTCGGCGGCATTCCGTTTCATCTCGCCGGCAAGGAGTCGGGGGCGTTGTCGATGCAGGCACGCCTGACCATGTCGGCGATGGGGTACGTGGCCCCCGACGACCGCCTCACCGCCGCGGCCGACGTCGAGATGTCCGACGAGCACACCGGCGTGACACCGGTGCGGATCACCACCGGCACCGGGCATCTGTGCTGCGTCGGGACCGCGCGCAACATGCGCGTCGGACGTGCCACCGCCGACGGGACCGAAGAGTCGCAGGCGGCGGTCGAGCTGCCCGACTGTGCTGGCGCCCACGGTGTCCGGCTCCCCGAACCCATTCCCGCGGCCCTCGAGGGCCGTGACGTGGTGGCGCAGATCGCGGCGCAGGTGCGGGAGGCGGGCCCCCTCGCCGACCTCCTCAACGGGCGCATCGAGATCCCCGATGCGTCGACCGGGTTGCGGTTCGTCGTCGACACCGAACCGTGGATGGGCAACTTCTTCGGCACGATGCACGGCGGGGTGATCGCCACGATCATCGGCCAGGCGTTCTCCTTCGCCGGCCAGGCCCACGCGGGCGCGGGACGCGACTATCACCTGGCCGACATGTCGCTCGGCTTCTTCCGTTCGCCGGCGGTGCACGGCACCCAGGTGATCGTCGAGGTCGAGCCGGTCAAGGTGGGGCGGCGTATCGCGTCCTTCTCGGCGCGGATGATCGGCCACGACGGGACGCTGCTCAGCGAGGGCGTTGCCGACGTGCACTACCGGTGACGCCGCTCTGTCCGGGCAGTGACGGGCAGGCGTCCGGAACAAAAACAATCATGCGTGCTTGATTCTTTTCGACGATTGTGTGACGCTGATCGCATGCCGATCGTGCACCAGGTCGTCGCCGACCTCGCCGCCACATCCGCCGAACTCGACGACCTCGTCGCCGGCCTCGCCGACGAACAGTGGGCCACGCCCACACCCGCCGCCGGGTGGACCATCGCCCACCAGATCGCACACCTCGCGTGGACCGACGAGGTGGCGGCGATCGCGGCCACCGATCCCGAGCGATTCGCCGAGATCACCCGGGAGGCGATGACCGATCCCTCGGGGTTCGTCGACGCCGCCGCGGAGGCGGGAGCCGGGCAACCACCGCGGCAACTCCTCGATCACTGGCGGGGGGTGCGTGCATCCCTGGAACGCGCACTCCTCGACGTCCCCGACGGCGCCAAGATCCCGTGGTTCGGTCCGCCGATGTCCGCGTCGTCGATGGCCACCGCCCGGCTGATGGAGACGTGGGCCCACGGACTCGACGTCGCCGACGCGCTCGGCGTGGCACTGCCGGTCACCGACCGCATCAAGGCCGTCGTCCACATCGGGGTCCGCACACGGGATTTCGCGTACGCCGTGAACGGGAAGACGCCGCCGGGCGCGCCGTTCCGCTTCGAGATCACCGCACCGTCGGGCGAGGTGTGGACGTGGGGACCCGCCGACGCCACCGACGTGGTGGCCGGTCCGGCACTCGACTTCTGCGAACTGGTCACCCAGCGGCGCGCACTCGCCGACCTCGACCTGCGGATCGTCGGTGACGACGCACGTGAATGGGCAACGATCGCACAATGTTTCGCCGGTCCCCCGGGCTCGGGGCGAGCGCCGAGTGGAACCGAGCAGACCGGAAAGGACAGCTAGATGACCGCCACAGTGGTGCGGATCGGCAATGCGTCGGGGTTCTACGGGGATCGCTTCGCGGCGATGCGGGAGATGCTCGAGGGCGGTGAACTCGACTACCTCACCGGCGACTACCTCGCCGAACTCACCATGCTGATCCTGGGCAAGGACCGTCTGAAGGACCCGAAGACCGGATACGCCAAGACGTTCCTGCGGCAGATGGAGGAGTGCCTCGGACTCGCCGTCGACAAGGGCGTGCGCATCGTCGCCAACGCCGGCGGGCTCAATCCGCACGGACTGGCCGTCGCGCTGCGGGAACTCGCCGAGCGGGTGGGCGTCGACGTCGGTGTGGCATTCGTCGACGGAGACGATCTGCTCGACCGCGCCGACGAACTCGGACTCGGAAAACCGTTGACCGCCAACGCCTATCTCGGTGCCTTCGGCATCAAGACCGCACTCGACTCCGGGGCCGACCTCGTCGTCACCGGACGCGTCACCGATGCCTCGCTCACCGTCGGGCCCGCCGCGAGCGCCTTCGAGTGGGATTACGACGACCTCGATGCGCTGGCCGGTGCGGTGGTCGCCGGTCACGTCATCGAATGCGGTACCCAGGCCACCGGCGGCAACTACGCCTTCTTCACCGAACTCGACCTGACGAGCACGCCCGCCGCCGGACACCTCGGATTCCCGATCGCCGAGATCGCCGCCGACGGATCGTCGGTGATCACCAAACATGCCGGCACCGGCGGGGCGGTGACCGTGGGAACCGTGACCGCGCAACTGCTCTACGAGGTCGGCGGACCCCGATACCTCGGACCCGATGTGACCACCCGTCTCGACACCATCTCCCTGGCGTCGGACGGACCGGATCGTGTGTCGATCAGCGGTGTGACGGGTGAAGCGCCCCCGGAGACCACCAAGGTGTCACTGAATCACCTTGCCGGAGTGCGCAATGAGATCACCATGATCCTCACCGGACTCGACATCGAGAAGAAGGCCGAACTGTTCCGGTCACAGTTCCGCGCCGCACTGCCGAGCGAACCCGAACAACTCACCTGGGAACTGTCCCGCCTCGACCGCCCGGACGCGACCACCGAAGAGCAGGCCTCGGCACTGCTGCGGTGCGTGGCCCGCGACCCCGACGGCACCAAGGTCGGCCGCGCATTCTCCTCCACCGCAGTGGAATTGGCCCTGGCCAGCTATCCCGGCTTCAGCATGACCGCGCCCCCCGGACCGGGATCGCCCTACGGGGTCTTCGAACCCGGGTACGTCGACGCCGCGGCCGTCGAGCACCGCGTCGCGTTCGCCGACGGTGTGGTCGAACGCATCGAACCGTCGCCCCTGCGGGCACCGGTGCCCGCCGACGAGGTCGACCATCGCGCCGCGGGCGGTGCGGCCGCCGACCCCGAACCCACCGCCGTGCTGCCGCTGGGCACCATCGCCGGTGCCCGCAGCGGAGACAAGGGCGGAAGCGCGAACATCGGTGTGTGGGTGCGTGATCCGGACCATTTCGAATGGCTCGACACCACCCTGGACACCGACCTGCTGACCGAACTGCTGCCGGAGATCGACGGATTGACGGTGCGCCGCTACCGGCTTCCGAACCTGCTTGCGGTCAACTTCGTCATCGAGGGAGTGCTCGGCCGCGGCGTCGCCGACAACGTGCGCTTCGACCCGCAGGCCAAGGGTATGGGGGAGTGGCTGCGATCGCGGCCGGTACCCATCCCCATGCGTTTCATCGAGAACGTCACCGTCGCCGACGACAAGGACTGAGCCCGTGCCCATCACCAGCCCCATCTGGGACAGCCCCGAACGGCGAGCGCTCCGCGAGACCGTACGCGGATTCGTGACCCGACACATCCTGCCGCACGCGGCGGACTGGGAACGCGACGGACAGATCCCGCGCGATGTGCACCGGGAGGCCGCCGAACTCGGCCTCTTCGGACTCGGCATCCCCGAGGAGATCGGCGGATCGGGCGGCGACCTCGTCGACGCGTCGATCCTCGGCGAGGAACTGCACTACGCCGGCGCCCCGGGCGGGGTGTTCGCGTCGCTGTTCACCCACGGCATCGCGCTACCGCACCTGATCGCGGCCGGTGACCCCGCGCAGATCGACCGCTGGGTACGTCCCACCCTGGCCGGCGAGATGATCGGCAGCCTGGCCATCACCGAACCCGGCGGCGGCAGCGACGTCGGTCACCTGATGACGCGGGCCGACCGCGACGGGGACGACTTCGTCGTCAACGGCGCCAAGACCTACATCACCTCCGCGGTGCGCGCCGACTTCGTGGTGACCGCGGTGCGCACCGGCGGACCGGGTGCCTCCGGCGTGTCGCTGCTGGTGATCGAGAAGGGCACACCGGGTTTCACCGTCACCCGGAAACTCGACAAGATGGGATGGCGCAGCTCCGACACCGCCGAACTGTCCTTCGTCGACGCCCGGGTACCCGTCGCCAACCTCGTCGGCCCGGAGAACTCCGGATTCGCCCAGATCGCGGCGGCCTTCGTGACCGAACGGTCATCGCTCGCGGTCCAGGCGTACGCCAGTGCCCAGCGGTGCCTGGACCTCACCCTGGAGTGGGCGCGGCAGCGCGAGACCTTCGGCAAACCGCTCATCGCACGGCAGTCGGTGCAGGACACGCTCACCGAGATGGCACGGCGCATCGACGTCGCCCGCACCTACACCCGTGCGGTGGTCGAGCGGAAGATCACCTCCGACGACGACCTCATCGCCGAGGTGTGCTTCGCCAAGAACACCGCGGTGGAAACCGGAGAATGGGTGGCCGACAAGGCTGTTCAGCTCTTCGGCGGTCTCGGCTACATGACCGGCACCGAAGTGGAACGTCAGTACCGCGACATGCGCATCATCGGCATCGGCGGCGGAACCACCGAGATCCTCACCGGTCTCGCGGCAAAACGATTGGGGTATCAGCAGTGACGGCAATCCGTTCCACCCTCGACGCGAACGACGAGCAGTTCGTGGGCAACCGCGACCTCATGCTCGCCAAACTCGACGAACTGAACACCGAACTCGACAAGGCACTCGCCGGCGGTGGCGAGAAGTACGTTGCGCGGCACCGTAAGCGCGGCAAGATGACCGCCCGGGAACGGATCGAGCTCCTCGTCGACGAGGACTCCGCCTTCCTCGAACTGTGCCCGCTGGCCGCCTATGGTTCCGACTTCACCGTCGGGGCGTCGGTGGTGACGGGCATCGGGGTCGTCGAGGGTGTCGAATGCGTGATCGTCGCCAACGACCCCACCGTCAAAGGTGGCACCTCCAATCCGTGGACGTTGCGGAAGATCCTGCGTACCAATGACATCGCCCTGACCAATCGGCTGCCGGTGATCTCGCTGGTGGAGTCCGGTGGTGCCGACCTGCCCACCCAGAAGGAGGTCTTCATCCCGGGTGGACGGATGTTCCGGGATCTGACCCGCCTGTCCGCGGCCGGCATCCCGACCATCGCGCTGGTGTTCGGCAACTCCACCGCAGGCGGCGCCTACGTCCCGGGGATGAGCGATCACGTCGTCATGATCGAGGGCGCCTCCAAGGTGTTCCTCGGCGGGCCGCCGCTGGTGAAGATGGCCACCGGTGAGGAGAGCGACGACGAATCCCTCGGCGGCGCACAACTACACGCCCGCCAGTCGGGTCTGGCCGACTACTACGCCGCCGACGAGCAGGACGCGGTGCGCATCGGCCGGCGGATCGTCGCGCGCCTCAACTGGCGCAAGCGCGGACCGGCGCCGTCGGTTGACGTCGTCGAACCCCGCTACGACACCGAGGAATTGCTCGGCATCGTGCCCGGCGACCTGAAGATCCCGTTCGATCCGCGGGAGGTGATCGCCCGCATCGTCGACGGCAGTGACTTCGACGAGTTCAAACCCGAGTACGGCAACTCGCTGTGCACCGGGTGGGCGAGCATCCACGGCTATCCGGTCGGCATCCTCGCCAACGCGCAGGGCGTGCTGTTCAGTGCCGAGGCGCAGAAGGCGGCGCAGTTCATCCAGCTCGCCAACCGTTCGGATACGCCACTGCTGTTCCTGCACAACACCACCGGCTACATGGTCGGCAAGGAGTACGAGCGCGGTGGGATCATCAAGCACGGTTCGATGATGATCAACGCCGTCTCCAACTCGAGCGTGCCGCATATCTCGGTGCTGATGGGCGCGAGCTATGGCGCCGGTCACTACGGAATGTGCGGGCGGGCCTACGATCCCCGATTCCTGTTCGCCTGGCCCAGTGCGAAATCCGCGGTGATGGGTGCGACGCAACTCGCGGGCGTCATCTCCATCGTGTCGCGGGCGGCCACCGAGGCGCGCGGCGGGGTCGTCGACGAGGCCGCCGACGCCGCGATGCGGCAGATGATCGAAGGACAGATCGAAGCCGAGTCGGTACCGGCGTTCCTGTCCGGGATGCTCTACGACGACGGGGTGATCGATCCCCGGGACACCCGCACGATCCTGGGTCTGACGTTGTCGGCGATCCACAGTGCGCCGGTCGAGGGGACGTCGAACTTCGGCGTCTTCCGGATGTGAGGGGAACAGAGTGATGACCGATGCAGTGACCAACCTGATCACTCGAGTCCTCGTCGCCAATCGCGGCGAGATCGCCTCCCGGGTCTTCGCGACCTGCCGCCGGATGGGAATCGGCACCGTCGCAGTATATTCCGACCCCGACGCCGGATCACCGCATGTGTCCGCCGCCGACGTCGCGGTACGTCTGCCCGGTTCGACGTCCGCCGACACCTACCTGCGGGGTGAACAGATCATCGCCGCCGCGCACTCCGCGGGCGCCGATGCGATTCACCCCGGATACGGATTCCTCTCCGAGAACGCCGAATTCGCGCAGGCCGTGATCGACGCCGGACTGACCTGGGTCGGTCCGCCGCCGGCGGCGATCACCGCGATGGGCTCCAAGGTCAACGCCAAGAAGTTGATGGCCGACGCGGACGTACCGGTGTTGGGCAACATCGACCCGGCCGCGGTGACCGATGCCGATCTGCCGTTGCTGATCAAGGCGTCGGCCGGTGGCGGCGGCCGCGGTATGCGGATCGTGCGTGATCTCGCCGAACTCGCCGACCAGGTGGACGCGGCCCGGCGCGAAGCGGAGTCGGCGTTCGGCGACCCGACGGTGTTCTGCGAACCGTACGTCGAGCGCGGCCACCACATCGAGGTGCAGGTGATGGCCGACGTGCACGGAGCGATCTGGGCCGTCGGCGAACGCGAATGCTCCATCCAGCGCCGACACCAGAAGGTCGTCGAAGAGGCGCCCGCACCCCTGGTGGAACGCATCGGACAGCAGATGCGCGAAAAACTCTACGCCGCAGCACGATCGGCGGTCGAGGCGATCGGGTACACCGGCGCCGGAACGGTGGAGTTCCTGGCCGACGAGAGCGGCCGATTCTACTTCCTGGAGACGAATACCCGTCTCCAGGTGGAGCATCCGGTGACCGAACTGACCGCCGGCACCGACCTCGTCGAATGGCAGTTGCGGGTGGCGATGGGCGAGCACCTCGACGTGTCGGCACCGACGACGAACGGCGCGGCCATCGAGGTTCGGCTCTACGCCGAGGACCCGGCCGCCGACTGGCAGCCGCAGTCGGGCACCGTCCACGCCATCGACATCGCCACGGCAACACATTTCGATGGTCTGACCCGGCCCGGGGTGCGTGTCGACTCGTCGATCGCCGACGGCTCGGAGATCTCCACGTTCTACGATCCGATGCTGGCCAAGGTCATCTCGTGGGCACCCACGCGGGACCGGGCGGCGGCCATGCTCGCGCAGGCGTTGGCGGATGCGACCCTGCACGGGCCCGTCACCAACCGGGACATGCTGGTGAACATTCTGCGGGAGAGGACGTTCCGCGCGGGGGAGACCGACACCGGATACCTCGACGAGGTCGGATTGGACACCCTGGCGGCGCCACTCGCCGACGGCGAGGCGATCACCCTTGCGGGGATCGCGGCGGCGCTGTCGGATGCGGCGGTCAACCGGTCGCGCGCACGGGTGCAGTCGACCCTGGCGCCGGGCTGGCGGAACATGGTGTCGGCTGCGCAGTCCAAGGGCTATCTGCTGCCCGATGACACCGAGGTGACGGTGCGCTACCGGCATACCCGCGACGGCGTCGACCTGCCGGATTCGCCGGAGCTGTCGGTCATCTCGGCCTCCGACGGCGAGGTGGTCGTGCTCGGCGCCGACGGGGTGCGCCGACGCCTACGGGTCGCACGGTACGGCGGCGACGACATCTACGTGGACGGCCCGGGCTGGTCGGTGCATCTGCGTCGCAAGCCACGCTTCGTCGATCCGACCGCCGTCGCCCGACCGGGGTCGCTACTGGCGCCGATGCCGGGGGCGGTGATCCGGGTGGCCGTCGCCGAGGGCGACCGGGTGACCGCGGGGCAGCCGCTGATCTGGCTGGAGGCGATGAAGATGGAACACACCATCTCGGCGCCCGCCGACGGCATCGTCACCACGCTCGCCGTCGAGGCCGGCCGGCAGTTGGCGGTCGGCGACGTCCTGGCCGTCATCAGCGATCCCGATTCCGATTCCGACACATCCGACGCACGATCCGAGTGAGACAGGACATCCCATGACCGAGAATCCTTTTGTCGAGTCACCCGAACGGGCCGAACTGCGTGCCGCGGTCGCCGGTCTGGCAGCCAAGTACGGGCAGGACTACTTCCGTGAATGCGCCCGCGAGGGCCGCAAGACCGACGAATTATGGGAGGAGGCAGGCAAACTCGGCTTCATCGGGGTGAACTTGCCCGAGGAGTTCGGTGGCGGTGGCGCCGGCATGTACGAACTGTCCATCGTGATGGAGGAACTCGCCGCCGCCGGGACGAGCCTGCTGATGCTGGTCGTGTCGCCGGCGATCTGCGGAAACGTGATCGCCCGCTTCGGCACCGACGATCAGAAGCAGCGGTGGCTGCCCGGCCTGGCCGACGGGTCGATCACCATGGCGTTCGGGATCACCGAACCCGACGCGGGTTCCAACTCGCACAACATCACCACCACCGCGAAGCGTGACGGTGACGAGTGGGTGCTCAACGGTCGCAAGATCTACATCTCCGGCGTCGACCAGGCGCAGGCGGTGCTGATCGTCGCCCGCACCGAGGACGCGAAGACGGGGCGGCTCAAGCCGACGTTGTTCATCGTGCCCACCGACACACCGAATTTCGAGTACCGCCAGATCGAGATGGAACTGCAGAACCCGGAGAAGCAGTTCCTGCTGTTCTTCGACGACGTCCGGCTCCCGACCGATGCGTTGGTCGGTTCGGAGGACGCGGCGATCAGTCAGCTGTTCGCCGGCCTCAACCCGGAGCGCATCATGGGTGCGGCGTCGGCGATCGGGATGGGCCGGTTCGCGCTGTCGCGGGCCGTCGAGTACGTCAACGACCGCACTGTCTGGAAGACGCCGATCGGCGCGCATCAGGCGATCGCGCATCCGTTGGCGCAGGGCAAGATCGAACTCGAGATGGCCAAGCTGATGATGCAGAAGGCCGCCACACTGTATGACGCGGGAGACGATTGGGGTGCAGCGGAACCGGCGAATATGGCGAAGTACGCCGCTGCGGAGGCGTGCGTCAAGATCGTCGATCAGGCCGTTCACTCACTCGGCGGCAACGGGTTGACGTCCGAGTACGGTTTGGCGCCGATGCTGTCGCTGGCGCGGATCGCGCGGATCGCGCCGGTCAGTCGTGAGATGATTCTGAACTTCGTGGCTCAGACGAGTCTCGGGTTGCCCAAGTCGTACTGAGACGAGAGGTGGGGTGCATCATGGCCGACGGAACCGTTGAGGTTGTCCATTCGTCGACCGTCGACGGCATCACGACGTTGACGCTGGATTCACCGAAGAGCCGGAATGCGTTGAGCGCGAGCTTGGTTGAGCGGTTGCTCGACGGGTTGGTCTCCGCGGCAGACGATCCCGAGGTGCGGGCGGTGGTGTTGACGCATTCGGGCAACACGTTCTGTGCGGGGGCCGACCTGAGCGAGGCGTTGGCTCGTGGTGCGAGCGTCGAGGAGGCATCGGCGGCCGGGACCGAGGCCATGCTCGGACTCATTCGCGCGATCCTCGAATCGCCGAAGCCGGTGATCGCGCGGATCGACGGTCATGTGCGGGCAGGCGGACTCGGTCTGATCGGCGCGTGTGACATGGTGTTCGCCGGTCCCGCATGCACGTTCGCGCTCACCGAGGCGCGGCTGGGGTTGGCGCCGTCGGTGATCTCGGTGGTCTTATTGCCGAAGATGTCCGCACGGTCCTCGGGGCGGTATTACTTGACCGGTGAGACGTTCGACGCGGATACCGCCGAACGGGTGGGGTTGGTGACGCAATCCTGTGGCAGCGCCGCAGATCTCGAGGGTTGCCTGGCGAGCGCGTTGACGGGGATACGGAAGGCGTCGCCGCAGGGTTTGGCGGCGTCGAAGGCGCTCACCACGACGGCGGTCCTCGCAGCATTCGAGACGTATGGCCGTCGGCGCGCGGAGGAATCGGCTGCGTTGTTCGGCAGCGAAGAGGCGCGGGAGGGGATGACGGCGTTCCTGTCGAAGCGCCGGCCGTCGTGGGATCTGACATGACCTGGGATCTTTCATGACCACCGCACGATCGAGTGCCGCGCGCGAGCCGCAGCAGGAGCGATCCCGACTGACACGGGAACGGTTGCTGGGGGCGACCATCGACACTTTGGCGCGTGACGGTTGGGCCGCGGCGACGGTGTCCATCGTGGCGGAGCGGGCCGGGGTGTCGCGTGGGGCGGCGCAGCATCACTTTCCGACGCGGGAGGCCCTGATCACGGCGGCGCTCGAACAGGTCTTCGAGGACATGACGGCGTCTGCGTCGACGGTGCAGGATGAGATGCCCGACGGTGAGGATCGGGTGGCCGCAGCGATCGACCGGGCTGTCGCCCTCTACACGGGGGTGACGTTCAAGGCGGCACTGCAGGTGTGGGCCGCCGCAGCATCCGATCCCGCACTGCGCGAGCTGATCTTGCCTCTCGAGGCGAAGTTCGCCCGCGCCGCACATCAGGTGACGGTGGCGATGCTCGATCCGTCGGGCACGAACCCGAAGGTTCACCGGATCGCGCAGATCACCCTCGACCTCGCGCGTGGACTCGGCTTGGCCGACACACTGTCCGACGATTCGCACCGACGAGAACAGGTGGTGGCGTCGTGGACGGAGATGGTGTCGGACGCGCTGCGCACCGATCTCTGACGAGACGGCCGTCGAGCGTGACGACACCGATTGCCGGCGTTCACATTTCACTGTGGAGTTGTCAAGGTACCCTCCCGCTGGTCGAATAGCCCGAGGAACGGGGTCGAGACCACGTGAGGCGAGGCTGACGGACAACCTCTCGATTCAGGAACTGTTGTTGTGTTGTCGCCGGTCACGCACGGCTGGTCGAGCCCTATCCCGCCGGACGAGCGCTTACCCCGCGGGCCGAGGCCTTATCTCGCTAATCGAGCGCTTACCTCGGGTCGACCCCTTATCCCGCTGGTCGCGTCCTGACCCCGGCGGTCGGGCCCCTTTGCCCGTCGGTCGAGCCGGTGAGGAGCGCTAGCGACGAGCCGTGTCGAGACCTCCGCAAGTCAAGGCTGGAACCCAATTGTCATGCCGCACCCGGCAATCCATCCAGCGTCATGGTCCTGCGGTGATACGACCGCAACCATCGTCGTTGTGGGTCTACCGTTTCCGGTGGGATCAACCAGGGGTGGTGGTCGGCTCCCATGACGACGTCCCATCCGTTATGGTGGACGTCGTCATGACAGGCTGTGCAGAGCAAAGCGCCGTTCTCCACACAGGTTTCGCCACCGTAGATCCAGTGGGCGATGTGGTGCGCCTGGGTCCGTGAGGGCGGCGCTCCACACTTGATATATCCTTTGTCGCGGTGTGTTAGGGCGCGTCGTTGGGCCCGGTTGAACAGGCGGATGGTCCGTCCGAGTGACAGGGGTACTTCGTCTTGGCTGACGATCATGACGCCGACGGTGGCGTCGCAGCACAGTTTGCGGGCGGTGGCTTCGGTGACCGATCCCATGAACTGCAGTGACGCCAGTGAGGGTGTTCCGGTGGGGATGGTGAGGTTGACCAGTTCGGTGGGCATGCGTGGCCCCTCGTCATCGCGATGCTCACCTCTGGCGGCGCGGGCGGCGGTGTCGAGGATGATCTCCAATGCGTCGGCACGCATTTGTCCTGCCGAGCGTGGATCGCGGGACCCGTCGGGTTGGGGTCGTGGCGCCGACAACACTTCGATCGCGGTCTTCAACTTCTCCCCGAGCACGGCGTGGAGGTCGCCGGTGACGGTGAGTCGTCCGTCGTCGGAATCGCGGAAGTCCAGGGTATTGATGGAACGATTCTCGCCCGCCGGTAAACCGTCGGTGTCGTCGGCCTGCTGATTGCCGCGGCTTTTGGCGTAGTCACGGATTTCGGCCGGAGTGAACCCGGCGGTGGCGTGCCCCAACAAGGCAATGATGTGAGCGTCGCGTTCTTCGGCGGTGACAGGCTCACCGGAACGCTTCTCGATGTGTGACCTGACTTGGCTCAATTTAGTGTCCACCTCGGATCGCGATGATCGCTTCGCGGAGGCCGTCGGGTAGTGGATCGGCGGCGGTGAGGGTCTGTTCGCCGGCTTGGATGGTGACGGTGCGGTAG
>NZ_JBDZDI010000021.1:0-93945 GCF_040044975.1 Gordonia oleivorans
TCCAGATACTCCCGGACATAGGCTGTGATCTCAGCGATCGTGTAACCAGCACTAATACTCATGTTGTGAACCTCCTCCTCGGAAGTGACTCACACCCAGATTGGCATACAACGGACAGCGCTCTCCTCATCGTTGACAGCGCTCTCGTCGTCACTGACAGCGCCCTGGTCGTCACTGACAGCGCTCTCGTCGTCACTGACAGCGCCCTGGTCGTCACTGACAGCGCTCTCCGCATCGTTGACAGCGCCCGCAGACATCCGGGTGCGCCATCCCGCGGGGTACGGCGGGTGTCCGACGGGCGGTACGGTCATAGAACTTTCCGACACGCCGAGCTTCCCGACACGCCGCGCCCGCAGAGGAGTGATCACCGCCGATGACCGATCCGAGCCCGAATCCCACCCTCGTCTACGCCGACGATCTCTCCGTCGGCACCCGATACGAGTTCGACCCACATCACGTCACCGAGGCCGCCATCGTCGAGTACGCCTCGGCGTGGGACCCGCAGTCGTTCCACATCGACCGCGCCGCCGCCGATGCGGGCGCGTTCAGGGGCCTGATCGCCAGCGGAATCCA
This sequence comes from Gordonia oleivorans, assembly GCF_040044975.1. NCBI lineage: Bacteria > Bacillati > Actinomycetota > Actinomycetes > Mycobacteriales > Gordoniaceae > Gordonia > Gordonia oleivorans. The sequence goes on from NZ_JBDZDI010000021.1 coordinate 574, forward strand.
CACCCTGGCCGTCGCACAGCGCCTGTCGGTCGACGCGGCGCTGCACACCTGGGAGGTGATCGCCGGACGTCGGCTCACCGAGGTGGAGTTCCTCGCCCCGGTCCGCCCCGACGACGATCTGGGCGGATTCCTCGAGATCGAGGGCGTCGACTTCGATGACCGTGGGCGCGCGCTGGTCACCCATCGATGCGATCTGATCAATCAGGCCAGCGTCACCGTGCTCCGGATACGCGTGCAGGCCTACGTTCGGGCGCGTCCGACGACCCGGTGATATGCCAGGATCGGTGAGGTGACCCGCCGCGACGACACCTCCACCGCGCAACATCGGCGGGACCTGGAGCGATTGCGCAGGGTCCGCGATCGGATCGACCGTGACTACGCGCAACCTCTCGACGTCGAGGCTCTCGCCCGGGGTGCGCACATGTCGGCCGGCCACCTGAGCCGCGAGTTCCGACGCGCTTACGGGGAGTCGCCGTATTCCTACCTGATGACCCGGCGGATCGAGCGGGCCATGTCCCTGCTCCGCCGCGGAGACGTGTCGGTCACCGAGTCCTGCTTCACCGTCGGTTGCTCATCGCTGGGTACCTTCAGCACCCGGTTCACCGAACTGGTCGGAATGTCACCGAGTGAGTACCGCCGGCGTGCCGCCGACCTCGCGGCCGGGGTATCCACCGAGGGCATCCCCGCATGTGTCGCCAAACAGGTCACCAAACCGATCAGGAATCGAGAAGTCCCCGGCCCCGCGAGTCACTAGCGTGAGCGACATGACCATCACCATCCACTACGCGTTCCTGCCACAGACCGATCCCGACGCCGCGTTGGGCTTCTACCGCGACACACTCGGATTCGAGGTCCGCAACGACGTCGGCTACCACGGCATGCGCTGGATCACCGTGGGCCCACCGAACCAACCGCAGACCTCGATCGTGTTGCAGCCACCGGCCGCCGACCCGGGTATCACCGACGACGAACGCCAGACCATCCTCGACCTGATCGCCAAGGGCACCTACGGCGCCGGCCTGACGTTGGCCACCGACGACCTCGACGGCCTCTTCGCCCGACTCGAGGCCGCCGGCGCCGAGGTGGTCCAGGAACCGATGGACCAGCCCTACGGCGTCCGTGATTGCGCATTCCGCGACCCGACCGGCAACCTCCTGCGCATCAATCAGGCATCCTGAATCCCACCCCCGAACAGACGGAGATCCGATGAGCCGGACGCCCCGCGCGTCGACACCCCATCCCGCCGACACCCACGACATCATTCGTGTGCACGGCGCCCGCGAGAACAATCTCCGGAACGTCGACGTCGAGATCCCCAAGCGCCGGCTGACCGTCTTCACCGGAGTGTCCGGGTCGGGGAAGAGTTCACTGGTCTTCGCGACGATCGCCGCCGAATCCCAGCGGATGATCAACGAGACCTACAGCGCGTTCGTGCAGGGGTTCATGCCGACGTTGGGTCGGCCCGACGTCGACGTGCTCGAGGGACTGACCACCGCGATCATCGTCGATCAGGAACGGATGGGCGCCAATCCGCGGTCGACCGTCGGCACCGCCACCGACGCCAACGCCATGCTGCGGATCCTGTTCAGCCGGTTGGGAACACCGACGATCGGTTCGCCGCAGGCTTTCTCGTTCAATGTCGCCTCGGTGTCCGGGGCGGGTGCGGTGGAGATCGAACGCGGTGGACGAAAGGTGAAGGAACGCAAGGAGTTCAGCGTCACCGGAGGCATGTGCCCGACGTGTGAGGGACGCGGCGATGTCTCCGACTTCGACCTCGGGGCACTCTACGACGACACGAAGTCCCTCAACGAGGGAGCCCTGACCATCCCGGGCTATTCGATGGACGGGTGGTACGGGCGGATCTATCGCGAGTCCGGGTTCTTCGACCCGGACAAACCCATCGCGAAGTTCACCAAGCGCCAACTCGACATCCTGCTGTACTCCGAACCCAAGCGGATCAAGGTCGAGGGCATCAACGTCACGTTCGAGGGTCTCATCCCGAAAATCCAGAAGTCGTTCCTCGCCAAGGACCGCGAGGCGATGCAGCCGCACATCCGTGCCTTCGTCGACCGTGCGATCACCTTCACCGTCTGTCCGGACTGCCAGGGCACCCGACTGAGCGAGTTGGCCCGATCCTCGACGATCGACGGCGTCAGCATCGCCGACGCCTGCGCCATGCAGATCACCGACCTGGCGCAGTGGGTGGGCGGACTCGACGAACCCGGTGTCGCACCGCTGCTGACCTCGCTGACCGAATTGCTCGACTCCTTCGTCGACATCGGCCTCGGCTACCTATCGCTGGACCGACCCTCGGGCACACTCTCGGGTGGAGAGTCGCAGCGCACCAAGCTGATCCGGCATCTCGGTTCATCGCTGACCGATGTGACCTACGTGTTCGACGAGCCGACGATCGGACTGCATCCGCACGACATCACCCGGATGAACGATCTGCTGATCCAGTTGCGCGACAAGGGCAACACCGTCCTGGTGGTCGAGCACAAACCCGAGGCGATCGCCATCGCCGACCACGTCGTCGACATCGGCCCCGGCGCCGGAAAGGACGGCGGCACCATCGTTTTCGAGGGCAGCGTCGAGGAGCTGCGCCACAGCGACACCCTCACCGGACGTCACCTCGACGACCGGTCGGCGTGCAAGGACGTGGTGCGCCAACCGACCGGCGCGGTCGAGATCCGCGGCGCCGACACCCACAACCTGCGAGAGGTCGACGTCGACATCCCGCTCGGCGTGCTCGTCGTGCTCACCGGTGTCGCGGGATCGGGCAAGAGTTCCCTCATCGGCGGTTCGGTCGCCTCCCGCGACGGCGTGGTCACCATCGACCAGGGCGCGATCAAGGGATCGCGACGCAGCAACCCGGCCACCTACACCGGCCTCCTCGAACCCATCCGGAAGGCCTTCGCCAAGGCCAACGGCGTCAAACCCGCACTCTTCAGCGCCAATTCCGAGGGTGCGTGTCCCAACTGCAAGGGGGCCGGCGTCGTCTACTCCGACCTCGCGATGATGGCCGGCGTGTCGACCATCTGCGAGGTCTGCGAGGGCAAGCGGTTCCTCGCCGAGGTCCTCGACTACACCTTCGGCGACCGCAACATCGACGAGGTACTCGGCATGTCGGTGGCCACGGCGCACACGTTCTTCGCCGACGGCGACGCGAAAGTTCCGGCCGCACACAAGATCCTGACGCGGCTGGTCGACGTGGGTCTGGGATACCTCACCATCGGGCAGCCGCTGACCACCTTGTCCGGTGGTGAACGGCAACGCCTGAAGCTCGCCTCCCAGATGGGGGACAAGGGCGACATCTACGTCCTCGACGAACCCACCTCGGGACTGCATCTCGCCGACGTCGAGGCGCTGCTGGGTCTCCTCGATCGGCTGGTCGATTCCGGGAAGTCGGTGATCGTGATCGAACACCACCAGGCGGTGATGGCCCACGCCGACTGGATCATCGACCTGGGCCCCGGCGCCGGCCACGACGGCGGGCAGGTCGTGTTCGAGGGCACCCCGGCCGATCTCGTCGCCGATCGATCCACCCTCACCGGCCGGCACCTGGCCGACTACGTCGGGGCCTGACCCGCAACCGGTCCGGCCGTCCGGTCAGCCCTGGGCGTCGATGATGGTGAGGACGAAAACGAGGGTGTCGCCGGCATCGATCCCGGCGTCGGCGTTGCCGGTCGTGTACCCGTCGGCCGGCGCGATCGCCACCGCGACCGTCGACCCGACCTTCTGTCCGCCGATGGCCTTGGCGAACCCGGGGATCACCCGGTCCAGCGAGAAACTGGCCGGCCTGCCGCGCTGATAGCTGCTGTCGAACTGGATGCCGGTCCGGCCGTTCACGCCGACATAGCTGACCTCGACGATCGCGGTCTGCGACACGGTCTCGCCGCTGCCCTCGGTGAGCACGTGCACCTGCGTTTGATCGACCGCGAACGGGGTGGTGACCTTGACGGTCGGTGGGGTGCTCGCGTTCTGCGATGCGGTCACCGTCACACTGCCGGTGGTCCCATCGAGGGTCCATGTCGCACCCGGTGCCGAGCTGCCGCCCCCGTTCGATCCGACGCCATCCGATCCGCCATCATCGGAGCCACACCCGCTCACCACCAGAACAGCGAGAACGGCCAGGATCCCGAGGACTCCACGTACTGTGCGCATGGTGCTCGACGCTACCGGGTGCGCACCGGCCGGCCGGTCGGCGGCACCCGCAGGCCGGTCAGCTCGACTGCACCAGCGACGCCAACTGTTCCACCTCGGCGACGCTGCCCGGCGAGACGAGCATCGTCGTCACGCCCGCCTTCTCCCAGATCGCGATCTGCTCGCGGACGTGGTCGCGGTCACCGACGATGGCCGAATCGTCGACCACCGCGTCGGGGATGATGTTCGCCGCCTCGTCCTTGCGTCCGGATCGGAACAGTGCGGTCACCTCGTCGACGACCTCGCCGTACCCCATGCGGCGATACACCTCGGCGTGGAAGTTGGTGTCCTCGCTGCCCATTCCGCCCATGTAGAGCGCCAGGAAGGGTTTGATCGCCGCGTAGGTGGCCGCCCGGTCGTCGGTGATCACGATCTGTGCGGTGGCACAGATCTCGAAGTCCGCGCGGCTGCGGCGGGCGCCCGCTCGCGCGAATCCCTCGTCGAGCCAGGCGTTGTAGGTGTCGGCCATGCGGGGTGTGTAGAACAGCGGCAGCCAGCCGTCGGCGATCTCGGCGGCCAGCGCGATGTTCTTCGGTCCCTCCGCGCCGAGCATCACCGGGATGTCGGCGCGCAACGGATGGGTGATCGGCTTGAGGGATTTGCCGAGTCCGGTCGAACCGGGACCGGTGTAGGGCAGCGAATAGTGCGGGCCGGCGCTCGCGACCGGCGCCTCACGGGCCCACACCTGCCGCATGATGTCGACGTATTCGCGGGTTCGGGCCAGCGGTTTCTCGAATTTCTGGCCGTACCAGCCCTCCACCACCTGCGGGCCGGACACACCGAGTCCGACGATGTGCCGGCCGCCGGAGAGATGATCGAGGGTCAGGGCCGCCATCGCGCACGCCGTCGGCGTGCGCGCCGACATCTGCAGCACCGACGTGCCCAGGCGTACCCGCTCGGTGGACGAACCCCACCACGCCAACGGCGTGTAGGCATCCGAACCCCAGGCCTCCGCGGTGAAGATCGCGTCGAACCCGGCGGATTCGGCCGCGGCCACCAGTTCCTTGTGGGCGGGCACGGGTTGCGCGCCCCAATACCCCAGTTGCAGACCGAGTTTCATTTCTCGCGGGTCCTTTCCTCGACCATCGGCGATGAGGCGATGCATCGAACCTATACCGCCCGGTCTACCAACCTCAAGGGATCGGCAGTCAATTCCTTTACCATGGGTGCGTCGCCGCCAAACGCCCCCGGCGGCAGCGCCGACCGAGGAGGGGATCGTCATGTCATTGCGTCACGCGATTCTGGCCGAGTTGATCAACGGCGAGGCGTCGGGCTACCAACTCGCCAAGACCTTCGATGTCGCGGTCGCGAGCTTCTGGTTCGCCACCCCGCAACAGTTGTACGCGGAGTTGCCCCGCCTCGAGGCCGCCGGCCTGATCAGCGGCCGCGAGGTCATCCAGCACCCTCGTCCCAACAAGCGGGTCTACGCGATCACCGACGACGGTAGGGAAGTGTTGCGGAGGTTCGTCGAGGGCGCCTCGAAACCGACCTTCATGCGTGATGAACTCCTCGTGCGTGTGCGGGCCTGCGACATCGGCGACACCCCCGCACTGATCGACGACCTGCGCGGACGCGCAGAGTCGGCACTGGCCAAGGCCCGTCTCATCGAGGGATTGTTGCGCAAGGTGCGCGGCGACGTCTCCGAAGATCGCTTTCTCGCCGAAAGTCCGTCCGTGGGACCGTATCTCACCGGACTGCGTGGCATCGCCTTCGAACGGGAGAACGCCGCATGGTGTCGACGCGCCGCCGACGTCCTGTCCACCCGGATGGCCGCGACGGCGCAGGCCGACCGGGCCGACACGCCCTGACTCAGCCCCGACTCCCGCCGGCGGCCGCCGCGGCCTCGGCTGCCTCGGCGCGGATCCGGTCGAACTGCGCGCCCATCGCCTCGGCCACCGCGGTGGCCCCGGACAGTGGACGCACCATCACCATCAGGTCATCGATCCGGCCATCGGCGTCGACGTGGATGAAGTCGCAGCCGGTGATCGATTTCCCGCTCACGGTGGCGGTGAACATCAACGCAGTGTCGGCGCCGCCGGCCGATCCGAACTCGCGGATGTAGCGGAAGTCCTCGAACACCCGCATCACGCCGCGCAGGATCGCCGCGGTGATCGCCTTGCCCTCGTACGGCGCGAACGCCACCGGACTGGTGAACACCACATCGTCGGCGAGCAACGCCTCGATGGCCGTCGTGTCGCCCCGTTCGACCGCCTCACGGAATTCCTTCATCGAACACTCCTGGTCATGAAACATCCATGGTCATGTAATTGAGTATGACGGAGATGGTAGACGGAATCGTTCGGGTGGGCAGCCGTTTGGCGGCCTTTCGCCGGGTTCGCCGGTGATCAGCCCGATGCGGATTCCGATCGGCGGTGATCGTCGAGGCGGCCGACGACGTCGACGAGGTCGGCGACCAACGGATCGGTGGCCGCTCGCCGTTCCCGCCACGCCGCCACCGTGCTGATGTGCGCCCTGCTGTGGCGCAGCGGAATCACCTGCACCGGCTCACCGGCAAACAGGCGGCCGGTCATTCCGTCACCCAAGGCGACGAGGGTGAACGCCTGCCCGGTCGCCACCAGATGCGCCAGACCCCCGAAGTTGCCGTCGCTCAGCGTGATCCGTTTGTGCACGCCGTGCCGGGTCAGCAGGTTGTCGAGGTTCGCGTAGATCTCCGGTGCCGCATCGTGATTGATCGAGGCGAACGGGATCTCGGCCAGTTCGGCCAGCGCGATCGTCTCCGGCGTGCCGTCGACGATCATCGAACCGACCGCCACCCCGACGGGCTGCCGATCGAGCAGCAGGGACTCCACACCGTCGGTGCCCACCGGCCCGTGGACGAGGACGAGGTCGGCGGCTCCGCCTCGTAGATCCCGCAGCAGCGGAGCGGTGCTGGCCGGTAGTAGTTGGGGACGGACGTCCGGATACCGTTGTGCCAGAACGTCGAGGAATGCGTCACGGATCGACGGCGACACCTCCGGGGCGATGCCGATGACCGCGCGGCGCTGCTGCCCGGTCTGCGCCGCCGCGAGAAGATCGGGAATCGCGTCGACCCGTTCGACGATGTCACCCGCCTGGGGGAGCAGCGCGCGTCCGGCGTCGGTCAACTCGACCCGACGGTGCGCGCGGATGAACAGATCCATGCCGAGTTCGCGTTCGAGATCCTTGATGCGCTGACTCAACGGCGACGCGGCCATGTGCAGTCGCGCCGCCGCCCGCGTGAAACTGCGTTCCTCGGCGACCGCGACGAAGTACCGCAGATGAAGCACATCCACAGCGATCACTGTAGGCCACCGCCACCGGCGGCTCTCCGCGTTCGCGACCGATTCGGTCATCGTGGGCTTCGCCGATCGATCCTGGTCACCGCCGACGGTCGGTCGATAGCCTGCCCACATGGCAGTACCCGACCCCACACGACCCATCCGCATCGCGAACTTCTCCGGATATCTCGGTGATCGCCCCACCGCCATCACCGAGGCACTCGACGGTGACCCGATCGACGTTCTGATGGGTGACTACCTCGCCGAGATCACCCTCGCCTCGTTGTCCGCGGCCTATATCCGCAACCCCGATCGCGGTTACGTCGAATACTTCGTGCGCCAGATTCGGCCACATCTGGCCACCATCGCCGATCGTGGGATCGCCGTGGTGACCAACGCCGGCGGATTCCATCCGGCCCGGCTCGCCCAGGTACTTCGCGACGAGATCGCCGCTGCCGGAGTCGCTCTCGAGGTCGCCTACATCGAGGGCGACAACATCCTCGGTGACCTCGCCGACCTGCGCGCCGGAGGCCATCTCCTCGATCACCTCGACAGCGGTGCGCCGTTGTCACAGTGGACGGCCGAGCCGATCGCGGCCAACGCCTACCTGGGCGGGTGGGGGATCGCCGCCGCACTGGAGGCCGGGGCCGACATCGTCGTGTGTGGCCGCGTCACCGACGCCTCGCTGACCCTCGGCCCGGCGGCGTGGTGGCATGGCTGGTCCACCGACGAGTGGGACGCACTCGCCGGGGCCGTGGTCGCCGGACACATCATCGAATGCGGATCCCACGCGGTGGGCGGTAACTTCTCCGGTTTCCTCGACATTCCCGATCGCCTGGTGCCCGGATTCCCGATCGCCGAGATCGCCGCCGACGGCTCCGCTGTCATCACCAAACACGCCCGGGATGGGGGAGCGGTCACCGTCGACACCGTCACCGCCCAGTTGGTCTATGAGATCCAGGGACCGGTCTACCTCAACCCGGATGTCACCGTTCGTCTCGATCATGTGCGCGTCGATGCGGTCGGGTCCGACCGCGTGGCCGTCACCGGTGCCGTCGGCTCGCCGCCGCCGCCGACCACCAAGGTGGCCCTGTTCGGCAAGGTCGGCCACAGCGTCGTCAACACGGTCTTCGTCACCTCGCCACACGTGGAGGAGAAGATCGCGCTGATCCGCGATCAACTGTCGCTGGATCTGCCCGACGGCGTCGAGATCGACCTCACGGCGATCGGTACGGCCGCCGATGATCCCGAATCACAGTGGGCCGCAACGGTGTCGTTGCGCGTGATGGCCACCGCCGACGATGCCGACACGCTCGGTGCCGCCGCTCTCGGTGCCCGACTGGGGAGCCTGTATCTGCAGGGAATCCCGGGCTATTTCCACGACGGGGCGGCCGGTCTGCACTCACGGCCGTCACCGCGGATCGACTACTGGCCCGGTGTCCTGGACCAGTCGGCGCTGCGCCATCGGGCCGTCGTCGGAGACGGCCGCACCGTCGACGCACCGCGACCGCCCGCATTCGAGATCGTCTCGCAGCCACAGCATCCCGAACCCTCGGGCGCGCCGCTGGCGGAGCGGGTGACCCGTGTCGCACTGGGTACCGTGGTCCATGCCCGCAGCGGCGACAAGGGCGGCAACTCGAATGTCGGTGTGTGGACCCCGGATCCGCGAGTGTGGCTGTGGCTGCGCCGATTCCTCGACACCGACGAGATCCGTCGCCTCATCCCGGAGACCAAGGACCTCGACATCGTCCGACACGAGTTCCCCGAGTTGCGGGCCGTGCACTTCGTCTTCCGCGGACTGCTCGGTACCGGCGGGTCGTCGAATCTGCGTGTCGATCAGGTCGGCAAGGCGATCGGCGAATACCTGCGGTCGCGCCAGGTCCTCCTTCCCGACGATCTGCTCAGCGCGGCCGCCGACGGCAACGACGTCGACGATGCCGAGGTGACCGCATGACGTCGCTGACCGAACGACTCCGCACCGCCGCGGCCACGCCGGCCACCGACGACATCTTCGATGCCGGTGCCGAATTCGAGGGCGTGCTGTCCGGGCTGGGCATGTCGCCCGCCGACACCGGTGGCGAGGTGAGGTTCATCGGTGCCGATCCGGTGGTGCCGAGCACCCTGCGACTCGGCGCGGCGGCGGGCATCGCGCTGGCCACCAAGTCCGCCGCGGTCGCCAAGCTCCACCGTCTGAGAGGTGGAGCCGGACAGGACATCTCGGTCGACCTGCGCAGCGCACCACACCGGCTGTGCCCGTTCTACGACCAGAAGTGGGAGTTGCTCAACGGGTATCCGCCGTCGACCCCGGCGAATCCGTCGAATGCGTTGGGATTCCGTTTCTACCGGACCGGCGACGATCGCTGGATGATGCCGCTCAATCCCTATCCCAAGATCAAGATCGGCGCCCAGCGACTCCTCGGTGTCCCCGACGATTCGCGGGCGGTCGCCGCCGCCATCGCCACCTGGAAGGGACGTGAACTCGAGGCTGCCGGCACCGAGGCCGGGGTGGTGATGCCGATGCTGCGCACCATCACCGAACTGCTCGACGAGCCCCACTACCGTGACGTCCTCGCCGATATGCCGTTGATCGAGATCACCCGCATCGGCGACGGTGACCCGATTCCGCTGTCCGGTGGGACCGACCAGCCCCTCGACGGCATCCGCGCGCTCGGGATGGGCCACGTCATCGCCGGTGCGGGCGTCGGGCGGTCGCTGGCGTTGCACGGCGCCGACGTCCTCAACATCTGGCGACCCAACGAACTCGAACACGACGCCACCTACGCCACCGCCAACGTCGGGGTCCGCTCATCGGTGATCGATCCGCGTTCGGAGTCGGGGAGCGCACTCCTCGGCGGTCTGGTGGCCGGCGCCGACGTCCTCTACGCCAACCGACGGCCGGGTTACCTCGCCGAGATCGGACTCGACGCCGCGACCGCCACCGCCGGGCACCGAGGTCTGATCCACGCGACGGCGTCCCTCAACGGCGAATCGGGACCGTGGAGCGATCAGGTGGGGTTCGATCAGACGGCGGGCAGCCTGGCCGGGATGATGCTGAGCGAGGGCGGCGGCGACACACCCTCGCTACCACCGATTCTCGTCGTCAACGATTACATCGTGTCGTGGTTGCTGGCCGCCGGGGTCACCGAGGCGCTGGCCCGTCGGGCAGAGCACGGCGGCAGTTATCGGGTGCATGTCTCGCTGACCCGGGCGGCGCTGTGGATCGTCGGCATGGGGGTCTTCGACCGCGGATACGCCCACGAGATCGCCGGTACCGACGCCGGCGGCGGTGCGCACCGCTACCTCGATCCGGAGACGTTCACCGCCGACACCGCACTCGGTGCCTATCAGGGCGTCACCGATCAGGTCCGGATGAGCGGCACGCCCGGTGCGTACCGCACCATCCTGGTGCCGCGGGGTTCCTGCCGCCCGGAGTGGCTGCCGATCTGAGTCCGGAGTCCGGTGCCGGTCGGTACGCCGGGTCAGTATGCCGAGGCGGGGCCCGTCGGGGTGATCCCGTGATGACGTTGTGCGACATCGGGATGCGCCCGGGTACGCGACTTCCACGCGTTCTCCCCGTAGGTGGCATAGATCGGGTTGGCCGGATCGGCTTCGACGCCGCGCGAGCGGGCGGCGAGTTCCGGAGGCAGGTCGATGATCGGTATCACCGCATCGAGGGCGGGATTGAGGAAGAACGGGATCGAGATGCGATCGGTTCCCGGTTTCGGTGCGCGCACCCGGTGACGGGTGGCTCGCAGATATCCTCCGGTCGCGACTTCGAGCAGTTCACCGACATTGACGATGAACGCGTCGGCCACCGGTGGCACATCGATCCACTCACCACCGGTGGTCTCGACCTGCAGTCCCGCCGATCCCGGCTCGACGAGCAGAAGCGTCAGGACACCCGAATCCTTGTGCGCCCCAACGCCTTGCTCACGTTCGGCGGTGCCCGGGTAGCGCACCACCTTCAGCAAGGTGGCGGGCGCGTGGGCGAACGCCTCGTCGAAGTGGTCCTCCGAGGCACCCAGCGACAACGACCACTGCCGCAGCAGCCGCAGCCCGACCTCGGACAGGGAGTCACTCCACGATCCGAACACCTCACGAAACCGCGAGGGTCGAGTCGGCCACAGATTCGGGCCCTGAAGGTTCCAATAGCCGTCCGCGTTGTCGATGACCGGTCGATCCGGACCCAGATCGATCTGTTCACGCCAGTCGATCCGCCCGTTGGTGAGTTCTCCGCCCAGTCGCGAGTAGCCGCGGAAATGCGGGCTGTCCAGCTGACTGATCTCGTCCTTCTCCGCATCGTCGAGGGCGAAGAACTCGCGGGCCACCGCCACCGCGGCCGACATCTGTTCGGCGGGTATCCCGTGGCCGATCAGGTAGAAGAATCCGTGCACATGCGTGGCCTCGCGCAGCGCGAGCCGAAACCCCTCCGGATCGGTGTCGGCGTCGGCGAGATCCAGGATCGGCAGCATGTGCTCCACTCTGGCACCGCCGTCGGAACCACGCCAGGCCGCCGACCCCTTCGACCCACCGCGGCGTCAACACCGCTTCACCGACAGCGCCCTGCCGATCGTTGACAGCGCTCTGTTCCTCACTGACAGCGCTCGTCACTCCACTCACAGCGCCCCTATCCTCACCGACGGCGCTCTGTGCGTCGTCGGCTTCTGTCATCGGGGCGCCGTCGACGTCCGGCTGAGCGCTGTCAATGCGGGCGAGAGCGCCGTCAACGCGGGCGAGAGCGCCGTCAACGTCCAGCAGAGCGCTGTCAACGACGTGCGCGGGCATCGCCCCCAGCCGATCGACCTGCGGATATCGCCATCGCTCCACACGTGCCACCGGGCGACGCGGGCGAGGCGACCCGGCCGTGGGACACTACCTCGGGTCCGAATGTCCCTGACGAAGTGTCCCTGAAGAAGTGACACCGACGAACTGTTTCCCGACGAACCCACGAGGCGGCCATGGAGAGTGTGCAACAGCCGGCGCTGGCGCAGGCGTGGGAGGCCAATCGCTCGATCCAGAAGTCGGCAGCCGTGCGCCTCTTCGCGGCCACCAACTCCGCCCTCTACGTCACCCTGATGGAGCGCCACCTCGACTTCGGCTCGCGACGGTCGGAGACAGACCTGGCGGTCCGCCTCGATCGCGACATCTCCGACCTCGGTCTCATCGACCAGCCCCAGGGACTCGACCTCATCAAACTGTGGGCCAAGAACGGGTGGCTGCACCGGATGCCCGATCCTGCGGTCACCGGGCAGAACCTGTGCCACCTGACGCCCGAGGCGCGCTCGGTCCTCGACTACACCCGCCGGCTTCGCCGTGAGGACTCGGTGGCCACCGGTGGGTCCATCAACGGCATCGCCGCGGGCCTGCGACGCGTCGCCGGACAGGTGAGCGACGACGCCGACGCACTGCGTGAGGACCTCACCCAACAGATCGAGGAACTCGACGCCGAACTGGCCGACCTCGATGCTGGTCGTCGGCGCGAGCCCGACCTGGCCGCCGCCGAGGACGAGGCCCGGGCCATCGCCTATCAGATGGAACAGATCATCTCCGACATCGGTCAGTACGGCAGCATGCTCGATCGCATCACCACCGCGCTGCTCGACGATCCCGGCGATTCCGACCTCGCCTACCGGGATCGGCAACGGCAGATGTTCGACGACTACGAATCGCTGCTGGAGTCGTCACAGAGCGCCTCGTACCACGCATTCACGACGATGATCGGCGACCCCGCACAACGCGCGAAGCTGATCGCCGACATCGACACCGTCATCGCCCGTCTCCCCGGTATCGATCCGGCGCTGCGGTCGGTGATGGACAACTTCTTCGTCCTCGTCACCCAGCAGATCGGTGAGGTCGGCCGGATCCGTCGGCGCTGCGCCCGCCGCATCCGCCGATTCGTCGCCTCCGGCACCCTCGAACAGAGCCGCGGCATCGCCCGCCAGCTCAACGACGCGTTGTCGACGGCGAACGAGTTGCTGTCGACATCGCTGTCGGATCGTCGCCTCGGCTACGAATTACCGCTGGCCACAACGTCATTGACCTCCATCGGTCGACTGGCGTTCGAGATCCGCAATCCCGAACCACCGATCCCGGCGCTCATCGCCGACGGACAGGCCGATCTCGACTCGTTCGTGTCGCTGGCCGGCCAGGTCGACACCGTCGAACTCACCGAGCGCGTCAACGACGCCCTGCACACCGGTCCGGTCACCCTCGCCGAGGCCATCGACTCGCTCGACGAACCGTATCTGGCCCATGTGATCGTGTTGTGGTCGTGGGCGTTGCGCCAGCCCGGGGCGTCGGCGTCATCCCCGTCCGCGTCCACGCCGACCTCGGTTCTCCGCTTCCGGTCGCTCGATGGCGACGACCGCTTCATCGAGGTACCGAGCCTCACCTTCACCGAACCGATTCCGACCGCGGAGGCCGACACCCTGTGACCGACAATCGCGACCACGGCACCGCCGTCGACCCTGCCACCACCGACGAGTTCCGCGGCTACGACGACCTGCCCGCCGTCGCCCGGACCGCCACCGTCGACGACAGCCCGAAGGTGCCGCGTTTCGACGGCGACCTCAGCGAGATGCCCGACCGCGCGTGCTGGGCGTTGCAGAACCTGGTGACCCGCCGCTACGTCAGCGCCGATCGCACCCCGCAGCTGTGGTCGTGGGTCCTCGAGTATCAGGATCGGCTGCGTGTGCGGCTGTCCGAACTCGATCTGCGCCTGCGGCTGGTCACCGAACTCGAGGTCGCCTTCGTCGAGCAGGTGGGCTATGACTCACGTTGGGGGAGAAGGCTTCTCAAACGAGAGACCATCCAGACCTATGATGCGATCCTGGCTCTGCATCTGGCCAAACACATGCGGGCCGCGCGCGAGGAACAGGTGCTGATCACCCACGAGGAGATCCACGAATTGTTCGCGGGCGTGTCGAATACGATCGACCGGGACCTGACACTGTTCGACAAGCGCATCGACAAGGCCATCGACAAACTCGAGGAACTCGAGTTCCTGCGTCGTCACCGCGACGACCCCGACACCTTCACCGTCAGCCCGGTGATCACCGCGGTGATGACCGCCTCGGTCATCACCGATCTGCAACACCAGTTCGAGGTGTTCATCGGTTCCGGCGAGGTCGGTGATGACGACGCGGAGGACACGCCGTCGGATCACGACGGCGCCGAGTCGGTGGATCTCGATGCCGACGATACCGACGACGAGGGGGATGACCAGTGGTGAGCAGCAGCGTCGACCAGTTCCACCTCTCCCGGCTGCAACTGATCAACTGGGGTGTCTTCGACGGGTACCACTCGATTCCGTTCAGCGTCAACGGGTCTCTGGTCACCGGCTCGTCCGGCAGCGGTAAGTCGTCACTGCTGGACGCGATCTCGCTGGCCTTCCTGCCCGATCATCGGCGCAACTTCAACGCCTCCGGGGACGCGACGGCCGCCGGTTCGGCCAGTGGCAAACGCACGGTCGGCAAGTACGTCCGCGGCGCGTGGGGTGAGCGCCGCGACGGGGTCAACTCCACCCGCGAGGTGATGTACCTGCGCGGCACGGGTCCGGCATGGGCGGCCATCGCCGTCACCTACACCTCCGATTCGGGTGCCGCGATCACCGGGCTGGTGCTCAAATGGCTTGCCGCGGGCAAGATGACCGATGCGCACAGCGCCTACTTCCTGACCGAGGGCGACGCCGACATCGTCGAGGCCTGCAACGAGTGGGCGCAGGGCAATCACAACGCCGCCCGACTCCGTGAGCGCGGCTGGCGCGGTGGTCCCGGGGAGGGCAAGTACCTCGCGTCCCTGTACTCGCTGATCGGCATCCGCGGATCCGATGCGGCCCAACAACTTCTCGGAAAGGCCAAGTCGCTCAAGAGCGTCGGTGGCCTGGCACAGTTCGTCCGCGAGTTCATGCTCGACGAGCCGACGAGCATCGTCGGCATCAAGGACGCTCTCGAGCAGATCGATCCGTTGGTCGACGCGCGTGAACTCCTCGACATCGCCCGGCGTAAACGCACCATTCTCGGCGACATCGAGGCGATCCAGGAACGTTATGCGACCGAGGCGGCGAAGTTCTCGGTGCTCGACACCATCGACACCGCCGCCGTACGCGCCTACCTGACCAATCTGCGAATCCGGCACGCACAACCGGAGATCGCCGACCTCGACGATCAGATCGAACGCCTCGACGGCGACCTCGAGGCGCTGACCGCCCAACACGATCAGCTACGGACCGATCACAGTCACCTGCTGTCCCGGATCGCTTCGAGCACAGCGGATCTCGCCCCGCTGTCCGAGCAGCTCACCGCCGCCCAGAAGGCCGCCAACGAGGTGTCGATCCGGTTCTCCTCGTATGAGGCCAAACTGTCCGCGCTCGACGTCGAGATCCCGGACACCGCAGAGGATTTCTGGGAATCACGCGAGTTCCTGATCGAGGAGGCCACCCGGATCGACGGGCTCCTCGACGCCGGAAAGGGGCACTACGCCGAGGTGCTCGCCCAGGAGGTGGCCGCCCGGACCCGGCGTGACGCCGCGAGGGACGAACTCACCCGCGTCGAGAACGCCGGTTCGGCCCTGCCGCGCTCCGAGCACGAGATGCGCCGGGTGATCGCCGACGCCCTGCAGGTCGACGACACCGAACTGCGCTACGTCGCCGAACTCGTCGAACTCGATCCCGATCAGGAACGGTGGCGACCCGCCGTCGAGAAGGTACTGCGCACCGCAGGATTACGACTCCTGGTGCCCGACAGGCACTTTCATGCCGCACTGCGTTTCGTCAACACCCACGACATGCGTGGCCGGATCCAGTTGCACCAGGTCCAGGCCCGGGAGGCCGGCGCCGCCGAGCCCGGTACGCTCGCCGCGACGCTGCGTCCGGTCGAGGACACCCATCCCAGTTCCGCGGAGGCCCTGACCATCCTCAACCGGTTGGGCAACTACGTCTGCGTCGACGATCCCGCCGAGTTCTCCCGGCACACCAAGGCGGTCACCGATCGCGGGCTGCGCAAGGATTCGGCCAGACTCGCCATCAAGGATGACCGTCAGACCCTGCGGGCATCGCAGTTCATCTTCGTCGGCAACGTCGATGCCAAACTCGCCGCCCTGCGCGACGAACTCGATCAGCACGAGAGCAACTACGAGTCGGCCCGCGCGGCGACCGCGTCGATCGAGGCCGACCGATCCGACAAACAACGGCGACGCGACGCGTATCGCAGTGTCTGCGAACAGTTCACCCAGTGGACCGAGATCGACGTGGAGTCGGCCGAGGACCGCGCCGAACGCCTGTCCGACCAGTACGAACTGCTGATGGAGGAGCATCCCGACGTCGAGGCCCTGCAACGCAAGGCCGAGGAGATCTGGGAACAGGTGCGCGCGGCGATCTCCAAGGCGGCGCTGGTGCGCGACCGCATCGCCACCCACGACGAGCGCCGCACCCAGTTGCTCGACCTCACCGATCGGCTCACGCCCGAACAGGTCGGTGAGGGCATCGAGGTGGCGCTCGACGGTTTCCGGGAGGAGTCACCGGCCATCCTCGACGTCCTCGCACCCGAGCCCTACCGCGCGGAACTGGTGAAGGCGGTCGGCCGGGACCGTGACCGCATGCGCGCCGATGCCCGGCGCTCCCGGGACGAACTCGCGCGGATCGTGCGGACCTACGACGAGGAGTTCCCCGACGCCATCCCGAACGACAGCGACGACCTCGACGAGCGGGTGTACGACTACGTGGCGATGTGCCGCCGCATCGATGAACGGGAACTCCCGTCGGCCTATGAACGGATGCGTCGACTGATCACCGAGCAGGCGCCGGGAGCGATCCTCAACCTGCACATGGCCGCCGACGCCGAGGAACGCCGCATCGTCGAACAGATCGAACGTGTCAACACCGGCCTCGGGGCCGTCGCGTTCAACCGCGGTACCCGGCTGCGTCTGCAGCCCGGGCGCAAACACCTCGCCGCCGCGGCCGAACTGACCGAGAAGGCCCGTCAGATCTCCCGGCGGTCGACCGCGGTCGCCTTCGGCGACGAGCAGGCGATCCTCGAGCAGTACGCCGACATCCTGCTGCTGCGCGAACGTCTCGCGGGCGCCACCCCGGAGGATCGCCAGTGGACCCGCGATGCCCTCGACGTGCGCAATCGTTTCGACTTCTACTGCGAGGAGCACGACGCCGCCACCGGCGAGACGATCCGGACCTACAGCAACGCCGGCGACAACTCCGGTGGTGAGCAGGAGAAACTGATGGCGTTCTGTCTGGCCGGAGCGCTCAGCTTCAACCTCGCGAGTCCCGACGGGGACGACAACCGGCCGATCTTCGCGCAGCTGATGCTCGACGAGGCGTTCTCCAAATCCGATCCGCAGTTCGCCCAGCAGGCTCTCTCGGCGTTCCGCAAGTTCGGGTTCCAGCTGATCATCGTGGCCACCGTGCAGAACACCAGCACCATCCAGCCCTACATCGACAACGTGATCATGGTGTCGAAGACCGAGACGGGTGGGCGGCCGGTCGCCACCGCGACCTCGACGTCGATCGGCGCGTTCACCGAACTGCGGCGGTCCTCGGGCCGCAACCGGCTGATCTGACACGGCTGACCTGACACAGGGCCGACCGACAAAACAGCCGACCGACGAAACGACAGAAGTGGGGGAAGACGAATCTTCCCCCACTTCGTGGGCCGGGATTGCGCTGGAGCGCCGGGCTCAGTGGCCGGTGCCGCGGTACTTGCGCCGGTACTCGTCGTAGAGGTCGGCGTTCTTCTCGCGTTCGAGCTTGTTGACGAGATCCGGATCGAGTCCGTGCTGGGTCAGCCGGAAACGTCGGTACACCCGGTTCAACGCGATCGAGAAGAAGATGTACGGGATGAGGATCGGCACCGTCATGTTGGCGCGCACCAGCCAATCGGCCGGTGTGAACAGCAGCGGGACGAGAACGACGATGCACGGGATCGCCCAGCGCGCGACCATCCGGGTCGCCGCGCCGGGGCCGGCGAGATCATTGGTCACCCAGTCGCGCATCGAATCGGGCAGGCGACCGCCGTAGCAATACTTCACGTACTGCCAGCCGTGCGGGCGCTCGGTGGCCGTGCTGGTCGTGGTGACCGTGGACGTCTTGCTCATCGGGATCTTCCTTGTCTCGGCTGGGGTGTATGGCTCTGGGGTGTACGGCTCGGGTGTCGGCTACCCGCGTACACCGGGCGATCCACCCGGCGCCGATAAGTAGTGCACGATTTAATTGTATTCACTTTGATGCGCAAGCGCTACCCCTGGTCGGCACGATCAGCGTGCGAGCGGACTGTAGAACACCAGTCCGTTGCCCTTGTTGTCGTAGACCACGGCGCGACGTTCATGCGCATCGTCGTAGGGACCCTTGACGATGCCGCCGCCACTCGCCTCGATGGCCTTGGCGGCCGCGTCGACGTCGTCGGTCTTGATCCCGACCACCACCTGTCCCGGGATCGGGTGATCGACCTCGGTGGCCAGCGCCAGGGTGACGGCCCCGCCGTTCAATGCCGCGAAATGCGCACCGTCACGGAACTTCAGCGCGAAACCCAGGGTCTCGCTGTAGAACTCGATGGATGCGTCGAGATCATCGGTCGACAGCACGATCATCTTGACCTCATGCTCACTCACCACTGACTCCTTTTCTCGCAGGCACCCCCAGCATAGGCCTCCGACTTCATTCGCAGGCACCTCCACCATAGGCCTCCGACGCGGGGACAGGAACCTCGCCTGTCCCCGGACCGGCGACGAGAAGCGCTGCCGGACATGGCTTGTCATTTCGATGCAATCGGCCCATGCGACGCGGGATGATGACGGGATCCCCGTGGTGGCTCTGTGCCCCACCAGCGAGCCCGT
This sequence comes from Gordonia oleivorans, assembly GCF_040044975.1. Classification (NCBI taxonomy): domain Bacteria; kingdom Bacillati; phylum Actinomycetota; class Actinomycetes; order Mycobacteriales; family Gordoniaceae; genus Gordonia; species Gordonia oleivorans. The sequence goes on from NZ_JBDZDI010000021.1 coordinate 19,875, forward strand.
CACCGCGCCCACCACGAAACTGCAGTGCGCCGAGCAGTGCCGCCGCCGCGCCGGCGCGTTCGGGATGGCGTATCAATGCCAGGGCGGTGACGCTCGGCCGATCACACCCCACAACGCTGCGATGACCGCACAGCCGACGAGCAGCCGCCAGGCCATCTGTTCCCGCGGCCACGACCAGAAGCGCCGAACCGGCTACGAGAAACGCAGCACCACAGGCGATCTGGTGGAGCGCTCGGGAGAATCGCACCCACCGTGCACACGCCATCAGGCACAGACCGTCGACCGCGAACACCACCGCGAACTCCGAGGGGCTCAGTCCGTGCACCTCCTGGAATGCGAAGGGGGAGCCGGTGATGTAGGCGAACAGCGCCCCGAAACCGACGGCGCCGGTGGTGATGACCAGCAGGTACGGCCATCGCTGAGCAGCCGCCCATACGACGCCGAGGCGCCGGCCAGCACCCCGCCGGACACTCGGTGTCCCGGCGGCAGCGTTTCCGGGATCCACATCGCGGTGGCCACGACGAGGAGCGCACCGATGACGGCGAGCACGGCGAAGATCGTGCGCCACGAACCGACCAGCTGGATGGCGCTACCCAGCAGCGGGGCCAGTACCGGGCCGAGCCCTACGACGACGGTGAGCAGCGCAAAGACCGACACCAGTGCCGATCCCGAACACCGATCGGCCCACGATGGCCCGGGGGAGCGCCGGAAGGTAGAGATCGGTGGAGATCGGGCCGAATGCCGACAGCGCACCGAGAATCACCAGGACGCGCCTGCCGACACCGGACTCCGACTCGTCCGGATCGTCCCGCACAACCACGGCGGACGTTCAGTCCGCGGCCGGTGCGAGCAGCCGAACCCAACTGTCGACGAGTTCGGTGATCATCTGTTCCTCTTCGAGTTTCCAGTCGGAGCTGCCCCAGTTCTGGGCGACGTAGTCGAGTTCGGCGATGGCCAGGACGCCCCGGAAGTGGCGTTGGTGTTTCTCGAACCGGCCGGCCCGCTCGAGTCCCTCCTCGATGTCGGCCACGGCCTCCTCCATCCACCGTTCGACGATGTCACCGAGATCGGGATCTACCCCGGCCGCCTGCCGGGCGATGCGGATGATCGGCCGGATCTCCGGCCAGATGGTCACGCGTTCACGCATCCACGCCTCGATGCTGTCGCGAGTCCCCGCCGCCACCACCGCGACCAGATCGGTGGCGGTCGACCCGTGGTCATCGGACCGATCGCGCTGCAATGACTCGTTGAGCTGTTCGTCGACGAGGGCACTCATCAGATCGCTGCGGTTGGGGAAGTAGGCATAGAACGTCACCCGAGTGGTGCCGGCCGCCTTGGCGATGTCATCGACCGTGGTGGCTGCGTATCCCTTGGCCTGGAAGGTCTCCAGCGCGGCCGTCAGGAGTCGACGGCGGGTGAGTTGCTTCTGGGCCTCGCGCAGACTGGTCATGGGCATTACTGTATTGGCCCGGTGACCATCGGGGTCCTGGGCACGCGTCCTGCTCAGTCCACCGGCGCGGCCCCGCGAGGACGCGCACAGTCGACGCAGACGCGGAATCGGTGTCCGGGTCCCCGTCGAGACGCTCGGGTTCGCCGACGAAGGGAAGATCACCGACCGCCTTGAGTGACAGCCCGAACTGTTCGGTCCAGAAGTACGGCCGATGCACCAGCGCGGGCGCATCCGCGCCGAGCAGCAACGTCGTCGCGGCCACCTTCGCCTGTTCGATAGCGCTGTTCCACAACGGGATCCCCACCTGGTGACCGGTGGTGTCCAACGAGGAGATGCGCGAACTCGGCGATCTTCGATGCCGGCGAACTCGCCAACGCACTGCGTGACGCGGCGTCCGTCCCGGCCGCGCTGGCGCAGTATCAGGCCGTCCGCAAGCCCGGCACCGATGAGCTGCAACGTATTTCGCGGTCCGGCTGGACCGAGGGTGAACTCAACGACGCCTTCCCGGGTCAGAAGCCGGCAGCACAGTCGACATCCCAGACCGCGGGGGCATGAGCGATGACATTGCATCCCGAGATCGCCAAGGTGCTGGTGAACATGCCGGCACCGCCGCCGGGACGTTGAATCCCACGGCGGCGACGAGCCGCTGGTCGACGACCACAACTCGCTGCTGCCACCGGATGCCTTCCACCTGCCGGTCGGCCGTCCGGTCACCCATAAGGTGTTCCGCGACGCCGCCCACCCCTCGCGGTTGGTGTTGCCGTTCACCACGACCGGCCGAGAGTAGACGGCATACTGGGTCGGGTGTCGTTCTCCCTGATGCCGCCAACTGCCCGTCGCACACCACTGACCGCCCGCCTCGCAATGCTGTCGGCCGTCCTCGGGGCGCTGGCCCTGCTCTGGTCGGGGACCGCGGCCCCGGCACACGCAGAGTCGGGCACCGCCGGCCTCGACCCGGTCCTGGCGACCGCGTACGCGCAGGCCGCCGCGGCCGCACACGACGACGGGGTTCCGCTGCACATCACCTCCGGCGCCCGCACCCGGGCCGAGCAGCAGCAACTGTGGCGGGACGCGATCGGCACCTACGGCAGCCCCGAGGCGGCACGCCGCTGGGTGCTACCGCCGGATGAGTCCACCCACGTCGGCGGTCACGCGATCGACGTCGGGCCGCAGGCCGGGGCGGCCTGGCTCGAGCGCAACGGCAACCGGTGGGGGCTGTGCCGCACATTCGCCAACGAGTGGTGGCACTTCGAGGTCGCGACCATCCCGGGCACGCCATGTCCCCGGATGTGGCCGGACGCGGCTGCCCGCGCCGACGCGCACGGCAGGCACTGACCACGCTTGTTGACCCTGATCGCCCCCGAGTTCGGTGAGATTTGCCACCATGGAGAGATGCCAGAGCTGACGTACGAGGAGTTCGGCCGCCGCTTCTTCGAGGTGGCGGTCACCGAGGACCGCGTGGCCAGCGCATTCTCCACGCTGACGGGTGATTCCTTCGAGGTCGGACCGATCCCGTCGGGCCCCGGCGGTATCGCCAAGGTCCGCGCCCGGGTGCGCATTGACGAACCCCACATCGTGCGTGAGGTCTCCGACGTCATCACCTTTGCCGTCCAGATACCGCTGAGTATCCGATTGCTGGTCGATCTGAAGGTCGATCGCATCCGCTACGACGTCGACGGCTCGGTGGCCCTCGCCCTGACCGCTCGGGCGATCGAGCCATTGGAACTGCACATCGACGTCGCCGAACCACGTCCGCGGGACGTGACAGTGGGTGTGGCGGCCCGCAACCTGCGCGGCGAGATCATCCGGATGGTGGGCCAGGTCGACGACGAGATCCGCCGGTTCATCGCCGCCGACGTCGCCGTGCGCATCAACGATCCGGCCATCACCAAGGCACGCATCATCGACGTCGCCACCGAGCTGGGCCGCGCCTTCGAATCGATGTAGCCCCGCCACACCGACAGCGCCCGAACACGACGAAGGGCCGCCACCGGTGCTTGTCGCATCCGGCGACGACCCCTGATCGTTGTGACCGGCGGTCAGCCGCTGACGGCAGCCAAGGCGTCGTTGAACGTGGCGCTGGGGCGCATCACCTTGTCGGTCAGCTCGAAATCCGGTGCATAGTAGCCACCGATGTCGACGGCACCGCCCTGAGCGTCGTTCAGCTCGGCGACAATGGCGTCCTCGTTCTCGGCGAGCGACTTCGCCAGCGGCGCAAAGTGTTTCGCCAACTCGGCGTCGTCGGTCTGGTTGGCGAGTTCCTGCGCCCAGTACATGGCGAGATAGAACTGGCTTCCGCGGTTGTCGAGCTCACCGGTCGACCGCGACGGACCCTTGCTGTTCTCCAGGAGCTTGCCGGTGGCCGCGTCGAGCGTCTTGGCGAGAATCGTCGCCTTCGCATTGTCATTCTTGCGGCCCAGATCCTCCAGGCTCACCGCCAGCGCGAGGAACTCACCCAGTGAATCCCAGCGCAGGTGATTCTCTTCCAGCAGCTGCTTCACGTGCTTGGGCGCAGACCCACCGGCACCGGTCTCGTAGAGACCACCGCCGGCCATCAACGGCACGATCGACAGCATCTTGGCACTGGTGCCGAGTTCCAGGATGGGGAAGAGGTCGGTGAGGTAGTCACGCAGGATGTTGCCGGTTGCCGAGATGGTGTCCAGACCCCGGATCAGGCGTTCCATCGTGTACCGGATCGCGCGCACCTGCGACATGATCTGGATGTCGAGACCCTCGGTGTCATGATCCTTCAGGTAGGTCCGCACCTTGCCGATCAGCTCGTTCTCGTGCGGGCGGTACGGATCGAGCCAGAACACCACCGGCATGCCGGAATCACGGGAGCGGGTGACCGCGAGCTTCACCCAATCCCGGATCGGGGCGTCCTTGACGATGCACAGACGGAAGATGTCGCCCTCTTCGACATCCTGGGACAGCAGGATCTCGCCGGTGGCCACGTCGACGATGTTGGCGGAACCGGCCTCGGGGATCTCGAAGGTCTTGTCGTGGGAGCCGTACTCCTCGGCCTGCTGCGCCATCAGGCCGACGTTGGGGACCGTTCCCATCGTCGTCGGATCGAAGGCGCCGTTGGTCTTACAGAAGTTGACCATCTCCTGGTAGATCCGCGAGAAGGTGGATTCCGGGTTGACCGCCTTGGTGTCCTTGGGCCGGCCGTCGGCGCCGTACATCTTGCCGCCGGCGCGGATCATCGCGGGCATCGACGCGTCGACGATGACATCGCTGGGGGAGTGGAAGTTGGAGATGCCGCGCGCCGAGTCGACCATCGCCAGCTCCGGGCGATGCTCGTGGCACTTGTGCAGGTCGTCGATGATCTCTTCCTTCTTCGACGCCGGCAGCGACTCGATCTTCGCGTACAGATCCGAGAGCCCGTTGTTGACGTTGACGCCGAGTTCGTCGAAGAGTTCACCGTGTTTGGCGAAGGCATCCTTGTAGAAGGTGCGCACGGCGTGGCCGAACACGATCGGGTGACTGACCCGCATCATCGTGGCCTTGACGTGCAGCGAGAACATCACGCCCGTCTTGTAGGCGTCCTCCATCTGCTCCTCGTAGAAGTCGATGAGGGCCTTCTTGCTCATGAACATGGCGTCGATGACGTCGCCGTCGGTGAGCGACACCTTCGGCTTGAGGACGATCGTCTCGCCGCCGGTGGTCACCAGTTCCATCTTGACGTCACGATCACCGTCGACGGTCATCGACTTCTCGCCGTGATAGAAGTCGCCGTGGCGCATGTGCGCGACGTGGGTGCGCGACGCCATCGACCAGTCACCCATCGAATGCGGGTGCTTCTGGGCGTACTCCTTGACCGCCTTCGGGGCGCGTCGATCCGAATTTCCCTCACGCAGAACGGGGTTGACTGCGCTACCCAGACACTTGGTGTAGCGGTCGCGGATCGCCTTCTCCTCGTCGGTCTTCGGACTGCCCGGGAAGTCGGGGATCTTGTATCCCTTGGCCTGCAGTTCCTTGATCGCGGCCAGCAGCTGCGGCACCGACGCGGAGATGTTCGGCAGCTTGATGATGTTGGTGCTGGGGTCCTGGGTGAGCTTGCCCAGTTCGGCGAGGTTGTCGGGAACCTTCTGCTCGTCGGTGAGGTAGTCGGGGAACTCGGCCAGGATGCGGGCTGCGACGGAGATGTCAGTCGTCGCGACGTTGATGTCGGCGGCATCGGCGAACGCTCGGATCACCGGCAGAAAAGCGTGGGTCGCCAGCATGGGCGCTTCGTCGGTCAGCGTGTAGATGATGGTCGGTTTTTCCGCGCTCATAATCCGCCTTACTCTCCAGTCGTGGTCACGCAGCACCGGGATTCGTGTTGTCTCGGCGCTACCAGTATCGCGGTCGCGGCGACATCGTGCGTGTTGATGCGTTGTCTTGCTGTCGCCGCATCCGCGGCCCGCGGGTCGGGGTCCTCTCCGAGCTTACGACCCCGGCTCCGGCCACCGACACGTCACACGGATCTGATCGGGCGACATGGATCACATCAACGAGCGGGTTGTTCAGACGCCGCAATCGCCCGCTCGTCGACCGCGCTCCTGCTCACATCGACGGCGCCCGTCTCCGCGTTCACAGCGCTCGGCTTCCCGTTGACAGCGCTCGATGTCGTTGCGCCCGACGCCCCAGCACGTTCCAGCCTCACCCCACCAGGCCTCGACACCTCCTCGACGCCTCCCCGGCCGGCGCCTCGTCGAGCTCGACCGGCGTTTGAGAGAGCGCCGTCGGATTACGGCCGCAGTCTCGCCGCCACCTCGTCGGCGAGCGCGAGGCTCGACGTCAGTCCGGGCGATTCGATGCCGAACAGGTGGACCAGGCCCGGTATCCCGTGATCCGAGGGTCCGCGCACCGCGAAGTCCGCGTCCGGGTCACCGGGACCACTGATCTTGGGGCGGACGCCCGAGTAATCGGGATGCAGCGCGTGGTCGGGGAGTCCGGGCCAGTACCACCGGATCTCTTCGGTGAACGTATCCACGCGGTGGGGATCGACGGACAAGTCGATCTGCGCGGGATCGACGTCCCCCAGCCACTCGACGTCGGGGCCGAATCGCGCCCGGCCGTCGAGGTCGAGCGTCAGGTGGATACCGAGGCCGCCGGCCACCGGCACCGGGTAGATCAGGCGGGAGAACGGCGCGGTGTCGTGGTCCAGTCCGAAGTAGTTGCCCTTGGCAAAACGGCGCGACGGGATCTGCCCGGGCGGGAACCCGTCCAGTGCGGCGGCGACATCCCACGCCCCCAGCCCGGCGCAGTTGACGAGTGTCGTGCACCGGACCCGGAACGAGTCGCCGAGTTCCACCGTGATCGTCGCGTCGGCGCCGATCTCGCCGGCGACGAGCGGGCTGTGCACGACCACCGAGGCTCCGGCGTCCTCGGCGTCGCGGCGCAGCGCCTGCATCAAGCCGTGCCCGTCGACGATGCCCGTCGACGGGGACAGCACCGCCGCGACGGCTGACAGGTCCGGTTCCATCTCGGCCAGTTCGGGACCCTCGACGAGACGGAGATCGGTGACCCCGTTGGCGTGCGCGGCGGCGATGATGCGCTGAAGTTGTGGACGCTGATCCTCGGTGGTGGCCACGATCAGCTTGCCGAAGCGTCGGTGGGCCACACCGGCCTCGGCGCAGTAGCGATAGAGCATTTCGCGACCCGCGACGCACGCACGTGCCTTCAGGCTGCCGCGCGGATAGTAGATCCCGGAGTGGATGACCTCGGAATTGCGGGAGCTGGTCTTTGTCCCGATGGCGTCCTCGGATTCGACGATCACCACCTCGCGACCGTCGCGCGCCAGTCGCCGCGCCACCGCCAGCCCGACGACGCCGGCGCCGACCACCACGCATTCGACCTCGTCTGTCACCGGACTCCCTTCGGATGCCGCGGCCCGCTCGTCCGCCCGCCGTCAGGATAGCGTCGCCACCTCCGGGCGAGCCGAATTCACGACGCGGCGTCGTCCTCGTCGATCCGGAAGCCGACCTTCAGGGTCACCTGCGTGTGCGCGACGGCGCCGTCGACGACATGCCCACGCGTTCCGACGACCTCGAACCAGTCGACGTTCCGCGTCGTCTTCGTCACGCGCGCAATGGCATTGGCAATCGCCGCATCGGTACCCTCCGCCGATGAACCGACAACCTCGATGACCCGGTATACATGTTCGCTCATACCGCGATTCTGGCACCGACCCCATCGCACGCGGGCGAAGTTCGACCATCCGGTCCGCCGGCATGGTCGCCGCCACCGCGCCACCGTCGGTGCGCTACAACTGATTGGTCCATCCCCTCGGCACCCAAGGACAGGTTCATGCAGTATCTCGGCTCGCCCCTCGAGCTCGCCCACGGTCGCCCGTGGCGCAATCGGGTTGCGCTCGCACCGCTGACCAACCTGCAGAGCAATGCCGACGGAACGTTGTCCGACGACAAATACCGGTGGCTGGTTCGCCGCGCCGAGGGTGGATTCGGTCTGGTGATGACGTGCGCCGCGCATGTCAGTCCGGAGGGACAGACATTCCCCGGTCAGCTCGGTATCTGCGACGACACCCATCTCGACGGTCTGCGACGGCTCGCCACCGGTATCCGGTCCGCGGGTTCGGTGTCGGCGGTGCAGTTGCAGCACGGTGGCCGTCGCGCCGATCCGGCACTGTCCGGTCGGCCGGCGCTCGGGCCGTGGGACGATCCGCAACGCGGGGTGACCGCGCTGACCACCGACCAGATCGAACGCGTGATCGCCGACTTCGCCGACGCCGCGGTCCGGGCCGAACGGGCAGGTTTCGACGGCGTCGAGATCCACGGCGCCCACGGCTACCTGGTGGCCCAGTTCCTCGACGTCCGGCACAACCGCCGCACCGACCGTTTTGGAGGGTCGGCGGAGAACCGGTTCCGCATCGTGCACGAGATCATCGCCGCGATCCGGGCGGCGACCTCGTCGGATCTACAACTGGGACTTCGACTCTCGCCGGAGAGGTACGGAATCGTGCTCGACGAGGCCCGTGCGTTGGCCGGTGAGGTCCTGTCCGACGGACAACTGGATTACCTCGACCTCTCGCTGTGGGATGCGTTCAAGCGTCCCTACGAGGAGCACCATTCCGACCGCCTCCTGATCGAGTACTTCGTCGACCTCCCACGTGGATCGACGCGACTCGGCGTGGCCGGCAAGATACTGGACGCACCGGGTGCACGTGAATGCCTGGAGCGCGGAGCCGATTTCGTGTTGATCGGAACCGGAGCCATCTTGCATCACGACTTCGCCCGTCACGTCGCCGCCGACGACGAGTTCCGGGCGATGGACACCCCGGTGCCCGAGCGTCACCTCGTGAACGAGTCGGTCGGTCCGCGCTTCGTCGACTATCTCGACGACCGGTGGGACGATTTCGTCATCCGCTAGGCCCTGCTCCCGAGCAGGCCGTGATCGCGCCGAAGCCATCGACCGAATGCGTCACCGTCCATGTCCGTGGCGTGCAGCCGGGGCAGCGCGTGACGATCGTCCGACGATATCGCCGGTGTCGACACACTGGTACAGCCCACGGTGACATCGCTGTCACGCAACAGGTTTCGCGTCGGAACGTCGAAACGGCCGAAGGGAAAGGCGAACTGGGTCACCGGCGCGTCGGCCAGTTCGGACACCGACCGGTTACCCGCGTCGATCTGGGCGTGCCGGTCCGGCAACGTCATGTCGGTGAGCGAGACGTGGTCACGAGTGTGACCACCGAGGGTGATCAACGGATGCCGTGCCAGTTCGGCGAACTGCTCACCGGTCACCGGAAGTCGTGAGCCGACACCGATCTCGGGCTCACCGGCCCACTCCAGAAGGTGGTCGACGGCCCCGTCCTGCTCGTCGGGACCCAGCACGACGATGGCATCCCACAGGGTCCGGAACAGCTGTTGACGCCGGTTTCTCGGGTCCTCGGCATCGGCTCGCCATCCGGCGTTCTCGGCAACCGCACCCCAACCATCGGTCGAGGTGAACGTCCGCGGTCCGGTCCCGAACGGGACGTCGAGGACCTCGGGCAGGGTGGTCGGACCGAGGATCGCCCGCTGCAACGCATCCCACCAGAACTCCCGCCCGCGGTCGACGGCGTTGCCGACCACGAAGATCGTCGCGGGAATGTCGTACTTCTCCAGGATCGGCAGTGCGACAAGAAGATTGTCGACATAGCCGTCGTCGAAGGTCACCGCCACCCGGGAACCGTCCCACGTGTAGCCGTCCTCGTCGGCGAAATCCGCGAGGGGCACCGCCGCACGCGCCTCGGCGAGGACGGCCATCTGATCGTCGAAGTGCTCGGGTGCGATGCAGATCGCCCACGGGTCGCAGGCCTCGGCGCAGATGCAGTGATACATCAGGATCCCGCCGCGCGGCCGCCACCGCCGAACCCGCCGCGTGATGGCGGCCGCCGCCGCCCTACTTCCCGACATAGATCACTGTCTGTGTACCGTCCTCGGATTCGAGGACGTCTTCACGCACGGTCATGCCGGCGAAGTGGGCAAGAAACTCCTCCCGCGGCAATTGCAACGTGGGAATCGGCTTGTCGTTGTCGACGCGCATCTCACTGTCGCCGAGGGGAACCGACAGCACGATCGCGAGACGGTCACCGGTACCGGCCACCGCGTTGGCGAGGATGCGTCGCCACCCCCAATGGTGTTCGAGCACCCGGGGCAGCAGCACCCGTCCGGAACCGCCGACGTGGTCGGCGATGTCGGCGAGGTCGACCTCGCCCCAGTTCTCGATGGCCGGAGCAGCGTCGCCCGGATCCGCGCCGACCGGGCCGACGTCGGCACTCAGGAACTCGGTCGCCGCCTGCAATGCCGGGTCATCGTCACCCGACGCCGCCACCTCGGTGCCGGGGGAGAGCACGGCCGGTTGCCGTTGTCCCACATCACCTTTGCGAGCCGAGATGGTGATGATGACCGGATACTCCGGGTCCACCACGTCGAGTTCGCTGCGGCGCAGTTCACGGTCGGCCATGCCGTAGAGAAAGGTGGTGGCCGACAACACGTTTCCGTGTGTTCGGACGTCGACGTTCCCCGGCGGGAAGGCCAGGCCGAACAGCCGGTTCGCCGAGAGTTCGGTGAACGACCAGTACCAGGTGGAGTTCCACACCGGATCGGCGATCTGGCTGATCCCCGGCGCCGTGCACAGCAGGACACCGCCGGGTTTGAGAATGCGGTAGATGGTTCGGATCGCCGAGGGCAGATCGAAGATCATCTGCAGCGTCTGCGTCAGGATGATGCAGTCGTAGGTATTACTCGGCACACTCGGCGCGTCGGTCAGGTCGTCGACGTAGGTGGCGCCGGGTTCGTCGACGACGTTCAGCATGTCCGAGCGGGTCACCCCACGACCGAACCGCTCGGTGTAGGTGCGTTCCCCGACCTCGAGGACCGCACCCGTGATGAGGTCGGCGCTGCGTTCCAGGAAGTTCTCGATGTAATAGCGGTCGACGGGGCGGCCGCGTTCGAAGCCGTACTCGCGGCAGATGGGCTGGGTGCGGCGGAGATCTCCGAATCGCACCTTTCCGACCCGGGGGCGTTGCCGCCGCTCGGCCAGTATCCGGATGACGCGACGGTAGTTGGCCTCACCGAGTACGGACTGCGCCAGTGAACTCCGGTTGCGCTGCAGAACTGTCATGGACCTTCCGATTCGATGTGCCGGTCACGCCGGTCACATACTCGATCGAATGATCAAGAATCTGTGTGCCGGGTACGAACTTGCTGTCAGTTAGGGTCACCTTATCTCACCGGTCCGCCGTCGCCGATCGGGACCGCGCGCCGACAACCTCCGCGATCCACCCCCACCGTCAGTGCACCCCTCTAGTGTGTGAGCCAGGGCACACACAACGCCGCCCGCGCGTCACAGAAGAGTCAGGGGAGTTCATTGACCACCAGCACCCACACGTCGAGCGATCTGACGACCGAACCACTGCGGTCCCGCCGTAACCACTGGAACAACCAGGTGCACCGGCACGCCTTCATGACACCCGACCGTCCGGCCCTCCGATTCCAGGGTCAGACCACGACGTGGCGCGAACTCGACGAACGCAGTCGGGCCTTCGGTGCCGCGCTCAGCCGCAACGGCGTGCAGTTCGGCGACCGCATCCTGATGGCGCTGCTCAATCGCACCGAGTACGTCGAGGCGGTCCTCGGCGCCAACCTGATCGGCGCCATCCCGGTCCCGGTCAACATCCGGATGAGTCCGGCCGAGGTCGGCTTCCTGGTCACCAACAGCGGCGCCAAGGTGGTGGTCACCCAGACGTTGCTCGCGCCGCTCGCCGCCGCGGTCAACGCATCGATCGGCGGAATCGACACCACCATCGTCGTCGGCGGCAGCGACAATCCCGAGCACCTCGACTACGAGACGCTGCTCGCCGACGGGTCGGCCGACCTGCCCGAGGTCGACGTCCCCGAGGACACCGTCGCGCTCATCATGTACACCTCCGGGACAACCGGAAAACCCAAGGGCGCCATGCTGACCCACCAGAATCTGCAGGCGCAGGCGGTGACCACGATCAGTGCCGCCCAGGACCACACCGACGACGACGTCGCCTCGGTGGTACCGCCCATCTTCCACATCGCCGGCCTCGCGGCCTTCGCGCCGGTCTTCTACCGGGGCGTCACCTCGGTGATCCACCCGCTGGGCGCCTTCGACCCCGACGACATGCTCGACACCCTCGAACGCGAGGGTGTCACGTCGGTGTTCATGGTGCCGGCGCAGTGGCAGGCGGTCTGCGCCGCACAACAGGCCCGGCCCCGAAACCTGAAGTTGCGCACCATCAGCTGGGGTGCGGCGCCGGCCTCGGACTCCGTGCTCAACGCCATGAGTGACAACTTCCCGCAGGCATTGAACATGACGGCGTTCGGTCAGACCGAGATGTCACCGGTCACCTGCATCCTCGAAGGCAAGGACGCGCTGCGCAAGATCGGATCGATCGGCAAGGTCGTTCCCGCGGTGACCGCACGCATCGTCGATCCGATGATGAACGACGTCAAACCAGGCGAGGTCGGCGAGATCGTCTACCGGGGCCCGAACCTGATGAAGGGGTACTGGGAGAATCCGCAGGCCACCGCGGACGCATTCCGCGGTGGGTGGTTCCACTCCGGGGACCTGGTGCGCGAGGACGAGGACGGCTTCCTCTACGTCGTGGACCGGGCCAAGGACATGATCATCTCCGGCGGTGAGAACGTCTACTGCGCCGAGGTCGAGAACGTCCTCTACGGCCATCCCCACATCTCCGAAGCCGCGGTGATCGGACGGGCGCATGAGAAGTGGGGAGAGGTACCGGTCGCGGTGGTGGTGTTGGCCGAGGGCATCGAGGATGTGACCCTCGACGCCATCGCCGGCTACCTCGACGAGAACCTGGCCCGGTTCAAACAGCCCAAGGACCTGATCATCGTCGACGAACTGCCCCGCAACGCCGGCGGCAAGGTCGTCAAGCCCCGGCTGCGAGAGAGCTACGGCAGCAAGGACATCGGCCTGAATCACTGACGAATCCCGTCGAGTGGGCGCCCATCCCCGTCGAGTGGGCATACCGCCCGGCCGGGCGCAGACCTCAGCTGTAGTCGTAGAAGCCCTTGCCGGTCTTCTTGCCGAGGTAGCCGGCCTCGACCATCCGGCGCAGCAACGGCGGCGGGGCCAGGTGCGACTCGCGGAACTCGTCGAACAGCGACTCGGCCACATCGAGCACCACGTCGAGGCCGACGGTGTCGCTCAGGGTCAGCGGGCCCATCGGATGCGCGCACCCGTTGACCATCCCGGCGTCGATGTCCTCCTTGGAGGCGTAGCCGCTCTCATACATCCGGATGGCGCTGACCAGATAGGGGATGAGCAGCGCGTTGACGACGAATCCGCCGCGGTCACCGGCCGCGATGGTGGTCTTGCCGAGGTGGTCACGGGCGTAGGCGGTGACGGTCTCGATCGCCTGAGGTGAGCTCGCGAGGCTGGAGATGATCTCGACGAGCGGCATCACCGGCACCGGGTTGAAGAAGTGGACGCCGACCACGCGGGAGGGGTCGGCGACGTCCTTGGCGATCCGGATGATCGGGATCGAGGAGGTGTTGGTCGCCAGGATCGCTTCCGGCGAGGTGACCTTGTCGAGTTCGGCGAAGAACCCGACCTTCAGCGATTCGATCTCCGGCAGTGCCTCGATGACCAGTTCGCGGTCGGCGAAGTCGCCCACCGAGGTCGTCAGGTGCAGCCGCGACAGTGCCTGTGCGGCATCGTCTTCGGTGATCTTCGATTTGCTGACGGCGCGACCGAGCGACTTCTCGATGCGGGCCCGCGCACCGTCGGCGGCCTCCTGATCGCGCTCGAGGACCAGTACGTCGTCACCCGCCCGGATGGCAACCTCGGCTATTCCCGCGCCCATGGTGCCGCCGCCGACAACTCCGAGCTGTGTCATGTGAATCCTCCAGGTGATCGGTGATCGCTCGTGGTCAGCCTAGGACATCACGCGGAGCGAAGAGCGTCACACCCTTGACAACGTACAACCAATCGGTTGTATATTGGGGAGGTGACCGACACCGACGAGGACCGGGCCGATGCCCTGTTCCACGCGCTGTCCGACCGCACCCGCCGCGATATCCTGCGGCGCGTTCTGGCCGGGGAGCACTCGGTGTCGACACTCGCGGCCGCCTACGACATGAGCTTCGCGGCCGTCCAGAAACACGTGGCGGTCCTGCAACGCGCCGGACTGATCACCAAACGCCGCAGCGGCCGTGAACAACTCGCGTCCGGAGACGTCGACGCCGTGCGCGCCGTCGCCGACATGCTGACCGATCTCGAACACATCTGGCGCGGACGAATCGCCCGCATCGACGACCTGATCGCGGACGCATCACCGCACACCACCGGCGATCGCCAGCCATCACCACAACCGACACCCACCGCATCAGAAGAGGACTGACACCATGCCCGTCACCGACGTCACCCACGACCTCGACACCCGAACCCTCACCATCACCGCGGAGTTCGCCGCCCCGCCGAGCCGCATCTGGCAGATCTACGCCGATCCGCGTCAGCTCGAAAAGATCTGGGGCCCACCCGAGTACCCGGCGACCGTGGTCGATCACGACCTCACCGCAGGCGGCCGCGTCACCTACTACATGACCGGTCCGGACGGTGGAAAGTTCGCCGGGTACTGGCTCGTCGACACCGTCGACGAACCCCGCGGCTTCACCTTCCGAGACGGATTCGCCGACGAGGACTTCACACCCATCGATTCCCTCCCGCTGTCGCGCAACACCTACACGTTCACCGAACGGGACGGGACCACCGTCGCCACCTACACCAGCACCTTCGACTCGGCCGAAGGCCTCCAGAAGGTCCTGGACATGGGCGTCGTCGAGGGATCGACCGGCGCCATCAACCAGATCGACGGGTTCATCGCGGCCTGAGCGCACGCCGGCGCACCCCGTCGACGGCGCCACGCATACCTCTACGCTGATCGTGGGGAACCCCCACGTTCCTCACGATCAGCGCAGAGGAGTGAACCGATGACGACCATCGCGTATGTGATCGCCGGATCCGAGGCAACCGGCGGCGCCGGACTCCAGGCAGACCTGCGCACCTTTGCGCAACTGGGCACCTACGGCGTCGGCACGATCACCTGCATCGTGTCCTTCGACCCGAACAACGGGTGGGCCCACCGATTCGTACCCGTCGACGCAGCGGTCATCGCCGACCAGATCGAGGCCGCCACCGTCACCCATGCACCCGATGTGGTGAAGGTCGGCATGTTGGGCACGCCCACGACGATCGAGACCGTCGCCGAGGCACTGCGCAGCCGTACGTGGCGTCACGTGGTGGTCGACCCGGTCCTCATCTGCAAGGGACAGGAACCGGGGGCTGCGCTCGACACCGACAATGCGCTGCGCGAGCAGATCCTGCCGCTGGCGACGGTGGTGACCCCCAACCTGTTCGAGGCCGCGACCCTCGCCGGCATGGACGATCTGACCACGGTCGACGACCTCGCCGAGGCGGCGCGCCGCATCGCCGATCAGGGCCCGCAGACCGTGATCGTCAAGGGTGGAGTCGGCCTGGCCGGCGACGACGCGATCGACGTCGTGTGGAACGCCGGCGAGATCTCGGTGCTCCGCGCACCCAAGGTCGGCCAGGAGCGGGTGTCGGGCGCCGGATGTGTCTTCGCCGCCGCCACCACCGCCGAACTCGCCAAGGGTGCCGACGTCGTCGACGCCGTCGCCACCGCGAAACAGTTCACCCACGGCGGGATCGTGAGCCGACTATCGTCGTCGGCGCCGTTCGACGCGGTGTGTCCGCGGCCGTGAGACGAGCCGCCCCCGTCGACCTACAACCCGGTCGGGTAGAAGAACGCGCGGTAGGTGGTCAGGGTTCCTGAGAGGTTGGCGTCGTAGACGAGGTGTCCTCGGGCATCGAACTGGGAGATGTGGCCGGTCGTGCCCCAGCCCCCGAACACCGAACCGTCGGCGAGCGTCTGGGCGTTACCCATCGCCCACGCGGTCAGACGCTGCGGATGCTCCCACCGCGACACCAGGCGCACGACGCCGTGCGCGAAGTCCGGTCGCACGGTCAACACCGATGACCCTCCACCGACCGCGGGAACGGCCGCGTGATTGTCGAAGAGACGAATGGACCCGTCCGGCAGGAACTCGGCGTCGTGCTGATTGGCGAAGGTGGCGTTCGCTTCCACCCGAAGGGTGGAGTTGTTGCCGCCGAGCCGCCATCGGACCTGTCCGGTCGTCCCGTCGATCAGGTAGAGCGCCGACGTGTTGCGCGAGGAGATGAGATAGTTGCCCGAGCCGTCCGCGACGATGCTGTTGATGTGGAAGTAATCCAGTCCCTCGCCGGGTACCGGCCAGGGCGTCGTGTTGGCCGCCACCGGTACGTGCGCCAACGAACTCCAGCTGAATTCGGCACGCCCACTGTCGATGTCGATGATGTAGAAGCGAGAATCGATGACCCGCAAGGGAACTCCGTTGACCGAGGTGGCGACCGGCGCATAGCTGGTCACCGCGGCGCGGCCGTCGGCAAGGATGCGGAACTCGTGCAGATCACCGGAGGAACCCGCCGGTGTCCGGATGGTTCGCAGGACGCGGAAGTCGCGGTCGGCGATGTAGTAGCTCCCCGATCCGTGGCCGGGTTTGCTGGTTCCCTGCCACCACGTGTAGACGCGCTGTCCGCCATAGGACTGGATCTGGAAGTTCCCGGCCGATTGGCCGTCGGGGATGACATGCCGGGCCAGTAGTTTCCCGGCACGAGTGCGCACCTGCAGTTCGACCGGGGCGTGCGCCGAGTTGCCACCGACACGGGGGACCGCCGGGTTGTTGAGCAGGTCGTCGGGCGCCAGCAAGATGACCCCCGGCGTGCCCGGCCGCGAATCGAGGTTGACCCGATAAATGTCGGCGGCCGGTGCGGCGTGCACCGGGCCCACGACCACGGTCATCCCCACCACGACCGCACACAGCGCAACGGCCATGCGCCGCAACACAATTCTCATCATCGAGCGTGATGCTATCAAGCCCGGAATCCGGCACATCACGTTTCGGCTCGCACTGGGCGCAACCACTGATCGATGACGCCGATCAATGCCACGAATCTCGGTCATTCTCACGCGGCGGCCGCGTCGCTAGCCTCGGGTTCACGCCCATGGTCACATCCCGCAACGCCCACCCCGATCAGCACGCCCCGCACGACGACGGAGGTGTGTACGAACGTCCGCCTCGCCCGCTCCCGACGCCGCGCCGGATCATCGCCGACTTCGGCACGAGTTACGCCACCAACGGCCTGATCGGCCTGATCTTCTCCGCGTCCGGACCGGTCGCCGTCATCCTGGCCGCCGGGGCCGCGGGTCACCTGGATCGGGCCGTGCTGTCGTCGTGGATCTTCGGCGTGTTCGCACTCAACGGTGCGTTGACGATCCTGGCCAGTTGGGTCTACCGCACGCCCCTCGCGTTCGCGTGGACCATTCCCGGGACCGTCCTGGTCGGCTCCTCGCTGCAGCATCTGTCGTGGCCCGAGGTTCTCGGCGCCTTCGTGGTGACCAGCGTGCTGATCACCGCGATCGGCCTCACCGGGCAGGTTCGGCGAGTGATGTCGGCGTTGCCGCAACCGATCGTGATGGCCATGGTCGCCGGCGTGTTCCTGCAGTTCGGCATCAACATATTCCGGTCGCTGGACGACGATCCCGGTATCGCCGTGCCGATCGTGGTGGTGTTCGTGGTGCTGTTGGCCTACCGGCGGTTGGGACGGTTCATCCCGCCGATCATCGGCGCACTGGTGGCCGGGGCCCTCGCCGTCGCGGTGAGCGGCCGGTTCCATCTCGCCACCACACCCACCACGTGGTTGGCCACGCCCGCACTGCAGGCTCCGCAGTTCGGCATCCAGGCCTGCCTCGAGTTGGTGATCCCCCTGGCCATCACCGTGATCGTCGTCCAGAACGGGCAGGGCACGGCCGTGCTCGAGTCCGCCGGGCACCGTACCCCGGTCAACGTCGTCACCATCGCCTGCGGGGTGTTCTCCGGGTTGGCGGCCGCCGTCGGTGCCGTGTCGAGTTGCCTCGCCGGGCCGACCAACGCATTGCTGGTCGCGGGTGGTCAGCGCCAACGCCAGTACACCGCGGCGCTGACCTTCGGGATCCTGGCCATCGTCGTCGGCCTCGCGGCGCCGCTGTTCGTCGAGCTGATGCTCGCCACACCTGCGGCGTTCGTGGCGACGGTCGGCGGACTGGCGCTCCTCGGCGCACTTCAGAATGCGTTTCGCACCGCGTTCTCCTCCCGGTGCACCCTGGGTGCGCTGGTCACCCTGCTGGTGACCATCTCCGGCGTCGACCTGCTGAACATCGGTGCGGCGTTCTGGGGTCTGCTCGCCGGACTGCTGGTGTCGTGGGCCGTCGAGCGCGAGGACGTTCGGCCGGCGCGCACGGGCCGGTGACGACGGATCATCACGACGTCCCCGACGAGCTCACGCCGCGTCGGCGTCACCGGTCTCGCTGGCCGGGGCGCTGCGCACCGTGTCGACGCCCGTCACCGCCTCCGCGACGACCGGCACCATCCGCCGGCCGACCTGGGTGTCGAGCAACGTGTCCTTCGGCCCGGCAAGATCCGGTAGCTGTTTGGGACGGTAACCGTCGTCGCCGATGATCCGTACCTCCACCGAGTTCGCGACGGCCGCGCGCGGGGCGATCGCGCGGGTGATCCGTCGTCCCCAGTACGCCTTCCATGAGCGCCGCATCGGCACGCACGCGGACTCCCGGGGCAGCGGTGTGCGCCGCCACGTCGACGCCGGGTCGATCTCGACGCCGTGCCGGGTCGCCTTGTCGAGCATCCACCCGAGGGTGATCGCATCCAGTCCGCCGGCCATCTGCCCACCACCACCGACGTCGCAGTGCACGCCGGCGAACCACACCTGTTCGATGATCTGGTCCTCGCGTCCGCGTGACCACAGCGTCGGCGCGAACTGTTTGCGCCGCTCGTCGATCGCCACCGCGTGGTATCCGGCCTGCACGGCGGGGTGCAGCGAGGTGTCGAGGAATCGGTACTTCGCGTCCTGCGAGCCGAAGAACGCACCCGGGATCCCCAACGTGCCGACCGTATCCCACACGCCGACCATCTCGACGCGAGCGTCGACGAGGTCCGCCGGCCGATCGGCCCATGCTGATTTGCCGTCGCGGGCCCGATAAGCGCGGAAGGCGTTCGCCACCTGATCGGGGGTGGCGAGACCCTCGGGCAGACCGCAATAGGCGATCATCCCGCCGAGACTGCGCGCGGTGTACGCACCGCGGCTGAAACCGAACAGGTAGATCGAGTCGCCCGGCACGAAGCAGTTCGCGATCTTCTCGTAGCCCTCGCGGACGTTCTCCACCAGTCCGGCCCCGAATGCCCCGCCCCGCAACCGCGACAGAAAGCCACCGGCGCGCCCGACGCCCTCGTCGTAGAACGGTTGCTGCGCAGCGGATTTGATCAAGGTCTTGTAGAACCGATAGACGTTGGTGTCGGTCGCCGGACCATTCCAGGTACCGTCGCAGCAGTAGATGATCTTCTTGGCCATGACCGATCCTCGACTTCGGTGGTGTCTGCCGGCGACGTGCTCGTCGTCGTGCGACGAGCCTAGGAGCGTGACCGCAAGCGGCACATGAGTAGTCGACTACTCGATTCGCCGCGACCCACCCTCGTCAACGCACCCGGCGACCCCTCAACGACAGACCGCACCCTGCGACGCCGAGGCCACCAGCTTGGTGTACTTGGCCAGCACGCCGCGGGTATACCTCGGCGGCAGTGGAGTGAAATCGACTGCACGGGAGGCGAGTTCGTCGGGATCGACCAGAAGGTCGAGGGTACCCGCGCCGACGTCGAGCCGAATCCGGTCGCCGTCCCGCACGAAGGCGATGGGACCGCCGTCGACCGCCTCGGGGGCGACGTGGCCGACGCAGAGGCCGGTTGTCCCGCCGGAGAATCGTCCGTCGGTCATCAGGAGTACGTCCTTGCCCAGACCCGCCCCCTTGATGGCGCCGGTGATCGCGAGCATCTCGCGCATTCCCGGGCCGCCCTTGGGGCCCTCGTAGCGGATCACCACGACGTCGCCGGCGGCGATGGTGCCGTCCTCGAGCGCATCCATCGCCGATCGCTCCCGGTCGAAAACCCTTGCGGTGCCCTCGAAAACGTCCGAATCGAAGCCGGCCGACTTGACGACCGCACCCTCGGGGGCCAGCGATCCCTTCAGGATGGTGATCCCGCCCGTGGGATGAATCGGGGATGACAAGGCGCGCAGCACCTTTCCGTCGGGGTCCGGCGGCGCGACCGCGGCCAGGTTCTGCGCCACCGTCTTTCCGGTCACGGTCAGGCAGTCCCCGTGCAGCAGGCCGGCATCGAGCAACGCCTTCATCACCACCGGCACTCCACCGATGCGGTCCACGTCGGTCATCACGTGCCGTCCGAAGGGCTTGACGTCGGCGAGGTGCGGTACCCGGGCGCCGATCCGGGCGAAGTCCTCCAGCGACAACTCGACGTCAGCCTCGTACGCGATCGCCAGCAGGTGCAGCACCGCATTGGTGGACCCGCCGAAGGCCATCACCACCGCGATCGCGTTCTCGAAGGCCTCCCGGGTCATGATGTCGCGGGCGGTGATCCCGCGACGCAACAACTCGACGACGGCCTCGCCGCTGGCGCGGGCATACCCGTCACGTCGACGATCCGGCGCCGGGGGAGCGGCGCTGCCCGGCAGCGACATCCCGATGGCCTCGGCCGCGCTCGCCATCGTGTTGGCCGTGTACATGCCGCCGCATGCACCCTCCCCCGGGCAGATGGAGCGTTCGATGGTGTCCACGTCGTCGCGGCTCATCAGCCCGCGGACGCACGCGCCGACCGCCTCGAAGGCATCGATGATGGTGACCTGGTGTTCCGAGCCGTCCGACAGGGTGGCGAACCCCGGCAGGGTCGATCCCGCGTAGAGGAAGACACTCGCCAGGTCGAGTCGGGCCGCGGCCATCAACATCCCCGGCAGCGACTTGTCGCACCCGGCGAGCAGCACCGATCCGTCGAGGCGTTCGGCGCTCATCACGGTCTCGACGCTGTCGGTGATCACCTCGCGCGACACCAGCGAGAAGTGCATGCCCTCATGACCCATGGAGATGCCGTCGGACACCGAGATGGTGCCGAACTGCAGCGGATACCCGCCGGCGGCGAACACGCCCTCCTTGACCGCGGTGGCCAGCCGGTCCAGGGACAGGTTGCACGGGGTGATCTCGTTCCACGACGACCCGACCCCGACCTGCGGTTTGACCCAGTCGTCGTCGCCCATGCCGACCGCGCGGAGCATGCCGCGTGCGGCGGTCTTCTCCAGTCCGTCGGTGACGTCGCGGCTGCGGGGCTTGATGTCGACCTGGTCGTGGGGCTGGTGGCTCATGAAGGCCACCTTAGGCGTGGTGAAACGGCGTCGGGGGATCTTTGCTCCCCGACGACGGCGGCCCTCTCAGCGGTACCGCCACATCCGGCACACGATGACCCCCGGAGGCCGCCTCCACTGTCGCGAGTCGTGCTGTCCGACAACCGAAGTACCGATCCTTCTCCGACAGATCGCCGAGTTGCGCTGCGAGGCAACACCACAGCACCACCCCGGCGTCGATCGCGACCGGTTGAGCTGGGCCAGAACATCATTCACGATCGTGGGAGTTGAATCCGGCGTCAACTCGCCGATCCCATGCGCCAACCATCGATGGTGACAACGGCCATTGCTCGGAATATCCGGGGGCGCCGACACCCTCACCCACGACAGTGGCGAAGACCACATCGCCGACGCCGCCGGGTTCACATGTCCTGGTGCCGCCCGGATTCGCCGGTCATCGCCGCCCTCGAACACGACATCGCAGGTCGGCGTGTCCGCACCGTACTCGCGCGTACGGTAACGATCCGCAACAATCGACCGCGGGTTCGCCACCGGCGTCCCACTCCGCCGAACCGAGACACTCGACGCAGCGACGGTGCTACCGTCCGCCCCGAGTGCTGTGCGACCACCACGGTCCATCGGCCTGACGACGAAGAGAAGGGAGTCGGTGATGTTCGCTCGCATTGCCATCGTGAACCGAGGCGAAGCCGCCATGCGACTCATCCACGCCGTCCGCGGCCTGTCCGCCGAAACCGGACAGCCCATCGAGGTGGTCGCCCTGCACACCGATGTCGACAGCAACGCGACCTTCGTGCGCGAAGCCGACATCACCTACGACCTGGGCCCGGCGGCCGCACGCCCCTACCTGAACATGGACCTCCTCGAACGAGCTCTCCTCGAGACCGGCGCCGACGCGGCGTGGGTCGGCTGGGGCTTCGTCGCCGAGGACCCGGTCTTCGCCGAGCTCTGCGACCGCATCGGCGTGACCTTCGTCGGGCCGTCGGCCGAGGCGATGCGCAAACTGGGCGACAAGATCGGCGCCAAGCTCATCGCCGAAGAGGTCGGCGTCCCCGTCGCCCCGTGGAGCCGTGGTGGCGTCGACACCATCGACGAAGCCGTCGCGGCGGCCAAGGACATCGGATACCCGCTGATGCTCAAGGCGACCGCCGGCGGTGGCGGTCGAGGCATCCGCAAGGTCTCCGACGACGCCGAACTCCGCGACGCCTACGAGCGCACCCGCGACGAGGCCGCCCGCGCCTTCGGCAGCGGCGTGGTCTTCCTCGAGCGTCTGGTGACCGGCGCCCGCCACGTCGAGGTCCAGGTGATCGCCGACGGGCAGGGCACCGCATGGGCACTCGGCGTCCGCGACTGCTCGGTGCAGCGACGCAACCAGAAGATCATCGAGGAATCCGCCTCACCTGTGCTCGCACCCGAGCAGGTCCTCGAGCTCAAGACCTCCGCCGAACGGCTGGCGGTGGCCGTCGGCTACCGCGGCGCGGCCACCGTCGAATTCCTCTATCACCCGGGCGAGAAGCTGTTCGCCTTCCTGGAGGTCAACACCCGCCTGCAGGTGGAGCACCCGATCACCGAGGTCACCACCGGCTTCGACCTGGTACGCGCACAGTTGCGGGTCGCCTCCGGTGAACGTCTCGAGGGTGAACCGCCGGCCGAACGCGGCCACGCCATCGAGGCCCGGCTCAACGCCGAGGATCCCGACCGCGACTTCGCACCCGCCCCCGGCCGGATCGCCCGTCTCGATCTCCCCGCCGGTCCCGGCATCCGCGTCGACACCGGCGTCAGCGAGGGCGACACCATCCCCGCCGACTTCGACTCGATGATCGCCAAGATCATCGCCTACGGCCGCGACCGCGACGAGGCACTGGGCCGCCTGCGCCGCGCGATGGCCCAGACCCGCGTCATCATCGAGGGTGGCGCGACCAACAAGAGTTTCGTTCTCGAACTGCTCAACCAGCCCGAGGTGATCGACGGCAGCGCCGACACCGGCTGGATCGACCGGGTCCGCACCGAGGGCCGCCTCATAGCGTCCCGCCATTCCGCGGTCGCCCTGGCCGCCGCGGCCATCGACGCCTACGAGGAAGAGGAATCCCTCGAACGTCAGCGGCTGCTGTCCACCGCATCCGGTGGTCGGCCGCAGGTCCAGCACGACAGTGGCCGCCCGTTGGACCTGAAGCTGCGCGGCGTCGGTTACCGCGTCCGCGTGGCGCGCATCGGTGCCCATCGCTTCCGCGTCGGCATCGAGGCCGGCACGGAGTCGCGCACCGCCGACGTCGATCTCGAACGCTTCGACGCGCACGCCGCGCAGATCGTCCTCAACGGGGTCCGCTACCGCCTCGTCACCGACACCCACGGACCGATCCACCTCGTCGACGTCGACGGCGTGACCCACCGCGTCAGCCGCGACGAGGGCGGCGTGGTCCGATCGCCCGCACCCGCACTCGTCGTCGCCACCCCGCTGGAGGTCGGCGCCGAGGTGGAGGCCGGAGCTCCCGTCCTGGTGCTGGAGAGCATGAAGATGGAGACCGTGCTGCGGGCACCGATGCGGTCGCGGCTCAAGGAATGCCTGGTGTCGGTCGGTACGCAGGTGGAGACCGGTGTCCCGCTGCTGCGCCTGGAACCGCTCACCGACGACGAGGAAGAGGATTCGGTCGAGGCGGCCGAGGCCGCCGTCGACATCGAGTTGCCGGAAGGGCCCGCCGACCTGTCGGCGGAGGTCCGCACCGCTCGCGGGCTCGAGGATCTGCGCAGCCTGCTGCTCGGCTACGACGTCGACCCGCACGACCGTACCCGCCTGCTCGACGACTACCGCTCGGCCCGGCGCGAGGCGATCGAGGACGCGCGCCGTCCCATCGCCGACGAACTCGAGCTGATCACCGTGTTCTCCGATCTGGCCCGCCTGAGCCAGAACCGCCCGTCGGGTGAGGGGATCGGCGACGAACGCGTGCACAGCGCGCGGGAGAGCTTCCACACCTACCTGCAGAGCCTCGACGCCGAACGCGACGGGCTGCCCGAGGCCTTCCACGCCGCGCTGCGTCGCGCACTGGTGCACTACGGCATCGACGATCTGGAACGCACGCCGGAACTCGAGGCCGCGGTGTTCCGCATCTTCCTCGCCCTGCAGCGTCCCTCGGATTCGGTCACCGTCATCACCGCGCTGCTGCGGCAGTGGCTGAGCGAACCCGCGCCCCGCGACGAGCTCAGCGACACCGTCGGCGCGGCTCTGGACCGGCTGGTCGCCGCATCCAAGGTGCGCTTCCCGGCGATCGCCGACCTCGCCCGCGGAGTCGTCTACGCCTGGTACGGCCAGCCGTTGCTGCTGCGCAGCCGCGCGCGGGTGAACAACACCGTCCGCGATCAGTTGCGATACCTCGACACCAACCCCGACGCGGCCGATCGTGCCGAGCGGATCGCCGAGATGGTCGGCAGCACCGAACCCCTGGTCCGCCTGCTCGGTCAGCAGATGACCCGCGGCAAGGACGACAACTCCGTCCTGCTCGAGGTGCTCACCCGCCGGTACTACGGCAACAAGGGCCTGACCAACATTCGCGTCCAGCAGACCGGCGCGGCCGGCTTCGTGGTCGCCGAACGTGCCGGCTCGAGCCTCATCTCGACCGCCGTCGGATTCGACGAACTGGGCGGCGCGCTGGCCGGTTTGACGGACATCGCCCGCGACAGCGTCTCCGTCGACGCCGACATCTACCTCCGGTGGGAGCAACGACCCGACGACTTCGACGCCATGGCGAGCGCCCTGGAGGAGGTCATCGCCGGCAGCGGGTTGCCGCCCCAGGTCCACCGCGTCACGACCACGGTCGCCGGCATCGACGGTGCCCGGATGCACCATCACTTCACCTTCCGCCCCTCGGCCACCGGCATGTCCGAGGAGCGCCTGATCCGCGGCCTGCATCCCTACATCGCCCAGCGCATGCAGATGGAGCGGTGGCGCAAGTTCGATCTCACCCGTGTCGCATCGGCCGACGACGAGGAGATCTACCTGTATCGCGCTGTCGCCAAGGACAATCCGTCCGACGACCGGCTCGTCGCCTTCGCGCAGGTGCGCGACCTCACCGAGTTGCGCGACGACGAGGGCCACCTGCTCACGCTGCCGTCGGCCGAGGCCACCCTCGCCTCGTGTGTGGACTCGTTGCGACGGGCCCTGCGCGGCGCAGGCAGGAGCGCCGACACCAACCGCATCATCATGTACATCTGGCCGCCCATCGAGGCCGGCGACGACACCTTCCGGGTGATCGCCGACTACATCCGGGCGACCACCGTCGGCGTGGGACTCGAGGAGGTCCTGCTGATCGGGCGTCGTCGCGACGAGCAGACCGGCGAACTGTCCAAGGTCGCGGTGCGTCTGTCGGTCAACGCCACCGGCGGATTCGACGTCGTGGTGGGCGAACCCACCGACGAGCCGATCGCACCGGTCGACGCCTACCGTCAGAAGGTGCTGCGGGCCGCCAAGCGCAACACGGTGTACCCGTACGAACTGGCCGCGATGCTCGGCGACTTCGCCGAGTACGATCTCGACGCCGAGCAGACCCTGGTGCCGGTCGACCGGCCCGCGGGCCGCAACACCGCCGCGATGGTCGCCGGTGTCATCACCACCACGAGCGAGAAGTACCCCGAGGGGATCACCCGCGTCATCCTTCTCGGTGACCCAACCAAATCCCTTGGCGCACTGTCGGAACCGGAGTGCGCGCGAGTCATCGCGGCGCTCGATCTGGCCGAGCGGATGCAGGTCCCGCTGGAGTGGTTCGCCCTCTCGTCGGGTGCCCGGATCTCGATGGAGTCCGGCACCGAGAACATGGACTGGGTGGCCCGGGCGCTCAAGCGCGTCGTCGAGTTCACCCAGGACGGCGGCGAGATCAACATCGTCGTCGCCGGCATCAACGTCGGCGCCCAGCCGTACTGGAACGCCGAGGCGACCATGCTGATGCACACCAAGGGCATCCTGGTGATGACGCCGGATTCGGCGATGGTGCTCACCGGCAAGCAGTCACTGGACTTCTCCGGTGGCGTCTCGGCCGAGGACAACTTCGGCATCGGCGGTTACGACCGTGTGATGGGTCCCAACGGGCAGGCCCAGTACTGGGTACCCAACCTGACCGCGGCACGCGACCTGTTGATGTCGCATTACGACCACACCTACGTGGTTCCGGGGGAAGCCACACCGCGTCGGGCCATCACCGGCGACCCGATCGATCGCGACGTGTCGGATTATCCGCATGTCCTGGCCGGCAGCGACTTCACCACGGTCGGTCAGATCTTCTCCCCGCTGACCAACCCGGATCGCAAGAAGCCGTTCGACATTCGTACCGTGATGCGGGCCCTCGCCGATCAGGACCATGCGGTCCTCGAACGCTGGGCCGGCATGGCCGACGCCGAGACCGCCGTCGTGTGCGACGTGCACCTCGGCGGAATCCCGGTGTGCCTCTTGGGTATCGAGTCCCGCGAGGTGCAGCGTCGCGGATACACACCCACCGACGGACCCGACACCTACACCGCGGGCACCTTGTTCCCGCAGTCGTCGAAGAAGGCGGCCCGCGCGATCAACGTGGCCAGCGGCAACCGTCCGCTGGTGGTCCTGGCGAACCTGTCCGGATTCGACGGCTCGCCCGAGTCGCTGCGCAAACTGCAGTTGGAGTACGGGGCCGAGATCGGTCGCGCGATCGTGAACTTCAAGGGCCCCATCGTGTTCTGCGTGATCTCGCGCTATCACGGCGGCGCGTTCGTGGTGTTCTCCAAGGCCCTCAACCCGAACATGACGGTCCTGGCGATCGAGGGGTCGTTCGCCTCGGTGCTCGGCGGAGCTCCCGCCGCCGCGGTGGTCTTCGCCGGCGAGGTGGCCAAGCGCACCGCGTCCGATCCGCGGGTCCGTGATCTCGAGGCCCGCGTGGCCGAGGCATCCGGCACCGACCGGACCAACCTCGGGGCGGAACTCACCGACATCCGGCAGTCGGTACGGGCGGAGAAGATCAGCGAACTCGCCGCGGAGTTCGACTCGGTGCACAGCATCCAGCGCGCCGTCGAGGTCGGCTCGGTGGACGCGGTGATCAAGGCCGCCGAACTGCGGCCGCAGATCATCGGCGCCATCAACGGCAGCACCGCCTGGTCGAACCAGAACACCCAGGTGGGCGTCTCGTAACGCATCGCCCCACCGGACCGCCCCGCACCGATCGGCACGATCGCTGCGGGGCGGTCCCGTCTGTACCCGCATTGACAGCACCCGCCCCAACGTTGACAGCGCTCACCACTCCGTTGACAGCGCCCGCCCCGTCGTTGACAGCGCTCACCACTCCGTTGACAGCGCCCGACATCACCTCCAAAACGCGCAAAGACACAGATCTACGATCTAGTCTCAACCCATGCACTGTGTGATTGTGGGCGGGGGACTGGCCGGACTGGCCTCGGCGGTCTGGCTGACCGAGGCCGGACATCGGGTGACGCTGCTCGAGCGTCGCGGATCGTTGGGTGGGCGCACCATCGCGATGCCGGTGGCCGCGGTCGACGATGTACCCGACAACGGACAGCACGTGTTCGCCAGCGGCTACGAGCATCTGATGCGCTACCTCGACAGCGTCGGCACCCGGCAGTATGTGGAGTTCCCCGGCCAGATGACCATTCGGATGCCGGGTGGTGCGACGCGGCGTTCGGCCTTCGCCGGCATCGCCGGGGCACGGGCCGCGCTCGGCGACCTGCCCGGGGTGACCGGCCTCGACCGCCTCCGCACGATGCGAGCCCAGACCACACTGATCCGTCACGTCCTGCGCCAACCCGACTGGCTCGACGACATCACCGCCGACGAGTGGTTTCGGCGCATCGGCATGCCCCAGTCGGCGCGCGACGCCCTGTGGGATGGCATCGTCATCGGCCTGACCGGTGACAAACCCGAGATCTCCTCGGCCAAGGTCCCCGCCGATCTGCTGGTGACCGGAATCCGACAGGCACGCAAGACCCGCACCCCGATCTCCATCGGGTATCCGACCGTGGACCTCGACACCCTGTTCATCGACGGTGCGCAGAAAGTGTTCGCCGACAACGGCGTCGAGGTCCGCCACCGCGCGGTGGCCGCGTCGATCGATGTCGCCGACGGGGCGGTCGCCGGGGTGACACTGACCGACGGGGAACACATCGCGGCCGACGCCGTCATCTGCGCCGTCCCCGTGTGGAACATTCGCGGGCTGCTCGACAAGGTTCCCGGGCATGAGCAGATCTATGCCGCGGCAGAGCAGCTCACACCGGTACCGATCGTCAGCGTCAACCTCTACCTCGACCGGCCGATCGGCATGACGGATTGGGGCGAGATCCTGCTCGGCGGCGAAGGCGTCCTCGAACAGGTGTGGGACCGACAACGCATGCACGGCCGCAATCCGCAACGCGCACACCTGTATTCGACGACGGTGTCGGCGGCCTACAATCTCACGACGAAGTCCAATGCGGCGATCACCGACATCCAGATGCAGATGTTGCGCCGGTACTTCCCCGAGGCGGAGGACGCGCAGGTGATTCACAGCCACGTCGTGCGCATGCCGAAATCCACCTTCGCCCAACGACCCGGGACCGCCGGGATCCGGCCGGATCAGCGCACCGCGGTGCGGGGACTGGCACTGGCGGGGGACTGGACTCGCACCGATTGGACCACCACCATGGAAGGTGCGTGTCAGAGTGCGGCGCGTGCGGTCGAGGTGATCCTGCAGAGCAGCAAGGGAGATCGAGGATGAGTCATCAGGTCGCGGGTGCACGCGATGTCCGGTCCGAGGACGCCTTCGACACCGATCGGGTCGCGGAATGGTTGCGTACCCACGCGTCCGACCCGACGGGACTCGACCACACACCGGAGGTCAAGCAATTCTCCGGCGGCGCATCGAATCTCACGTTTCTACTGACCTACCCCGACCGTGAACTGATCCTGCGTCACGGACCCCGCGGCACCAAGGCCCGCGGCGCCCACGACATGAGCCGCGAATACCGCATCCAGTCGAAACTGGCTGCGGTGCTGCCCTACATCGCACCGATGGTCGCCTTCTGCGACGACGAGGAGATCCTCGGCGCCGACTTCTACGTGATGGGCAAGATCGACGGCGTCATCCCGGGAAAGGAATGGCCGGCCGACG
Organism: Gordonia oleivorans; assembly: GCF_040044975.1. Taxonomy (NCBI): domain Bacteria; kingdom Bacillati; phylum Actinomycetota; class Actinomycetes; order Mycobacteriales; family Gordoniaceae; genus Gordonia; species Gordonia oleivorans. The sequence goes on from NZ_JBDZDI010000021.1 coordinate 49,293, forward strand.
TCCCCCTGTCCGCCGAGCAGGCCTGGGCGTTGTGCCTGAACTTCATCGACGTTCTGGTCGAACTGCATTCGGTCGACCCCGAACGCGCCGGACTCGCCGATCTCGGCAAGGGCGCCGGGTATGTGCGCCGACAGGTGGAGGGATGGTCGACGCGGTTCCGCAACGCGCGCACCGACGACGTCCCGGACTACGAGGCGGCCATGGCGTGGCTGGCCGACAACCAACCCGATGACGTCGCCAACTGCGTCATCCACAACGACTACAAGCTCGACAACGTGGTGCTCGCCGACGACGACGTGACCCGGGTGATCGGCATCCTCGACTGGGAGATGGCCACTCTCGGTGATCCGCTGATGGATGTCGCCGGTTCGATGGCGTACTGGGTCCAGGCCGACGACGACGATCAGATGCAGATGATGCGGCGGGTTCCGACGCATCTGCCGGGTATGATCACCCGCGCCGAGTTCGTCGACATCTATTGCGAACGAATGGGTTTCGCGATGTCACCGGAGCGGTGGCGCTGGTATGAGGCGTTCGGGTACTTCCGCCAGGCCGTGATCGCGCAGCAGATCTACTACCGCTACTACCACGGGCAGACCACCAACGCGGCCTTCAAACTGTTGGGGCACGCGGTCGGTATGGTCGAGCAACGCATCACGGCCGTGACGGGATCCTGATCGCACTCACCTCGTCGGACGACATCGCGTCGCCGCGGCGGAGGCTCATTCACCTCAACCGGTCTACTCTTCCGCTGCCGCGCAATAGAAGCCACCCCAGTAAAAGCCACCCAGGAGAAGTAACCCAGAAGAAGACGCTCAGCGGCCCGACGTGAAGAAGTCGTAGGCCGATTCGGCGTGCTGCGCATCGTCGATTCCGTCCACCTCGTGCTGACGGTCCGCGCGCAGTCCGATGGTGTACTTGAGCGCCAGCCCGATCACCCCGGTCACCACGACGGCATACGCGAACACCGCGACCACCGCCACCGCCTGCCGCCACAGTTGATCCACCCCGCCGCCGTAGAACAGGCCGTCCACGCCGGCCGGCGCGGTCGACGACGCCACCAGTCCGATCATCAGCATGCCGACGACACCACTGACGAAGTGCACGCCGACGACGTCGAGCGAATCATCGTAGCGCCAGCGGAATTTCAATTCGATCGCATACGAGCTCACCGCGCCGGCCACCGCCCCCACGGCCAGCGCGCCGACCGGCGTGACCGCCGAACAGGAGGGGGTGATCGCCACGAGACCGGCGACCACACCGGACGCGGCGCCGAAGGAGGTCGGCCGACCGTGCCGGACCTGTTCGACGACCAGCCATGACACCATCGACGCCGCGCCCGCGCCGAGGGTGTTGACGGCGACGATCGCTGCCGCACCGTTGGCCTCGAGGACCGAACCGGCGTTGAAGCCGAACCATCCGAACCACAACAGTCCGGCGCCCAGCATGACGAATGGCAGATTGTGTGGTCGCATCGGGTCTTTCGGCCATCCCCGCCGGCGGCCGAGGAGCAAGGCGAGGACGAGCGCGGAGGCACCCGAGTTGATCTCGACCGCGGTTCCGCCGGCGAAGTCGATCGCCTTGAGGTGCGACACGATCCAGCCACCGTGTTCCTCGGTGAGGCCGGGTGCGCTGAACACCCAGTGCGCGATCGGGATGTAGACCACCACCGACCACACCGCGGCGAAGAGCAACCACGCGACGAACCGCATGCGATCGGCGACAGCACCGGCGATCAGCGCGACGGTCACCATCGCGAAACCGGCCTGGAACGCGACGAATAGGATCGCGGGAATCGTTCCGACGAGCGGTATCTCGCCGTCGGCGTTGGCGCCGAAGGTGTGTTCCAGGCCGGGGAAGGAGGCGAAGCTGCCGATCAGTCCGTCGTGGTCGGTACCGAACGCCAACGAGTACCCGATGACCACCCAGATGATCCACACGATGGGGATGGCCGACAGGCACATCATCATCATGTTGAGCACGCTCTTGGATCGCACCATGCCGCCGTAGAACAGCGCGAGGGCCGGTGTCATCAGCAGGACGAGCGCAAACGCCACCAGCATCCAGGCGGTGTCCGCACCATCGGGGATTCCGTATGTCGGGAACATCGACACCCTTCGTCGTAGGAGAGTGTCGGAAGTCTAACGGCTTGCCGCGACCGCAGCCGAGGCGAACTTCCCTGCCGCACAGGCGAACCCGACGAATCGGGCATATCGCCCACGAGACACTCTCCGCCCGGCCGGGATGCTCAATCGGGATCGACGAACCGGGCTGGGCGACGGGCCATCCCGGCGGCCACCGCCTCGAGCTGATTCGGTGAGCCCATCAGCCCGACCTGCAGCTCGCTTTCGAGCAGGAGGGCCGCGGCCGGGTCGTTGCCGGTCCAGGTGCGTTCGTACAACTGCTTCGCGGCGCGGACGGCGTGGGGTGATTTCGCCGCGATCTCGTGGGCGAGGGTCAGCGCCGCGTCGAGGGGATCGTCGGACACCCCGGTGACCAACCCCAGTCGGTGCGCCTCGGTACCGGACAGGATGCGGCCGGTGAAGGTCAACTCCTTGGCCACGTCCAGCGGAACGAGGCGGGGAAGGGTCGCGGTGATGCCCATGTCCGGCACGAGTCCCCACTTGATCTCCATGATCGACAACCGGGCGTCGGGCGCCGCGTAGCGGATGTCGGCGCCGAGCGCGATCTGCAGTCCACCGCCGAAACAGTTCCCGGTGATCGCCGCGATGACCGGCGCCGGCACCCGCGCCCAGTCCACCGCAACCCGTTGCGGCCGGTTGGCCACCTGTCCGCCCTCACGCTCCAGCAGCGAGCGCCCCAGACCCGAACCGCCCAGGTCCGAACCACCCAGGGTGGAGACGTCGAGGCCGGAGCAGAAGCTCTTGCCGTCGCCGTGGATCACCACGGCACGAACGGCGTTGTCGGAGGCCATCGTTGCCGCCGCATCGACGAGAGCGTCGAACATGGCGTCGTCGAGGGCGTTGTGCTTCTCGGCTCTATTGAGGGTGAGAACGGCGACTCCCGCCTCGTCGACGGTGCTGCGGATTCGGGGTGTGTCCATCGGGCATGCCTCTCGATTGATTCCGTCCACGACTATCACGGGACACGTGGGGACGTCACCGAACTACCATGTCTGCCAGAGATCGCCGCATCGAACGACGGTGCGACGCGAGGTCGTCGGCACGAAGGGTGGGGGCAATGAACTTCCCCGGCAAATGGGACGGTGCCGCTCTGCGACGGATCGCTGCCGCACGCGAGCTCCTGATCTCGACGCCCCGCGCGGACGGCACCATGCGCACCGACGTCCCCATCTGGGTGGTCGAGGTCGACGGCTCGGTGTTCGTGCGGACGTGGCATCGGCGCGACACCGGCTGGTTCGGGGCCGCCGTGCGGACCGGCACGGCCCTGCTCCGCATCGCCGACTGGGAGCGGGAGGTGGCCGTCGCCGATGTGGGCGCCGCCGATGCCGGGACACGGACCGCCGTCGATGCGGCCTACCGGAGCAAGTACGGGGTGTCCGACGATCCCACGGTCAGCGGAATGGTCACCGATGACGCTGCGGCGTCGACGCTCCGGTTGTCACCGCCGCCATCAGGCGACCCCGCCCACCACGGAGGGCAGTGACCATGCCCGAGGACGAACCGGTTTTCCACCTGCCGCCGGACCTGGTCCTGCTCGGCCCGCTCGCCCGATTCGGGCCGGGCGATGATCCCGAGACCGTCGCCGGTCCCGGTGCACCATCGGCGACATCCTTCGCCCGGCTCGGTGGTTGGCAGTCGATGTATCACGCACGCATCGGCCCGTCCGCGACCACCGCGGTGGCCGAGCCCGCGGTGGCCCGCGGGCGACCCTCGACCCCGGCCGCGCGCGAACCCGCCGCCGGACCCCACGTCGACGTCACCGTCGGTGAAGGGCAGAGTGCGGCCGTGCTGATCGACGACGGTGGCGTTCTGCGCTGGATCACCCCGTCCAACGGCGACGGCGCCTCACGCACCCTGACCTTCGAGCTACCGGCCCCACGTGCACGCACCGCATCGGCAGGATCGGCCACCACGGTGGGGCGCGCATCGGAAGTGCTGTCGTGCTCCGTCTTCCGGTTCCCGCTGAGCTCGGCGATCGGCGGTGTCGTGACGATCGCCGAGTCGTTGTTCACCAGAACCCGCCTGGTGCACGTCAACTCGGCACACGATCCCGATTGGCCGACACTGGGGAAGGTACCGCCACCACCAGACGGTCAACCGACCCGAATCCTGCTGCTGGTCCACGGAATCTTCGTGACGACGCGGTTCACCTTCCGCTCGCTCACCGAATTCGACGCGGGCACAGCCTTTCTGAATGACTGCATGTCCCGCTACCACCTGGTGCTCGGCTTCGATCACCGCACTCTCAGCGTGGACCCGAAGGTCAATGCCGTGGAATTGCTGGCCGCCCTCAGGGACTCGGGTACGAGGACATCGTCCTGGACGTGATCGCCCACAGCCGCGGGTCGTTGGTGACCCGGAGCCTGTTGGAGAGCGTGGCGACACCTGCGGACCGCGTCCGGGTTCGCACGCTCATCATGGTCGGCGGCCCGAATGCCGGTACGCCACTGGGCAATCCCGACTGGTGGCGGCTGCTCATCGATCTGTTCACCAACCTCGTCGCCGGCCACGGTTTCAGCGTGGGCCCCAGCACCGCAACCGGCCACCCACCGGCGGACGACGCACCCGACGGATGTCGTCCGATCGCCGAGATGATCAAGGCCGTCGTCAGTGCCGGTAACTCAGGCCCCGCCATCCCGGGCCTTGCGGCGATGGCCCCCGACAGCCCCTACCTCGCCGAGCTGAACGGCCCGTCCGCGTCGACCGGCGCCACGCTGTTCTCCGTCACCACGGATTTCGAACCATTCCAAGCGGATCCACCGTTCTCGGGGCCCGAACTCGCGTTCTGGACCGCCCTCGACACCCTCGCCGACGCCGCCTTCACGAGCCGCGACGTCGGAGAGACCAACGACCTCGCTGTCGGTGTGCGATCGATGAGCATGGTGGACAACACCCCGCTGCCGGAGACCTTCCATCTGCCGCCGATCACCGGCATCAACCACCTCACCTACTTCGCCGACGCCGACGTCGTCGCGCGACTGCGTTCGTGGTTGGAACGCGACACCCACTGAGTCGGCACATCCCACCCACATCGCCGATGCCGTGGCGATACCATGGGCCATGCCGTATACCCTCGCCGAGGGCATGGTGTTCACCACACCGGAACCCCTCGGCGTCACCGACACCCTGCTGGCCGACTTCGCCGAGGTTGTCGGCCACGGCACGGCACCGTCGGGGATGCCGGTCATCCATCAGATCATGGCGATCCTCGCGCGAGAGGCGATAGTGGCGGGCGCGGTCCCGGCCGACGGCCTCGTCCTCACCGCGGAATCGCTTCGGGTACACCGTCCACCACGCTCCGGCGACGTTCTCGGCGGGCGCCTGACCATCGAGTCGGTGCGGCGGCGGGCCGGCGCCGTCTCGACCCGGGTGCGCGGCGAGATCCTTGCCGCCACCGCGGAGACGATCGCGGAATCGTTGGCCACCTTGACCTTCCGTGACGACGACGATGGGGCCGGCCGATGACGGGGGACACCACGACGCCCGAACCCTCCGACGCGGAGCCGCTGTGGGAGGCGATCGAGCCCATCACCCGGGACCGGGTGGCCCGCTACGCGGAGGTCTCCGGCGATGGCAACGCGATCCACCTGTCCGACGACGCGGCCCGTGCGGCGGGGCTACCCGCACCCATCGCACACGGCTACCTCATCCTGGCCATCGTGATGCGTCACGCGGAGCGGTGGGCTGCCGACCACGGCGCCCGGATCACCGGATGCGACACGCGCTTTGTCCGACCGGTGTATCTCGGAGATGCCCCGGTGGAGCTGCACCTCACCGGCCACCGGAAGAGTCCCGGGCTCATCGCCGCGTCCGCCACGGTGGCCGATACGGACGGACGGGCGCAGGCGATCCTGCGTCCGATCAGGATCGCCTACGAGCCGTCCGGCCGTTGATCGGTCACAAGTGCGTGACCGAGAGCCCGCCGTCGTGGAACTGCGACCGCAGACGCTTCTTGTCGAATTTGCCGACGCTGGTCTTGGGCACCTCGTTGACGAGGGTCCACTGCTCCGGCAGCTGCCACTTGGCGACCTTGTCGGACAAGAACTCTCGCAACGAGTCGGGGGTGGCGTCGGAACCCTCGCGCAGCACGACGGCCACCAGCGGCCGCTCGTCCCATTTGGGATCGGGCACGCCGATGACGGCCGCCTCGATGACGTCGGGATGACCCATGACCGCGTTCTCCAGATCCACCGACGAGATCCACTCGCCGCCGGACTTGATGATGTCCTTGGTGCGGTCGGTGAGGGTGAGGTAGCCGTCGGGGGTGATGGTGCCGACGTCGCCGGTGCGCAACCAGCCGTCCTGGAACTTCTCCGGCGCATCCACGCCGTAGTAGGAGCCGGTGATCCACGGTCCGCGCACCTCGAGCTCGCCGATGCTCTTGCCGTCACTGGGTACCGGCTCACCGAGGTCGTCGACGAGACGTGCCTGCACCGAGGCGGGGAACCGTCCCTGGGTGTAGCGGTAGGCCCAGCGTTCCTTGCCCTCGCTGCCGGCCGGCGGCCGGGCCACCGACCCGAGCGGTGAGGTCTCGGTCATACCCCAGGCGTGCAGCACCTGAACGCCGTGATCCTCCTCGAAGGTGTGCATGAGCGACGGCGGCACGGCCGAACCGCCGATGAGGACGTCGTGCATGCAGGAGATGTCCTGCGGATGCTGCTCCAGGTATTGGTGCAGGCCCTGCCAGATCGTCGGAACGGCTGCGGCGAACGTCGGCTGCTCCGCGGCGATCAGCGCGGCCAGCGGCTCGGGCTGCAGGAAACGATCCGGCATGATCAGCGACGCGCCGATCATGAACGCCGCGTACGGCAACCCCCACGACATCGCGTGGAACTGGGGGACCACCGCGAGGGCGCGGTCACCCTGCTTGAGGGCCGGACCGTCGGTCATGCACACCTGCATGGAGTGCAGGTAGATCGAACGATGGGAGTACGCAACACCTTTCGGGTCGCCCGTGGTCCCGGAGGTGTAGCACATCGCGGCCGCCGAACGTTCGTCGACCTCGGGCCAGTCGAAGTCGGTCGGCTGGTCGGCGATCAGCGCCTCATACGAGTGGATCTGCACTCCCTCGGGTGCGTCGACGCCGTCCGTGGAATCACCGGTGACGATGATGTGCTTGACGGTGGTCAGCTGCGACAGTTGCGGATTGAGCAGCGGTAGCAGCGTCGGGTCGACGATGACGACGTGATCCTCGGCGTGATTGGCGACGTGGACCAGTTGCTCGGGGAACAGCCGGATGTTGAGCGTGTGCAGTACCGCCCCCATCGCCGGAACGGCCAGATAGGCCTCGAGGTGTTCGGCGTTGTTCCACATGAAGGTGGCGACCCGCTCGTCCCCGTTGACCCCGAGACCCCGCAGCGCGTGCGCCAGCGCAGCGCATCGGCGACCGACATCGGCGTAACTGCGGCGACGGGCCCCCTCACCGGTCCAGGTGACGACCTCGGCCGTCCCGTGCACGCTGCTTCCGTGACGGAGCAACTGGGCAATGGACAATGGGACGTCTTGCATGGTGCTCAACATCTGATCACTCCTCGATCCTCGATCCGCTCAACCGCATTCTCGCAAACGGCCATCACAGGGTCCCATCCGCCGCCCGACGACGAGGCCGAATCCTCCGAAACGGACATCGGGCGGGAGGTCGCACCGCACCCCGCGGTGATAGCGTGACGCATCCATCAACGGCGACCTCGGGGGAATCGATGAGCCATCCGACACCGGGCGAGCAACCGGACCGAGGGAATCCGGAATGGACCCCGACCCCGCCGGGTCAACCGATCCCGCCCGAGCCCGCTTGGCAGCCACCGGGATACGGTGTCGCACCGCCACCGCAGTTCGCCTGGCCGGAGGCCGCTGGTGGCGGATCGTCGGGCGGCGGTCCACCCGGTGGGAGCGGGAAGGCCCTGGCGGTCATCATCGGAGTCCTCGTTCTGGTCATTGCGGCGATCGTCGGGGTGGGTGTGGTCGCCGTCCACCTGTTCAGCGGTACGGGCGGGCACGCCGCACCGGCCGCGTCCTCGTCACCCGCCACCTCGGTCACGGTGAGTACACCGCCGCCCGTGACCGCCACACCGCCACCGGCGACGTGCCCGGGAGCGGTCACCACGGCGGCGACACCGACGGGATGGCAGCCCGTGGCCGGCAAGCGTGGTCTGTCCTACGACGTCCCGGGCAACTGGCAGGTGCTGGGCTGCGGCACCCTCGTCGGCTGGGAAAAGCGCTGCGACGACGGGCCGTTCGGCTACTGCGCGATCAGGACGATGGGTGGTGCGGCCGAGTTGGAGGTCCCGCGGTGCCCCAACAACTCGGCGGGCCTGTCCGGAACTCCGGCGGCCTCGAACACCGACGACATCACCACGGCGGTCACCGACGAGGCAGCGCTCGTCGCCGACATCTACAGCTCCGACTCCGGGGTGGTACCGACCGTCACGTTGAGCGAGCCGCGCCCATTCACCGTCTCGGGTGCACCGGCGGTTCAGATCGTCGCGACGGTCACCGGGATCGAGACCTCGTCGTGCGTGGGTCCGACCGCGATCCACAGCATGGTGGCGACCACGGTCCCCGGCCAGTCCGGCACCGTGCTCTTCGTCATCTCACTTCCGCAGGGTGGACCCGATGCCGCCGATCCGTCCCTGATCGACACGATGGTGGGCACGCTCCGTCGCAGCTCGTGATCGACCGTCGGTCCCTCAGGTCGTCCCGGGCAGTCGTGGTGGACGCCCCTGTTCGTGTCGTCCGGCATGGCCGGCCGCATCGGGTTCGGCCCCGTCCCGCGCAGCCCCACCCGGCGCATCGGAGCCCTGCCCATCTGAGCCCTGCCCATCGGAACCCGAAGACTCGGCCGGGTTGTCGAATGTCACGTCGATCGCCTGAAAACCCTTGCTGCGCTGGGCTCGAGCCTGCGCCGAGTAGGCTGCCTCGTCACCGGGCATCAGGATGACGTTGTCGGTGAACGGGGTCAGCAAGGATCGCGGATACAGTTTGTCGACCCACACCGTGTTGAGTTCCAGACAGATCACCACCATCACCGCGGTGATGTAGAGAAATGCGAGCAGACCCAGGACGACGGCGAAGACGCCGTTGATGGCACTGGCCCGGGCGATCACCCGCTGTACGTACACCGCGCCGAAGGTCTGCATCAGTTGCCATCCGAGTGCGGCGATGAGGGCTCCGGGCAGAACGTCGCGGACACTCACGTGCCGGGCGGTACCGAACCGGAACCCCACGACAAAGACCGCGGCGTAGAGGATCACCGGACCGATGACCGCCAGGAAAAGACCGCTCCCACCGAGGTCGAGAGTTGCGGTCACGCCGTTGAGCACGGTCAGGCCGATGACCGCGAGTCCGACCGTCGACAGCAGCATCGCACCTCGGATCCGCACTCGGATCGGATCGGGCCGATCGTTGCGTGGCACCGCCCAGATGACATTCATCGCATTCTGGATCGCCACCGACACCCCGAGCGCACCGTAGACGGCGCTCACCACACCGATGATCACCGCGGTGGCACTGCCACCGAGGTGCCCGGTGTCGCCGAGTTGATCACCGACCACCGGAATCTGCGACAGCGCCGAGTCGACGATGCGCGCCTGAAGTTCCGGATCGTCTTCGAGGACGAAGCCGAGGATGGAGGTGAAGACCAGCAGAAGTGGGAACAGCGAGATGAAGCCGTAGTAGGTGATCAGCGCGGCCAGGTACCCACCCTGATCGTCGAAGAACTTGTAGGCGACGCCCAGTGGGAACCCACTCCATGGGTGTCGACGCTGAAAACCGTCGACACGATCTGCCATCGACATCGACGCCACCTTCTCCTCGAACCGGGGTGGCCCCGGTGGCCGCGGCCCCTGCCATCCACGTGCGTGCTGGTCAACGCACTGCGGATTCTACGTGGCCACGGTCGGCCGTCGGCGGTGCCGCTCGACCTCGGGTGCGTTCGAACAACTCCACGCTTGGCCACCAACCCCCCGCAGATCAGCAGCAGGGCGACAACCCCGACGGAGGCGGTCTCCACCCCGCTGGTCGGCAACTCGATCGCATCAGGTTGTGGATCTACCGCCTCACCGCCGCATGATCCGCGCCAGGTTCTTGCTCTCCATCCAGCGTTGTTCGATGGGTCGCATGGCATCGGTCTCGATGAGAGCGGGGTAGGAGGTGAGGTCGGTGAATTGCAGCCTGCCGGACTGGAATCCGATCATGGCGCTCGACCGCCCTCCCGACTCGAGCTGTTCGGAGAGGAATTCGACGCACCGCGCGGTCAGGCTGGTGGCGTGAATGCGATCGAAGGGCGACGGATCCCCACCCTCCTGAACGTGGCCCAGCACCGCCTGCCGCGCGTCGAACAGTTCACCGCCCTCCTTCTCGAACAGTGACGTGATGAACCAGGTGTTGTACACCGAGTCGGCACCCTCGCTGCGGATGATCAGACCGAATCGCCGTCCCGACCGGAAGCCCTCGGCCATCGAATGAATGTCGGCGGTCAGGTCGTCGATGGTGATGCCGTCCTCGGGCATGTAGATCCGCTCGGCACCCGACGCGATTCCCGACAGCAACGCCAGATAACCGCTGTCGCGGCCCATCACCTCGACAACGGCCACCCGGCGGGTGGCGACCGCGGCCTGCCGGATCTTGTCGACGTCGGAGACGATGCTGTTCAGCGCGGTGTCGCTGCCGATGCTGAGTTCGGTTCCGGGGACGTCGTTGTTGATCGTCATCGGCAGACACACGATCGGGATGTCGAGGGCCGAGAACTGCTGTCGATGACGGTGGAGTTCGTAGGCCGATTGGTAGCCCGCCCAGCCGCCGGCCACCAGCAGACCGTCGATGCGATGGGCGGCGATCTGCTCGGCGATCTGCCCGATCGCGTCGCCCTCGGGCACGTAGCGATTGGTGCCGAGTTCGGCGCCACCGTCGGACACCCAGCCACTGACGTCCATCCAGCCCATCTCCTGGACATGACCACGCCGCAGCCCGCGGAAGCCGTTGCGCACCGCGAGGACGCTGTAGCCGCGGTCCAGACCGAGCCGGACCGCCGCACGCACCGCGGTGTTCATTCCGGGTGCCGGTCCGCCACCGTGGACGATGGCCAGCCGGAAGCGTCGACGGCCCGCCTGGGTGGGTCGCGCAGCGGCCTGCTGCATCGTCTGAAGGATGCGGTGGGAATGGCGAAAACTGCCGCCGCGCAACAACATCGCACCGTCGTAGTCGTTTGACTTGATCCGGTCGGCGACCGCGCGTGTCTGTTCCACGCATTCCATCAGCGGGGAGGTGACCACACGGTTGCCGCGAAGACCGACCAGTTGCGCGGGGGCGTGCGGTTCATCGGCGAGGAGTCGCTCAACGGCGGCGTATCCCAGCCGCGTCGCGAGATAGCGGTCGAAGGCGCTCGGCGCACCGCCACGCTGCACGTGGCCCAGCGTGGTGATGCGGGTGTCCTCGCCGAGTTCGTCCTCGAGGAGTTTCCTGATCTGTTCGGCGGTGATCGGGTTGCCGTCGCGGTCCTGGGCTCCCTCGGCGACGACGACGACCGACTGGCGTCGGCCGATCTGCCGACCGGTCCGGATGTCGCGGCACATCCGGTCGGCCCACCCGTCGGCCGGCGGCTGCTCGGGGATCAGCACCCAGTTGGCAGCGGTGGCCAGGGAGGCCATCAGCGCGAGGTACCCGCAGTTGCGCCCCATCACCTCGACGACGAACGAGCGCTGGTGACTCGAGGCCGTGCTGCGCAGGGCGTCCATCGCCTCGACGATGCGGTGCAGTGCCGTGTCGGCGCCGATGGTCATGTCGGTGCCGGACATGTCGTTGTCGATGGAGCCGACCAGGCCCACCAGACGCAGGAAGGGATGCGCGCCGGCGACGTCGGCGGAGATCTCACCGGAGGTGACGAGCTCATCGAGCAGCTCCGCCCATTCCGCCCGAAACATGTTGGCACCGGTGAGACTTCCGTCGCCGCCGATGACCACCAACGCGTCGATGCCGCGCTGGAGCATGTTGTGGGCGGCCGCGCGGCGCCCCTCACGGGTGCGGAACTCCTGCGAGCGCGCGGTACCGATCTCGGTGCCACCCTTGGCCAGGATGCCGTCGGTGTCGGCGTTCTCCATCCGCCGGATGAACTCGCCACCGTGGACCAGACCCTGGTATCCCTCGTGAACGGCATAGGCGTCGATGCCGTGATGCAGCGCGGTCCGGATCACGGCCCGGACCGCCGGGTTCATCCCGGAGGCGTCGCCGCCACTGGTGAGGACGCCGATGCTCGTCGGCGCGGAGCAGAGCTCAGACATGTCGCGAACCCGCCGTCGGCCGGCCCTCGCGTGAGTCGCTGATCGTCAGTGAGTCTCTGATTGTCATGGGCACCCCGTGTCCTCGCGTTCTGACGGCTCTGTGATTGCGGGTCTTCGGCTATGAGCATTGCCGTCCGGCATCCACCCCGCAACCGATTCGCGCCGGTCTGTCGCGCAGGGCGGCCTACGCCGCCGTCGGCGGGAGCGGATTCTGCAGCGTCACTGGCTCACTCGTTCGTCGCCCGGACTTTCGGACGCACGCAGGGTCGCCCGCGTGTCGCCGGCGCGTGGTTCGTCGGCGCACGATTCGCCCGTGGCGCCGCACATCACCCGCACGGGCCTGCGCAGCGGGGCCGGACGAACGCCACGACCGACCACAACAGGATCACCGCCCGAATTCCCACGCCGAGGTTGACCCCGAGGGGCGGCATGCGCCCTGTCCGATGCCCTATCGGATCAGGCGGTCAGGTCCCGCATCTTGACCGACGGATCCGCCAGCGCGTCGGGGTCGACGTGCGCGCCTCTGCGGATGAGCTTCTTACCCCCGTTGAAATCGGCGGGGGCGTTGACGGCCTCCACCGCGACGACGTTGCCCGCCGGTTGGATGTGGAAGAACGAGACCGCGTTCTTGCCCGGCGTCGCGCGGGTGATCACCCGGACATCTGGTGTCGTCAGTCCGGCGATCTTGAGTTTGAGATCGAACTGATCCGACCAGAACCACGGCACCTCATGCTCCTCGGGATCCTGACCGAGGATCGCCGCCACCGCGTGCCGGGCGTGTTCGGTTGCGGCAGGGATGGATTCGAGGCGCCGCAGACCGTGATGCCCGGCGACCGGGCGCCGCGCCAGGTCGCCGATGGCGAAGATGTCGGGGTTGCTGGTCCGTCCGTATTCGTCGGTGATCACTCCGTCGTCGTACTCCAGACCCGCCGTTCGGGGCAGTACCTCGTCGGGGGCGGCACCGATTCCGACCAGCAGCGTGCGGCACTCGACGACGCTGCCGTCGTCCAGGTTGACCCCGGTCACCTCGGAGCCCTCGATCCGCAGGTCCGACACCGAGCGCCCGGTGATGATCGTCGTTCCCCGCTCACGGTGGTAGTCGGTGAGCATCGCCGAAAGTTCGCGGCTGGCGACGCGGGCGAGGATGCGCTCCTCCCGTTCGATGACCGTCACGTGCAGGCCGCGGCTGCGGGCGACAGCTGCGACCTCCATGCCCACGTAGCCGCCGCCGACGATCGCGAGTTCGCCGCCACGGGCGAGCGACCGGTTGAGCGTGTCCGCGTCATCGAGGGTCCGCAACGTCATCACCGAGGTGGTTCCCTCCGGTGTGCCCGGCAGTGCGCGCGGGTGCGATCCGGTCGCCAGGACCAGCGTGTCGTACCCGATCTCGGTGCCGTCGGCGAGGATCACCGTCTTGCCGGCCGCACGGATCTGAACGGCTCGTGACCGGGTGCGGATGTCGATCCGGTTGTCGGTGTAGAACTCGGCCGGCCGCAGCAACTGCTGCACCGACGGCGCGTCGAACTTCTTCGACAGCGGCGGCCGGTGATAGGGGAGGTGCGCTTCATCGCCGATCATGGTGATCGACCCGGTGAAGCCGGACTGACGCAGCAGCGCGGCCAGTCCGGCACCGCCGTGTCCCGCGCCGATGATGACGACCCGCTGATCGGTGTTGATGGTCATGGTCCCACGGTAGAACGTGGTGTCTTACCGGGTGAACGAGAGGTGGATGGTGCCGCTCTCGGCCACCTCGGTCGTCACCGTGTGGGTCACGTCGAGCGCGGGCAGCTCATCCCACAGCCGGGTTCCGCGGCCCAGCACGATTGGGGCGACCATCAGATGGAGCTCGTCGACGAGGCCGGCCCGCAGGAACTCCCGGATGGTCTCCACGCCTCCGCCGACGCGGACGTCGGCACCGTCGGCGGCTGCCGACGCCTCGGCCAGTACGTCGTCGATGGCGCCACTGCGGAAGTGGAATGTGGTGCCGCCGGTCATCGGGATCGATGCCCGGGGCGCACTGTGGGTGAGCACGTAGACCGGGGTGCCGAACGGCGGTTCGTCACCCCACCAGCCCTGCCAGGCCGGATCGTCGGGAAACGTATGGAGCCCGAACATCGCCGCACCCATGATCTCGGCACCGATCCCCTCGAAATGCGCTGCAGCGTACGCATCGTCGACGCCGGTTGTGCCGGCGCCGCCGGTGTCGCCGAAGACCCGCTCGTGGAATGTGCGCGTCGCCGAGTACGCCGCGGTCAGCCGCCCCCAGTCCGCACCCATCGGATCGTCCGGGGAGAGGCCGGCGGTGGCGGTGCGGCCGTCGAGCGAGGTGAACATGTCGACGCGGACACGCGTCATGGTGGCGTCCTTTCTCTCGCTACGAGGTATCACTCTGACTGTGTCGCAGCCGAATCCATCCACATGATCTGCCACGAGTGACCATCGAGATCACTGTAGCTGCGCCCGTACATGAAGCCGTGATCCTCGGTGTCGCCGGGCGTGGCCCCCGCGGCGATGGCCGCGTCGACCAACTCGTCGACAGACGTACGACTGTCGGCGTCAAGGCAGACAACGCACTCCTTTGTCACGGTCGCATCGGCCGTGTGGACGGGGTGAAACGTGTCGAAGAAGTCCCGCTGCAGCAGCATTGCCACCATGTTGTCCCCGAGGACGACAGAGATCGCCCTGCCGTCGGAGAAGTTCTCGTTGAAGGAGTATCCGAGTTCACCGAAGAAGGCACGCGAGCGCGCCACGTCGGCCACCGGAAGATTGACGAAGATGGTGGTGTGCACGATTCACTCCTGAGGTCTGCGATGTCTGCCGTCCGACACCGTCGCAGTACAGACCACGAGGCAATCGGAAAGTCATCGCCGCGCAGCCGCTCCACACACCAGCTACCCGACACCCCGCTTGTCGCCCCGCCACACGATGCGGGCCAGTTCGTCACGATCGGCGACATCGAGTTTGATACACGCCCGGTACACGTGTCCCTCGACGGTGCGGACCGACACCGTCAGGCGATCGGCGATCTCACGATTGCTCAGGCCCTGTGACACCAGCGCCGCGATCTCGCGTTCACGCGGTGTGACCGGCAATGGCCGCGCGGCCGTTCTGGTGGCCGGGGTCGTCGCGCCATCACACCTCCTGGACAGCAGCAGTGCCCGGGCGCTGGACTCGGTGCTCTGCCGCCGATGCCCGGCCCGGTCATGCAGCGACACCGCCTGCGCCGCGGCGTCGGCCGCCGACAACAGCAGTCCGGCCTGCTCGAAGGCGTGACTGACGTCGTCGAGCGCGTCGGGGTCGGCGTCGGCGACCGCCACCGCGTGGCGTGCGAACAACGGCGCGAGCACTCCCTGCACCCGGGGCGCAACCTGCACGAGTCGTTCGGCCATGGTGCGATCACCGAAGCGCGCCGCGTGATGCAGGGCTTCCGCCTCGACGGCGTACTGACCGACCTCGTGCGCGAGATCGGCTGCGCCGTGCGCGAATTCGATGGCGGTTCGTTCCCCACCGCGTGCGGCGGCCAGCCAGGCGCGGGAGATCAACCGTTGCGGATCGTGGATCGCTTCGTGCGGACCCACATGCTCGTCGGCCTCGGTGAGCACCCGGTCGGCGTCGCCCACCGCACCCAGTGCCGCGTAGGCACGTGCCAGTAGCAGTCGCGCCGGGAGTTTCCACGGCAGCGAGTTGTCGGCGTTGAGTGCTGCCAGCGCTTGTTCGAGTGCACCGATCGCCTCCCGGAAAGACCCCCGATAACAGGAGACGAGGCCGGCCATGATCTTCGCTATCGCCCACCCGACGAATTGGCCTGCGTTGGAGAATTCGGCGTACTCGATCGCCCGTTGCTCGGCGAGGTCGATGCGGCCGGTGGTGGCCAGGGCCAGCACGTCGCCGTAGCGCACCATCACCTTGATCATGCCGTCGGTGGCCTTGTGTTCGGGACGGCACCGATCGGCGATCGCCTCGAAATCGCGGCCACGGCCGGCGACCGGCATCGCCAGTCCCGCCGCGAAGGCCGCGAAATCGACTGCCTGCCCGGGGGATTCCGGGTCGGCCAGCACCCGTTCGGCGCTGTCGATACCCTCCGCGATCCGGTTGGCGTGCACCGCCATCGCCGATCCGGTCGCCTCGACCATCAAGCACAGCGCCGGATACCGCACCCTCGACCGCAGCAGATCGAGCAGGCGCGCGCTCTGGTCGACGTCGCCGAGCGACCAGAACAACAGGCTGATGCGCGGCACGCCCCACTGGACGAGTTCGAGTTCATCGAGGGTGTCCGGGTCGAAGGCGGCGAGCACCTCGTTGGCCTCGACGATCTTGCCCTGCCACAGGAGGGCCCTCGACAGCACGTCCACGGCGCGCAGACCTCCGCCGTTCTCGGTCGCAGCTCGCGCAAGGCGTTCTCCCAGAGGAAGATTGGTCAGCGCCACCGCATCCTTCGCGGCCGAGATCAGCAGCTTGACGTCGAGCTGGTGGCCACCGTCGACGCACAGTCGCGCCAGGCGGATCCGGTCGGCGGCCGTGCCGGTCGGCCGTTCGCGCAGAACCTCGACGATCCGGGCGCGGAGGCGTCGACCGGCGATCGTCCCGATGCGCCGCCTGATCACATCGCCGTAGAGCGGGTGGGCGAACCGCGCATTCTCCACCACACCGTCGCGGGTGATGCGGATCAGACCACGGACCTCCGCGGTGTCGACGGCGTCCTCGCTCGACAGTGAGATGAGGGTGTCGATGTCGAGGGGTTCGGACAGCGCAAGGAGTTTCAGCGCGTCGACGACGTGATCGCCCGCGGCATCGATGCGGTCGTCGAGCAGCGCCACCAGCCCCGAGGGGACCGCGGTAGGGCCGCGTAGTTGCCAGACGCCGTTGACCTCGGCGAGGTTTCCGGCGTCCAACGCACCCTCGACCATGTTGCGCAGGAACAGCGGATTGCCGTTCGACGACTCCCACATGACGTCGGCGCTGAGTCCCTCGAGGGTCCCGCCGAGGACCTTCTCCACCAGCGACGTGCACTCGTCCTTGCGCAACGGCTCCAGCTCGATCCGCGTGAGGTAACCATCCTTCCAGAGCGAGGTGATGGCGTCGGGTACCGCCTCACCGGACCGCACGGTCACGATGATCCGCGCGGCCCGTTCCACCGCGAGTTGATGCAGCAGAGTCGCCGAGAGCTGGTCGAGCAGGTGCGCATCGTCGATACCCAGAACCGTATCCGGTTGCGCCACAAGAGATTGCCGTGCGGCGCCGAGCGCGGCCACCGGATCACGCGATCCCGTCTGCTCGACCCACGGGGCGAACGCCCCCAACGGGATGGCCTTCGACGATTCGGTGCACGCGGCCCACAGGACCGGTCCGCCGAGGTCGGCCGAGACGGTGCGGGCCAAAGTCGTCTTGCCCACCCCGGCGGCACCGATGAGTACGACCCCACTCCCGTCGGCACTGGTCAGAGCCGATCGGATGGTGTGCTGCTCGGTGGGCCGACCGAGCAGCTGCCAACGGCCGCCCATGGGGCTTGAGTATAGGGTCCGCGAGGGGCGGCCGTGCTGGCGTTTGCCGCGATATGTGGGCGGGCCGGCAGCACCCGGGCGAGGTCGGTCGTCCGGGTCGTCACGGGGAACGGCGACGGTCATTCGGGCAGGTCGGACTCGGTCGCCGGCTCGAACCGCGGCGCGTTATTGACCTGATGACGGAAGTTGCTCGACGCCTCGTACACCCGCTTCTTGAGCCGGTTGATCGATCCCAGCGGACGGTGGGCGGCCAGTCCGTTCCAGGAGTTGTAGGACAGCACGTCGTCGCCGAATGCCCGCCGCTCCGGGGTGTAGGGGTCCTGGACGGGATAGTGGATCGTCGCCACCGGGATGTATGGGGATTCGACCTGATTCCAGTGGGCGGTGGCGTCCTCGATCGGCATCGTGTCGATATTCGTGCACAACTGCACCTCGAGCCGGTAGTCGGCACTGTGGTTGGCGAAGAAGTCGATGACCATCTCGCGGAAGGCGTTGATGCCCGGGCGGTCGTCGACCGGCTGACCCATCAGCGCACGGACCTCCGGTGAGGCGGGCACACACCGCAGCTTCGCGATGTACGGGCCGTGCAGCTGCGGGGCGGATGTGTAGAACTCGTCGCCCAGGATGTGTGTGTTCGGCCGAACGAACACCGCGAGGGTCTCGGGAAGACGCCGGCCTCCGACAACGCCGAGTGCGGTGCTGAGCCCCTTCAGGACCGGGTCCGGCAGCCGTGCCAGGGTCACCGCCGTGACCATTCCGAGCCGGCTGTACTTGTGCGCGTCGGCGAACAGGAACTCCTCGTGGGTGACCATGATGAAGTCCTGGGTGGTGGCGGTGTCGTCCGGCAGTGCACGCGGAGCATTCGGGTCCACGCCGACGAGCTTCATTCCGAGCCCCCGCACACCCTGAACCTGATCGCTGCGGATGGCGCCCGACGTACTCGACAGGCGCGAGATGACCGGGTACTTGCGCGGGGTGGCGAAGACGCCCTGCGCGAGTTCGTTGGGCAGGTCGGGAAGCACCTCGAGAGTGCCGCGCAGAATGCCATGGCTCTTCGCGTGCGCGTCGCGGACGCCGCACTTGTACTTCCGGAAGGCGTATTCGTTGTTGCCGTGCAGCGCGCGGACGATCCGCTCGATGTCACGCTCCTCGTCCTCGCGGGGTTGTTCCATCTCCGGGACGAAGACGACGGGGGTCGGGGTGGTCGGCATCGCGGGGGTCTCCGCGGATGGGGCGATGTCGGTCATGATGGCCGGTCCTCGGGTTGTGGTTACGGAACATTCCAGGGCGCGAACGGATTCGGGACATCCCGCAGGGCCGGCGCGAGAGTGGGGAAGTGGCGCAACAACACCGACCGCATGGAGTTGTCCCGGATCCACGCCATCCCGACCTCTGTGTAGACCTCGGAGGTGAAGTCCTCGGTGAGGAAGCGGTCGCAGGTCAGCCGTCGCGACGCCATCAGGATGAAGATACGGAAGGCCGTGTCGCTGAAGCCGAATCCTGCGGGTCTCGGTTCCGCGTAGAGCCCGATCATCAGATCGAGCCGTTCGATGTCGCCGTACACCGACTCCAACTCGTCGGCGATCCGACGATCACCGGTGAGATCCATGAAGTCTTTCTTGGGCTTGAGACGCAACTGCCGACGGAATTCGTTGTAGCGCGGCACCCCGCGCTCACGGACACGCACCAGATCGATGGTGGCCAGGTCGATCGGCGGACCGACCGGACGCCTGAGGTTCTGGAGCGTGACGGGATAGTTGTGCAGATCGAGCGCGCCGGGATTGGCGGTGCCGAACGTGTAGAGGAGATCGGCCATCGGGGCGTCGGCGAGCCGGGTGCGGACATCGGGCATGACGAGATCGGAGAGCGTGCGGGTGACGATCACCTCGTCGTCGGCGAGTGCGCGGATGGTCACCTCGTCGGGCATCAGCGGATGCATGCGATAGATCGCCACGAACTCTTCGGTGAGGGAGAAGGCGACGTCATTGAAGTCCGTGCGGGATCCGGGGATGCCGCTGAGCACCTCGTTGCCGAAGACGTGCCCGTAGCGCCGTGCAACACCTTCGCCGAGGACGCCGAACCAGTTGCCGCGCAACGCCGCCACGGTCGTGGGGTGGGCGATGATCGCCGGCGTCCAGTCCACCGTGTGGATCTTGGCCATCAGTGCGCAGTTGATCAACCGGGCCACGGTGTATCGCCGCTCGGGGTCCATCTGCGGGTACGCCGCCGCCAGACGGGTGCAGATGGCGTTGTGTTCGCGCAGGAACAGCGAGTGGATGAGAGCCAGACCCACCCAGAAGTTGGGGGCCGAACCGTTGGGATCCAGAAGCGCGTCGGTGGCGGCGGGCGGGAGACCGGTCTCGTCGAGGTCGATCCGGCCGTCGGGCAAACGGATCGCGTTCGAGTAGGCCGGATTGTCACCGTAGATCTGGGAACCGTCCCACCAGAAGGTGGTGATGGATTCGTATGCGGGGCCGAAACCCGGGCCGGCCGGCGGGAGCACCGGGGTGCGCGGAATGCTGATCGGCTCATCACCCACCGGATCGCCCGGGGGCCGCTCGATCTCCCAGCATTCGGTGGCCTCCGCGGCCGGAATCGTCCGGTGGTTGAACCAGTCGTGGACCTCGAACTGAATCCACGCCGCAGCGAGAAGGTTCAGCGTCGTCGCCGGGGTGAAGTCGTCACCTCGGTCGAGTAGACGCATGCTGACCAGGCGCGGATTGGGCTGCAGCACATCCGCGTCGGAGCCCGGTTGGACGTAGCCGGGCATGTTGCGGCCGAATCGGCTGCCCACCGAGCCCATGGCCGGGTCGGTGGTGGCGTTGTAGGTTCCCAGGACCGTCCGTCCGGCACGATCGGCCTCGGTTGCCGGCGGTAGCGCCGGGCCCGGGTGGGGGCCGGTGTCGACGAGGTTCTTGGCCCGCAACTGACTGCGCAATCCGAGCAGAACGGCCAGCCCCGGCCACCTGCCCACCCGCTCCCATCCGATGTGACGGTCGACGTACTCGGCCACGCCGGCCAGACGCCGGGTGATGGCGGGTCGTCCGTCGGGTGACGCCTGCGGCGGTGCGCCCTGCAGCGCGGTGGTCGAGGCGGTCACACCAGGGATTCCGGGCATCAGCAGTCTCCGTGGCGGGAAAGCTCCGCCGGTCGTCGGGTTCATCTTCGTACGCGTCGGTGCCCGACCAGCATGAAGCCATCGGTGAACGGGTACACGAGTAATCGACTACTCGATCCCCGGCACATCACCCCTCGGATTGCGGCTCGCACCTCTCGGTTCCGACGCTGCATCCACCTGAGAGGTACGTCGGAGGTGCCCGTTCGTGTGGTTTGTCCGGTTCTGACGTCCGATTTCGGCCGCGACGACCCCGATTGAGGTAGCGCCGTACTCGTGCCCTCGGGCGTGTCGATGGCAACGATGGGACATAACCGGCGCGGCTGAAGACCTCGGTGCGCAGTGAGCGTCATGTACATGGAGGGTGGCCTGTGATCGCACCGATCGAGATCAAGACGAACATCGACACCGGGGTCGGCGAGGCGTTGCGGGTCCTGGGGTGTCCGCAGCGGCCCACGGAACGTCGCGACATCTGGTTTGCCGAAGCGCGGTCGACGGTCGAGCACACTCCTCTTCCGCTGCTGTCGAGCAATCTCATCATCAAGATGCGCAGCGGTGACCAGGATGACATCACGGTCCGGCTACGCCCGTGTCCGCCGGACCGACTGGTCGGCAAGTGGGTCGCCCCGTTCGCCGACGACAATCTGATGTACCGCCTCACCGGCGACTGGTGCGGCTCACATCGCGCGATGGCGGCGTCGGTGGTGAGTCGACGGAACCCCGGTTCGGTGGGAACCGCCGTTGCCGACGGGATCGATCCGGCACATCTCCTCGATTCTGCGCAGCGTCAGTTTCTCGTGACCTGCACACCCGCAGGCGTACCCATCGACCACCTGATGCGGCTGGGGCCGATCGACTCATCGCGATGGTCGGGGATATCGCTGGACGGGGTCGGGATCGAGGTAGAGCGTTGGGCCGTGCCCGAGGTGGATCTGCTCGAGATCTCCGCAATGGTGCAGCCACGACCGGGGGAGTCGGCGGGTGAGTTGGAAATGCGCTCTGCGACAATCCAATTGGCGATCCGAACAGCTCTGGACAACCGCGGTCTGATACCTTCACCGACCGATGTCAAGACCCGTCGGATGCTCTGTGCACTCGCTCGGTCACGTGCCTGAAACCCACGTCCGCGGGACGGGCCCGCGTCCACCGGCAGCTGATCGCGAGACGCTATGCCGTAGATCCGAGTCACTTGGTGACTCGGATCTACGGCGTTATTGCAGTCGACGCGGTCGGCTAGCATCGGTCCGGTGACTTGGGGAGCACGGCAGATCATCCAGTTCGGTGGCGTGTCGAACGAGCCAGTGCACGGCGCCTCACCGGCACGAGTGGTGGAGCTTCGGTCTGCGCTCCTCGGCGATCGGGTGATACGACGGATCGGCACCGCCGACGACGAGCACCTCGTCAACGGGGTGGAGGTCGCAGGTGACCGGGTGGTGGGCTACCAGGCACGCGGCATTGCCGGATACCCGGAGTGGGCATTGGCCCACCACCCCGATGACCGCGACGACATCCTCGCGGGTGCCAACCTGCTGCATTCGGCCAGTCCCTTCGAATGGCGCAAGTGGGAACGGGGTGCACCCCCCGCCGTGGTCGCGTTGGCAACCGAAGAGCGGGCCCGAGTACAGGACCCTGCGTGGGCCGGACACGGCGATGGCGGCCAGATGTCATATTTCACCGATGCTCGCGTCGGTGAGCGTTCGGCCGGAGTGGAACCAGATCTCCCGCGGCTTGTCGCCGCGTACCAGGAGTTTGCCTTGCGCGGCCAGCTGGACAGCGCGGACCTCTTACCCTTACGACGCAGCCTGACCGCCATGCCCGCGCCGGCCGATACGGATTCCTTCTGCGTAGATACCTTCTGCGCGGTACTGACGGCAATGGTCGGTAGTGGCTACGCCCCGCATGTGGGGATGCTCGCCGACATCGCTGAAGTGGCCGAACAATGCGGTATCGATCCGGACGACCATCTTGATCGGTTTCTGTTCGGCATTCTCGACCTCCCGGGAACCTGCGACGCCTCGTCACCGTTCTGGACACGGGTCGCGGACCGGGTGACCGCCGGCGTGGACGGCAACGAGCTCTGGGCCGAAGCGTTACTCCGGGTGCGCCCCCGACGAATCGGTCCGAGCGACTGGGCCGATTACCTCATCGCGGTCGGTGCCGACGCCGCTCTCCTCGATGGACGCGTCGACGCGGGTGAATGGCTGGCGGCCCAGACATACCGACTTCTCGACCGCGGCTTCGACGATGACACGGGAGGTGGCCTGGTGCGTCTCGTCGAGAAGGTCATCGCAGCCCGGGATTCTGGACGAATCGAGGTGCACCGGACAGTGGTGGGCACCCCATCGACCTGCGCCATATCGGCGGGACTCTATGATGCTCTTCTGGCGGCCGGGCTGGAGCTCGAAGGCCGCGTCACCGGGCTCACCGAACCGGCCACACATTTCGGACGCGACCTGCGTTTCTACGCGGCGACCCATAGTTTCACCGCAAACATCGACGGCACGGGCAGAGCGCTCATGCGGGCGGTGACCCGCGAGCCGGAGCTGTTGACCGCCGCGGGTGTCGCCGAACTCTGTCGTCGCTACACCAACGAACTCGCGAACCGTTTGACCACAACCGGTTCCGTTCGTCAGATCGTCGAGACCCTCGGCAAGGTTGCCCAGATTCCCGCACCGCTCATGAGCCGGGCGCTCGCCTCGGCGGTGGCCGCCCTTGCTCCCGTTTCCCTGCTGAGCCAAGCAATTCGATGCGGTCTCCCCTCGGAGTACGGGTGGACGATGTTCGAAGATCTGGTCGAGCCGACGCCCGCCCCTACCAGGCCGGGGACATTCGCATCCAGTCGATTCGATGACCGGGAAGCGATTCCGGCGTGGGCAGATGCCTGGCCGGCCGTCGGCGTCCGCAGCGGCAGTCGTTTCGTCTTCGTCGACGGCGATGACGTTGTCGCCGAATGTGCTGGCCTGCCCTGGAACTCACGCTTCCTCACTCTTGTCGATGGCGAGGTGGTGCAGACCGATGGCGATGTCGCCACATGGAGTCCGTCGGGGCGGCGGGCCCACGTGACCTACGACAGCCAATCTTTTGATGGCAATCGTCACGCCGCGAGTACGGGCGCGTCCTGGGTGATGCCGGACGGACGACGGGTTTGGTCGACGACATCGGTTGTCGCGCCGGATATGCCGGCTCTGGTGGTGCTGCGTGAGCCATTTCCCGTCCTCGTCGACGAGGAGGGAAACGCGTGGGTGGTACCGGATTCGTCCGACGTGAACCGACATCAGTTCCGTCCATTCAGCGGAAGCGAACACCTGACGCCCCCGGACGTGATCGGACTCTTTCCGTCGGCACTGCCCGGCGAACGGTTACGCCCCGAGTACTGCACCGCCCGGCCGGTGACTCCCACGACCCGTCATTCGCCGGTCAATACACACAATGAGAGGCATTATCTGGCGGTGTTCTGCGACTCGACCGAACAACGCTGGCGGGTTGTGGAAGGTGACGGCACGTCGATCACCATCGACCTACCGCGTCACATCACTCCGACGTCGGTGATGCGCGTTCCCGAGAGCGGGAGCCACCGGTGGGTTCTCACGGGTTCGCGCATCTACGACGCGGACGGTGGCGACCTGATCTGGGACACCCGCAAACTGGTTGACGGCGAATTATCCTATCGGGCAGCACAACCCGCCCACGAGTGGCTCTGCCACCTGCGGCCCATGTGGTGGCATCAGCTGACCGTGCGAGACTCCGTGACCTCAGATCGGATGCGCGGATTCACCGACGAGGACGCCCAGCAGCTACTGGCCGCCGGTGACGATCATCTGGGTCCCACGATCGAGCGGGTGCTGCCGGGTGCCCCCGTCCCCATCGTCGCGGACCTGACAGAGCTCGTGCACCAGGCCCGGGCGATCGCCGAACGGAGGTCGGATGTCCTCGAACGATGAGGTCAGCTCGAGCACCGGGGATTCTCTGTGGGTGACCGTCGGCGAGACAGAACTGTCCCTGAAGGACGGTGAGGTCGTGGCACGGCGGTTGGACGGCACCGCACTTCCCTCGGTACCGGAGGCCGTGTACGGCACACCCGAGTACACACAGCTGCGTGAACTGGGGGACCTGCTGGTGCGACACGACTCGCACTCCCACGCCGAGGTACAGCGATGGGTGAGTACCGGAATGCCGGTGCGCACACTACTTCTCGGTGAATTATGGCCGGACCCGACCTGGCGACGCTGGTTACGCAACCTGGCCGTCGTACCGATACGCGACGTCACGACACCAGTCGATGCCGACGACCCGCCATCCGCCGGTTTTCTCCACCGCGTCGTACCCGACCCACATAGCGACGAGACCGCAGTGATCGAGGTGCTCGCACCACTGGACACCATGGTGTCCGTACGGTGCGAGAACGTCGTGTTCCCCCATCCGGCAACACTGGGTGCGGAACTCGACCAGTTGCGACGCTTCGCCGAGGACACCGGTATCGAACAACCCGTCGAGCAGATTCACCGGATGACGTTTCGTTACCGCCCCGACGACCGGGCCTATGTGAACCTCGACTTTCAGGGACGAGAATTCCGCGACAAGCATGCGGTGTCGGACGCCGCTCTCGCCCACGGTTTTCGCGTCCACGACGGTCGTGTGGTGACCAGGATCGTCGCGGACGGAGCGGTCTACGAGGCACATCTGCTGTTCGACGACGAGTACGGCGTCACCACCGACACTCTCAGGTGGCTCTGCCATGACGAGGTGGTTCGAATCCATCACCTGCCCGCTGCGGTCTACAGCGAAGGCGTCCGGATGGCGACGCTCGTCTGCGAGCGTGCCCGGTAGCGACGCGTACACCGGGGGCAGCCCGCATCCGAGGCCGAGAGCTGTGAGTACGGCCTATCCGGTGGTGAACTCCCGAATCGCCCCGGCAACCCCTTTCGGGTCGGTCAGATTCGCGAAGTGACTCTGCCCCGGGAAGACCACCGAGGTGGCATTCGGAATCGACGCCGGCCGGTCGCGACAAGGACATGGTCAACCGGGGTGGTGAGAAGGCCTCCGCCGAGGAGATGGAGAACGTCGCCTACCGACTTGCCGGCGTCGAGACGGCCGCTGCCATCGCCACGCCGGATCTGGTTCTCGGTGAACGGCTCTGCCGGTATCTGACGGTGGCTGTATCTGACGGAGGCCGAGGGACATTCGGTGTCACTCGACGATGTCAGCCGGTCGATGCAGGCCGCCGGGGTGGCACGGTTCAAGATCCCCGAACGTCTGGTCGTCGTCGACAAGATGCCCACCACCAAGATCGACAAGAAGACGATGCGGGACGACATTCGAATGCGACTCGATCGCGACAAGGCATGATCTACCCGCGCGGGGAGCAGTTCCCACTGATCAACCGAATCAACGGCTGCCGCGCGACTCGCCGGGCACCTGCCCGATTACCCTGCCCGATCACCCGGCCACGGTCGGCTTGCCGAGCGTGTCCATCGGTCGGCCGGTAGAGCGAACCGAGCGGTCGCCTCGTGGGTGGACACCGCGGCGGTCAACGTCAGCGGGTCGCGGTAACGCACCGCGGTGAGCTACACCCGGCCCGGGTGGTGCGGAGCGGCGGTGCGAACCGGACGCGCACGCGTCAGCATCCACGACGAAACCGTGAACGTGGTGCCGGAACCATCCAGCACATGTCAAAAGACTCTGCCGCTATGTGATGTCGACCGGGGATACTGGACGCTGTGAGCAGTAACACCACCCGGATGACTCAATCGGACATGTTCTCCTGGCGGATGGAGCACAACCCGGTCCTGCGTTCCACGGTCGTCGTGGTTCTCCTGCTCGATGTCTCACCGGACTGGGACCGACTCGTCGCGACGGCCGAACGGGCAGCCCAGGTACTACCGGCGATGCGCCGCAAGCTGGTACCCGACGTGGGTCTCGCACCGCCCCGGTGGATCGAAGACCCGGATTTCGACCTCCGCTGGCACCTCCGTCGTCTCGCCGCCCCGCATCCCAAGGATCTGCGCGGGGTTCTCGAGGTGGCCCGGACCAAGGCCATGACCGCATTTGATCCGGCACGCCCGATGTGGGAGTACACGCTGCTCGACGGTCTCGAACGCGACGGGGCCGCGGCCGTGGTGATGAAGTTTCACCACTCGATGACCGACGGCGTCGGCGCGGTCCGCATCGCGGCGGAGATCATGGACTTCGAACGGTCCGGAACCCCACGGGAACCGGCGCCCGACAGCGTCGCCCGTGCCGCCGACCCGTCGATACTCGACACCGTCGGCTGGTACGCATCCTCGGCCACAGTGGTGGTGCGCGCGTCCGTGGTCGGGGCGGCACGTCTGGGCACCCGCATGCTCTTCCAACCGATCCGGGCGGTCCGCGATGTCGGGGTGACCCTCGCCTCGATCGCCCGCGTCGTCGAACCGGTGCTCCGCACGCAGTCGCCGGTGATGACCGAGCGCAGCACACGGCGCCACCTCGCGACCCTGAACGTTCCGGTCGACGGATTGGCGGCGGCCGCCGAGAAGGGCGGGGGAACCCTCAACGACGCCTTCCTCGCCGGCATCGTGCTCGGCATGCGTGAGTATCACCGCCGGCACGACTCGGATGTCGATCGTCTGCGGATCACCATGCCGGTCAACCTGCGGCCCGACGACGACGAGACGATCGGCGGCAACCAGATCACGTTGTTGCGCTTCGTGATTCCCTCCGACATTCCCGAACCCGCCAAGCTGATCGGTCGCATCCACGAGATCGTCGCCAACTGGCGGCTGGAGCCGGCGGTCCCGCTGGCCCAGCCCATCGCCGGTGCCCTCAACGTGCTGCCGTCCTCCGCGGTCGGCGCGATGCTCGAACATGTCGACTTCCTCGCCTCCGACGTACCCGGTTCGCCCGTCTCGCTGTACATGGCGGGCGCCAAGATCATCAAGCAGTACGCCTTCGGCCCGACGATCGGGGCAGCGTTCAACGTGACGTTGCTGTCGTATGTGGGGGAGTGCTGCCTGGGCATCGACGTCGACGACGCCGCCGTCCCGGATCTCGATGTCCTCGTCGACAGTCTCGGCGTCGGGTTCGACGAGGTGTGCACCCCCTGAGCTCCACAATCGTGGTGTGACCAGCGCGGCGCCGCGATGAGTATCGCGCTCCGGTGCAGTCTGACTTTCATGGGCACACTCATCTACGGCTTCACCGTGTCGGTCGACGGCTACATCGCCGATGCGCACGGAAACATCGACTGGTCCGATCCGAACGAGGAACTGCATCAGTACTGGAACGATTTCGAACGCGAGACCAGCCTGGCGTTCTACGGACGGCGACTCTACGACCTCATGGCCGACTACTGGCCGACCGCCGACGACGACCCCGAGGCGTCACCCATCATCGTCGACTTCGCCCGCATCTGGCGCGCCATGCCCAAGGTGGTCTTCTCCCACACCCTGGAGTCCGTCGACTGGAACTCGCGCCTGGAACGCGGCGACCCGGTCGAGGTGGTCACCAGACTGAAGGCCGAGACCGACGGCCAGTTGGAGATCGCCGGCGCGACCCTGGCCGCACCGGTGATCCGGGCCGGACTGGTGGACGAGTATCGACTCGTGATCGCGCCCACGGCAATCGGCGGCGGTCTGCCGTTCTTTCCGATGCTGCCATCGTGGATGTCGTTGCGACTGTTGGAGAATCGCACCTTCCCGGGTGGCACCGTCCTGCTGCGCTACGCGGCACAGCGTGACTGACGTACCCTCACGCGCCTATCGGCACCAATTCGAAGACCGGGTGTCGATCCGCTTCGGCGGCGAATTTCTCCAGCGGCGCATCGGGTTTCGCGACGAAGTAATCGCGCGGCGGACCGGTGATCCGGAGATACTCCTTCAGGATCGGGGCGGCCTCCTCGGGTGCGGTGACCTCGCGCACCGCCCACTCCTGGTTCTCGCCGCGCCGGGTGATGCGTACCGTTCCGGCCGCGCGCGCATTGTGCACCCATCCGACGGGGCCGTAGGGCGCGACGAGCCATCGCGAGCCGTCTCGTTCGACGAGGCTGACCGGGTGACTGTGCTGTTTCCCGGTCTTCCGTCCGCGGGTGGTCATCATGTAGGTGTGCGGTACCAATCCCCACCGCACCGGCACGGGCATTACCTTCTCGCCGACCCTGCGTATCGGCGTCATGCGGAATCTCTTGACCTCACCCATGCTCCGATTGTCGCGCCCACCCGAACAGGAAGGGTAGAGACGTTGGACTCGAACTCCGGACATTCAGTGCTTCGCCGTACCGGAGACATCGGTGAGATCGACGGAGATGACGAGTTCGGCAGTTCATGGCGACCACGTTCGGTATGAATGGTGGATGACCCCCAAAGAGACCGACCCACACACCGAGGACACAGGCACCGGGCCGGAAGGCGCGGATTCCGACGTGCAATCAGATCCCGCTTCCGGCGAGACATCCGGCGACTGGACCGGCGAGGGCGGCGCGACCGACGACGGTCCGGCCACAGACACCGACTGACAATTCGGGGCATCTTCTGCCTTGATGGCAGTTTCTGCCACATTTTGCTAGGGTGTGGGACATGGGCACCGTCCCCACCTTGCGTGAACAACGCCAGCAGCAGACGTCGGTCGATATCTCCGACGCCGCGTTGGACCTGTTTGCCCGGCGCAGCTACACGGAGACCACCATCCCCGAGATCGCCGCGGCCGCACACGTTTCGGTACGCACATTCCATCGCTATTTCCCCACCAAGGAAGATGTGATCGCCCCGGCACTCGACGCCGGCTGGCGATCCTACGTGGACGCCCTCGCGGCGCGCCCGCGCGAGGAGAACCTCATCGACGGGCTGGTCGGCGCACTACAGACGGCACTCGACGAACCATCCGGCCGGCGCCACCGCACCTTCCTACGGACACTCCCGACGTCGCCGGCGCTCGCATCCGCGTGGCTCAGCGTGCACGACCGTTGTTGTGACGCACTACGCCCGGTGCTCGCCGGTCGGATCGACCTCGATCCGGCCGACCTGCGCGCACACTTCGCCGCCGCCTGCGTCGTGACCGCCAACCGACTGGCCGTCGAGAGCTGGGCCCGAGATCCACAGGTGGCGATCGACGACACGGTGCGGAACCTGCTGTCCGCTGCCGGGCCACTCATCAACCCCGCGATCGGCAGTCGTCGGTCCAGACGAAAGGTGTAGACAATGACAAGCGCAGGACGAGTGGCGGGCGAGGTCGCCTTCATCACCGGAGCAGCGCGTGGCCAGGGGCGGGCCGAGGCCGTCGCGCTGGCCGAGGAGGGCGCGGACGTCATTCTCTGTGACGTCTGCGCACCCGCCACCGACACCGACTATCCGGCCGCAACCCCCGAGGACCTGGCCGAAACCGTTGCGCTCGTGGAGAAGACCGGACGTAGCGCAGTGCACGCCGAGGTCGACGTCCGGGATCTCGACGCCATGGTCGAGTTGGTGACGCGTGGTGTCGATCAACTGGGACGGCTCGACATCGTGGTGGCGAACGCCGGGGTCGTCAGCTGGGGACGATTCTGGGAGATGTCGGTGGACCGGTGGCGCGACATGATCGACATCAACCTCACCGGCGTGTTCAACACGCTGCGCGCCGCCGCGCCGACCATGATCGACCTCGGCAACGGCGGCTCGATCATCGCGACCAGTTCCGTGGCCGGCATCAAGTCACTGCCCGGCCAAAGTCATTACAGCGCAGCCAAACACGGCGTCGTCGGGCTGGTCAAGTCGGCCGCGATCGAGTTGGCACCCTACCGGATCCGCGTCAACTCGATACACCCGTGGGGCGTCAACACCCCGATGGGTGCCCAAGGCCCCGAAGGTGCGAAGGTGTTCGCGGACAATCCTTCCTACGCGGCGGCAATGGGTCAGTACTGGTTCGATCCGCCGATCTCGGAGCCCGAGGACATCGCCAACACCGTGCTCTTCCTGGCCGGTGACGAGTCGCGGACGATCACCGGGATTCAGCTCCCCATCGATCACGGGGCGACCAAGATCTGACTCGCCACCCGCCGACGAGCGACGTCAGGCGGGTTCCAGCGACCGCGTGGCCTTCGCCAACGCCGCGAGGGTTCGCAGGACCGACTCACGTTTCGCACTCAGGTCCGACACCTTGGCCTTGCCGCTGAGACCCGGATCGTTCTGCGCGACGGCGAGGCGTTCCTCGATCTCGGCGAGTTGCGCCAGCAACTTCTCGGCCCGATGCGCGAGTTCTGCGCGGTCCGGACCGGAGACGTTCGAGGATCGAGCCGTCGCCGACGCGGCGGTCCGCGCCGGGCCGCTGCTCGTCCTTCCCGCAGCCTGCGTTCGGGCGGCCGAGCCGGCGGCGACCACGCCACGCTGCCCGGATCGGGACTTTCCACGCCGTGGCGGCTCGGTGCGGGTACGGGTCAGCTCCGCCCGCGCCTCGCGAGCCGCGACACGGTGCGCGCGCTCCTCCTCGTCGTCGGACTCCAATGATCCACCCAACGGCCGCAGACCATAGAAGTCGACGAACTCGCGAGCCTCGGCGATGGTCTGTTCGGCGGTCCGGCAACGCGCGCATCGCGGTTCGTTGCGGAAGTAGGCGAGGTCGTCGGTCGACGAGCACCACACGCATTCACGCAGGGTGATGTCAGTCATAGGAGCGTCGGCAGTGGGGAGAGGCACGGGCGAACAGAGTACGCCACAGCGCATTTCGTGGCACAGGGGGGTTGGTGGTTGAGCACTCGTGCGAGACGGTCACCGAGCGTCCGGGGGCATCCGTGGTGAGCGCGACGTCGGAGACCGTGCGAGGCGAGCCGTCGCCTGGTTGACCCACAATGCGGCTTCATGCGGCCAACCCAATTCTGGAAACGGGTGTTGCCAAATATGCGCAAGGCTGCGACACTGGGCGTGAGAATCACAGCAGGTCGAACCCTGGAGGAGCCTTGACCTCGACAGTTGATACATCGTCTTCCATCGCCCGCGCATTTGAGCCCGCAATCGAATCCCCAGATGAAGTAGCGCTGCCCCTGACCGGGGAGATACCCGGCGATCTGCGCGGCACCTTGTATCGCAACGGCCCGGCACGGTTCGAAGCCGGTGGATTCCGCGCCGAGCATCCGTTTGACGGAGACGGCTTGCTATCCAAGTTCGTCATCGACAATGGCGAGGTGCGGTTTCGTTCACGGTACGTGCGAACCCCGAAGTTTCGCGCCGAAGAACGGAACGATGGTGCAAGAATTCGTGGACTCTACAGTCAAGCAAAGGGTTTTCGCGCGAACGTCGGACGCGGTCCATCCGACAATGCCAACACCCACGCCGTCCTGCACGCGCACCGCCTTCTTGCACTCAGCGACGTCGGCCGGCCATGGGAAATCGACCCCGACGATCTCAGCACACGGGGACGATGCGACTACGACGGGAAACTTCCGTTGCTGTCCCGCTTTTCGCCACACCCCAAGATCGACCCGGTCACCGGAGAGCTCTTCAACTTTGGCCTCGACCTGAGTATTGGGGCCAGGTTTCCGGCAGCCCTCCGCTGTTACCGCGTCGACCGATCCGGCCGGATGCATGGTGTGGGTCGTGTCCCGCTCCGCGATGTCATAGTGCAGCACGATTTCGCGATCACCGAGAACTACCTCGTCTTCGCTCTCGCGCCGCTGACCGTCGACCCGGTGCGAGCGGCGTTGGCAATGATCGGCCACGGTACACACGGCGACGCAGCCGACTACCGTCCCGAACGTGGCATGCGGATTGTGCTCGTTTCCCGGCACGGGGCCGCAACCGTGTCATAGAATGCGAACCCTTCCTGTACGTGCACGTCGACAACGCCTACGACGACGGAAATGACGTGATACTGGATGTGGTACAACATGATTCGCTGGAGTTTCTGACCAGCGAATTGAAGAACTTCCGCCAAGGCCTGCCACCGATCGGACGTCCGGCTCGAATCCGAATCAGCAAAGCCGGCCGTGTGGAACGTGAGATCGTGGGCGAATTCGAGTCCGTCGAATTCCCGATGCACGACGAACGCCGCACCGGCCGACAGCATCGATACAGCTACTTTGCCGCCTACACCCCGGAAACCGACGGGGCGATAGTCAAATTCGACCACACCACTGGCACAGAACGCCGGCACACCTTCACCGGTCAGGAGTTTCCCGGAGAGCCCGTCTTTGTGCCGCGGTCCGCCAAGTCCGACGAGGACGACGGCTGGCTACTTGCACTCACCTACCTCGCCGCCGAGCACCGCACCGCGCTGGTCATCCTTGACGCGGCAGATATCGAGCGCGAACCACTTGCCGTCGCTCGCCTGGACGGGCATGTGTTCCCCGGTTTCCACGGCAGTTTCACCGACCGCGTCTGACAGCCGATTCGCCACCACCGAGTCCCAGCCCCTTGGTCTCGAACACTTCGGAAGGATGACCCTCATGGGCGCACACGAACCCATATCGGATTACGCGGGCCCACCGCAGTGGTCCCACGCCGACTACATCGCGTCACTGTTGCCAGAGAGAATCCCGATACACGCGACGCCACTCACCGTCGAGCAGACGCGCATGCGAATTCCGCGCCACCGGCATCGGCACACGACTGCCGACAACCCACCGACTCTCGCTGCAGCTCTGGACTTCTGGGCACTGTCGACGGCAGCACCGAACGTGGCGATGCAGATGGCGTGGCCGGAGATCGGTCGCGGCGTCATCGAAAGTCCGGTGGAGTCCGGTGCCTTGACGAAGCATCCCTGGAAGCGACTTCGGACCACCGCGTCGTATCTGGCCGTCGCAATCCTGGGCACCGAGGCGGAAAAACGCGAGATGCGGGAGGCGGTCAACGCGGCCCACCGTCAGGTGCGTTCGCAACCGGGCGCCAAGGTGAAATACAACGCCTTCGACCGCAGGGCGCAACTGTGGGTCGCGGCATGCCTTTATGTCGGGTTCGAGGATGCGTATCAGTTGCTGCACGGCAGGATGACTGCCGAGCAGTTGGAATCGTTCTATGCGAGCGGTTCGACACTGGGGACCACGCTGCAGGTGCCCGAGGACATGTGGCCCACAACGCGTGCGGACTTCGACGATTATTGGAATGCGGCGTGCGCGAGGGTCGCCTTGGATGATGAGGTCCGGGCCTACGTCGACGACCTTCTCCACCTGCGAATGCTCCGCTGGTACATGCGAATTCCGCTCAGCGGGCTGATGCAGTTCCTGTGCGCGGGATACCTGGCACCGCATTTTCGGGAGGCCATGGGAATCGAGTGGAGCACGACAGACCAACGCCGCTTCGACAACCTCTTCTTGTTCGTCGGGTTCGTCAATCGATTCATGCCGCATTTCTCGCGCGATGTCGGCCACAAACAGATGGACTACGTGCGTTGGCGGATTCGCCGAAAGGCGCCGTTGGTGTGACCGCGATCGTGACGCCGCCGGTCACGCAGACGCAACCCCTGCGGGTTTCCGCTCCCGTGGCCTCAGGATGCCTCGCCGGCATCCGCGGGGTCCGCGGTGAGCGGAACGTCGGAGACCGTGCGAAGCGTGCCGTCGTCCCCGGGTTGCTCGAACACCGCGCGCGCCGAGCGGCCGAGGAAGCCGGCGGTCGCGATGGTGTTTCCGAAGATCGGACCGTTGACCTTGGCCCAGGACATCGGCAACGGGGGAGCGCCGGCGTGCCGGGCCCACCGACGGGTCACACGTGCCAGGAGAGTCGACCAGCCCGCGATGAACATCGGTTTCACGTACGGCGGTACCGCGTTGTGCACCGGGGAGCAGACGAGTTGGTAGACGGCCGATCTCACCGGTTCGCCGAAGTCGACGCGCGCGGCGTAGCTGTGGTGGACATCGCCGGACAGGACGGTGATGGTCGACGGTGCGACGTCCGGCAGCGACGCACTGCCGCGGATCGCCCTGGTGAGTCGCTCGAAGGAGGCACTGAAGGCGGGCCAGTGTTCGAGGTCGGCACCCTGGCGAATCCGCTCGGCCAACCGACCACGCCACCCGGACCGGTGTGCGGCGATCTCGTTCACCGTCTCGACGTCACCGAGAACCGGAGGCAGCAGCCACGGCAGAGACGTTGCGATCATCAGGTGATCGACCGCCTCCGGCGAGTCGGTCAGCTGGGCCTCGAACCACTCGAATTCTTGGTCGCTCAACATCTTTCGGTCGCCCTCGGCGAGAATCCGGCCGTTGCGGGAATCGACGACGATCAGTCGGGCACGACCCAGGTCCCAACGGAAGCTGAACCGAAGTCCCTTGCGCCCATCGGATTCGGTGTCGGCGCGGTCGGCGAGGTCGACCAACCGCGACCAGCAGTCCCCGTCGATGTCGAGGACGTCCTGATAGTCGGGGTCGGTGGCGAGGACAGCCGGATCGAGGTTCCCGATATGTTGAAACACCCAGTACGACACCAGACCCGCCCGAATCCGTTCGCGCCACCACGGTTGCCGGTTGATCTGTTCCTGCCACGCGGCCGACGTGTTCCAGTCGTCTCGGATGTCGTGGTCGTCGAAGATCATCGCCGTCGGCACGGTCGAGAGAATCCACCGGATCTCCGGATCGCCCCACGTGTGGCGGTAGAGACTGGCGTACTCGTCGAAGCTGACCACCTCGTCGTCGGGGAGGTCGGTGCTGGGTCGCCGGCCGGCCAGATTGCGACGGGCGCGGGGAGTCAGTTCGTCGGCGTAGACCTGATCACCGAGCAGGAGCAGCGCATCCGGCCACTGCTCATGTGCCAGGCCGGCGAGGCGAGTCGCATAGGAGTCGAGTGCGTCGATCCCCAGCTTCTTGTCGAGGTTCGGGTCGTCGGTCCGAGGAAACCGGCATGACCCGAACACCACACGGTTTCTGGTGGCCGACGCGGGACCGCGCGTCCGGATGATGCTGGGCGGGAACTCGGAGTCGGGTTCCGGCCACACCTGCCGGCCGTTCACCGCCACCTGGTAGGCGTTCACCGTGTCGGGCTCGAGTCCATCGACGAGGACAAGAGCGAAATGCGACCCGTGGACCTCGAATGTCCGCGCTGCGCAGCTCAGCACCTCGACCTCGGCCGCGCGATCTGTCTGCACCCAGATCAGCGCCGACGTCTCGTCGACGTGACGCAGGACCGGTCCGAGCACGAGTGACACGGGACCAGCCTAGGTGCGGTTGCTGTGAAGTTCCGGCACCGGGAATCTCCTCGTCCGACGCGCGGTCGGGCGCGGGTCTTCCGAGTGCGGGAAACTCAGAGCCCGGTGGGGTAGGTCTCGGGGTGCCGGTCTGCGAGCCACTGGCTGGTCGGCTCGAGCGGTTCGAGTGCGTGGGTCCGGTCGAAGTGGATCATCGCGTCGTATTGATCGGCCGGACGCACGTGGTAGTAGTGACTCTGGCGTTCGGTCTCGGGTCGATAGATCACACCGATCGCACGGGCCAACCGCACCGCCTCCAGCGCGGGCGCCGCGTCCTCGTCGTCCATGCGGATCAGGAACGACGGTGTGCCCACCTCGTGGCAGACCTCCTCGAAACTGCTCGCCAGAGCCGGGCGGACGCGTTTGTGATACGCGATACCGCCCCAATCGTCGGCGGCGGTGACGGAGCCGCTGTAGGTGGAGAATCCGATGAGGCGGGAACTGTCGGGGTGGCGCTCTCGCATCAACTGTCCGAGGGTCAGCTGCCCCTCGGCGCCGACCTCGGTGGCTCGGGCGTCGCCGACGTGGGAATTGTGTGCCCACACCACCACCTTGCCGGGATGTCCGATCGCGCCGCGACTGTCGTCCAGGTGGCTCAGCAGCGCATCCAGGGTCTGGGCCATGTGCTCGTCGCGGACGTTCCATGAGGTCACGCGGCCGTGAAACATCTTGCGGTAGTACAACTCCGAATTCCGTACTGCTTGCGCGTTCTGGCGGGCGGAGAACAGTTCGTCGGCGGCGGCCAATCCGTCTCGGCTGAGGTATTCCAACGCACTCTCGTTCAGGTCGACGAGTTGGTCGATCACTTCCCGCTCACAGGAGGGCCCGGCCCCGAAGGCCGCCGCGTATCCGTAGGCCTGGCCGTCTTCGGGACCGGTGTGGTCGAAGCACTCGTAGCGCGCTCGGGCGCGTTGCGCCGCAGCGGGATCCACGGTGTCCAGGTAGGTGATCACCTCGTGCATGGAGCGGTGCAGGCTGTAGAGATCGAGCCCGTAGAACCCGACGCGTTCCGGGGCCGACCTGCGGATGTTGTGGTCGTGGAGCCAGTCGACGAACTCGCGGACGACGACGTTGCGCCACATCCAGGCGGGAAACCGCTCGAACCCCGAAAGGGCCTCGTCGGCCGAAGCGTCCGATCCCAATCCACGAACCCACCGGTTGACGCGGTAGGCGTCGGGCCAGTCCGCCTCGGCCGCGACCGCGGTGAAACCCTTGTTCTCGATGAGCCATCGGGTCATCTGGGCGCGGGCGGCATAGAACTCGTGCGTGCCGTGTGAGGACTCGCCGATGAGCACGATGCGGGCGTCCCCGACGAGTTCGTCGAGGACCGAGGCCGGCGGGACACCGTCGACGCAGTCGACAGCGACCCGGGTGATCACTTCGGCGTCGGTTTCCTCGACGGTCGTCGGCGGCGCGGTTGTCGGCGTCGCCAGCAGTGTCCGCACCTCCTCGTCATCGGTCTGCCGAAAATCCCAATACGAATCACCGACTGCCAGAAAGGGAGTCGGCATGGCGGCGCAGACAACATCATCGGCGAGGGCGGCCAGCTCCCGGCAGGTCGATTCCGGCGCGGCCGGTACCGCAACGACGATCCGGGCCGGTTCGGATTCACGCAGTGCGAGCACGGCGGCCTGCATGCTCGATCCGGTGGCCAGACCGTCGTCGACCAGAATCACTGTCTTGTCGGTGACGTCCACCGGTGGTCGCGAACCCCGATAGGCGGCCTCGCGTCGCTGCAGTTCACGGGTCTCGCTCTCGACGACGGTGCGCACCTGCTCGGGCGTCAGTCGCAGGCCGCGAACCACGTCGTCGTTGAGCACGATCCGGCCCCCGGCCGCGATGGCACCCATCGCGAACTCCGGGCGCGACGGGATGCCCAGTTTGCGCACGATGAACGCGTCGAGCGGCGCGTGCAGGGCGGTGGCGACCTCGAACGCCACCGGCACACCTCCGCGGGCGAGCCCGAGGACGATGACGTCCGGTGTGCCTCGATAGTCTGAGAGCAGTTGGCCGAGAACGCGTCCCGCCTCCCGACGGTCACGGAACAAATGGTCGCGGTCTCGACGCGTCGTCGATCTTGCCCCAGTCATCCCTGGCCTCCGACTCGCTCGTAGGTTTCGCCGTGGACGACACCATTGTGAGCCGTCGTCGGCGTGGGCACCAGAGCCGAACGTCACGCAGTGAGCACCAGGTTGTCGGCGGCGGCGTGCCTTGGCGGCTAACCTCTGCCGCAGCGACCCGCCCACAGCGCGACCACGTCGTATGGCTGCCTGCCGGCATGCGGAACCGAACCGCTGCATCTACGTTCGAAAGGGGAGCGAGGTCCAGAACAGGCGCCTCATCGTGCGCGATCCGGGAGAAAGCGACATCGAGGATGCCGGAAATAGACGTCGGGATCGACTCACAGCTCGAGCCGGAAGGTGCGTGGCGGTTGGCATCGGATCTGGAGAGGTTTTCCGAGTGGATGACGATCTTCGGAGGGTGGAAGGGCGAGGTTCCCGAGTCCATCCGCGAGGGGACGACAGTGGCATCGCTGATCAAGGTCAAGGGATTCCGGAATGTCATCCACTGGACCGTCACCGAGTACGACGAACCCTCGGTGATCGCCCTGTCCGGTCACGGCCGCGGTGCGGTCCGCGTTGCTCTGTCGATGACGGTGACCCCGATCAACGACGGAAGCCACTTCGACTTGAGTGCAGACATCGGGGGCGGCGTGCTCAACGGTCCTATCGGGCGTTTGGTGGCCCGCGTGTTGCACTCCGACGTCCACACGTCGATCGAGAACCTCGCCGCGCTCCGATGAGGGTGACGCTGATCTGGGCCCAACAGGCTTCGTGGGCGATGGCCATGCCGCCGCGCCACCTCAGGGGATGTCCGCCACTTCGAACGCAATGACAACGATCGACCTCCCAAACCGTGGCCTTCGGGTCGTCAAGAAACCTCACTGTTCCGCCTACCAGGGGCCCGCGGACCCCGCCATCGAACAGAAACTCATTCGCCGGTCAGGGCAGACGTGCGGAGCACGATCTTGCCGGTGGTGTGGCCGTCCTCGACGGCCCGGTGGGCCGGGTCGGCGGCGAGGCCTGCGATGGCCTCGATCCACGCCCGTTCGGTGTGGACATGGGTGGCAGCGAGCCGTACTCCGATATTCTCCGCCTGCTCGGCAAGCGTGCCGGAGCCGGCGCCGAGAGCGATCAGCACGCCGCCGGGCCGTACCGCACGCAGTGCGGCTTCGCGAGAGCCAGGGGCTAGGACCAGGGCGACGTCGACAGCTGTGAACGTCCGACCAGGCGAGTCATTGACGGCATCGCCTTACCCACGGCGCAGGAGGATAGACACACTCCACCGTGCCGCCGCGCGTTACTTGAGTAGCACAGGTGCTACCATGGCGCCATGAGCAGTGACACCGTAGGGCTTCGCGAACTGCGTCAAGACGCATCGGAATTGGTGCGTCGGGTTGAAGCGGGCGCCGAGATCGTCATCACCGTGTCTGGTCGCCCCAGTGCCCGGCTTGTTCCGGCGACCCCACACATCTGGCGGGAGTGGGCCGACGTGCAGCAGCTATTCGCCGGTTCCGCGGACCCAGCCTGGGCTGATGATCGTGACGTGCTTGATCACACGATCGCAGATCCGTGGGAACGTCGTTGAGAGGCATCCTCGACACGAGTGTGATCGTTGCGACTGATGTCAAACCGATCCCGGGATCACTTGCGCTGAGCTCTATCACCCTCGCGGAAATGCACTTTGGCGTACTGGTGGCCAAGACGGGCGCCGTCCGCGCCGAGCGACTGCGTCGATTGTTGTTGGTCGAGAGGATGTTTGACGCATTGCCCGTTGACGACGCTGTGTCCGCAAGTTACGGAATCGTCGCCGCAGCTGTTGTTGCGGCCGGTCGACAACCGCGTGCGCGGTCGATGGATCTGCTGATCGCCGCAACGGCGCACGCCCACGCCGCCCGCCTCTACACCCGCAATGCATCGGACTTCGTTGGACTCGATGACCTGGTCGACGTGATCGAGGTCTGACAGAGGGGCAATCCCGTCTGTAAGTATCGGAGGGTGGCAACTCGGCGCATTGGTCCCAGTAATCGCTGGACCGGGCAGTTGCCAGTCGTAGTGCTGACCACCGGGGCTGAGGTTGCAGTAAAGAGTGCGTCCTCGCGCATCGGCGGCTGGCACCTCGCGATCTAGGACACGGCCACAGCTCGAATTCACTGAGACCGCCAGCCAGGGCACCGCTGACGCAATTCGTATGCGGGGGCGCGGAGCGCCCTGCGGTGTTTCGGGTTCGATGCCCGAAGCACCGGACCCGCCCCGCCTGCGCGGGATGGGTCCGGCCGCGAGTCAGGCGTGGCCGCCTCCTCGGTGGTGTCGGTGGTCTCGCTGCGGGGGCGGTGGTCTTGGATTTCGGGGTAGGGCACGGTGTGGCGGATCAGGCGGCCGCCGAACGGCGCCGGCGTCTCAACGCTGACGGTCTTCTTGTTGGTGCGTAGCACGGGCGTCCATCCGTGGTGGCGGATCTTGACGAGGTCACCGGCGGTGATGGTGTCGGGGCTGCAGTCGCCGGTCTTGCCGTCGGCGATCTGGGCGGCGCGAACGCCTTTCCAGTGGGTGATGTTCGCGGCGCGTTCGGCCATGCGGGCGATGAGGCGTTCGCGGTATTCGCCGGTCGCGGCGGTGGTCTTCTCCACGTGTTTGACGCCTCGGCCGTCGGTGAACAGGGTTCGGGTGTGTCCATCGAGGGCGCGTTGATCGGCGCGCTGCTCGGCTTCGAGCTTGTCGATGCGGTTCGCCACGGTGACCGGGTTGTAGCGCAGTTCGGTGGTGCGGGAGGCGGCTTCGGCGCGCTGGGCAGCATGGTCGGCCTCGCGGTCGGCGGCCACGGCTTTACCGAGCGCGTTGTGCGCGCAGTCGATCGCGCGGCGGTGCCGGCCCTCGCTGTGATGGCCGACCTTGACCGGCTCGCCTCCCGGGGGCAGCGCGGCCGTGGCGCGCTGTTCGGCGGTCCATGCAGCCTCGGCGTCGGCGGCGCGGCGGTCGGCCTTGTTCTCGAGTGCGGCGACCCGGTCGGCTTGACGGGCGGCGCGGTCGGCTTCGACCTGGGCGGGGTCGCGGTGGGTGCGGTCAATCTCGACGGTGACGGTATGGCCGGCCTCGTCGAGGGCGCGGGCGGCGCGGTTGATCTTGTACTCGTTGGGCTGGCGGTCACGGCTGGACTGGATCCCCATCAGCCCGAGCGAGCGGAACCAGTGAAACCCGTTGGCTTTCAAGATTTCATAGGTGCCATCGCCTCGAACCATGCCGTCGGCGAGGGTGCCGTCGGCGGCGGTGTGGGTGATCGTGATCTCGGTCATGGGGTTAGGAGTCCTTTCCTCGGTGGTTGGGTGTGGTGGGCGTGGTCAGCGGTGCAGGGCGAAGTCGTGGACTTTCACCTGGCGGGGGGCGTCGATGCCGTCCAGGTCGGGCAGGGTGGCGGTGCGGTGTCCGGCGGCGTGGCGGCCGGTGAGGGTGAAACCGTGCTCACCGGGGGTGACCGGGGCGAGGTACCAGCTGGTGCCGGACGGGCTGCCGAGCAGACCGGGCACGTACTTGGTGTGAGACGTGCCGGTGTGGGCGTTGACGGTGGTCACCTCGGTTGCCCAGGTCACCGACACGAGCGCGAAC
This sequence comes from Gordonia oleivorans, assembly GCF_040044975.1. Lineage (NCBI taxonomy): Bacteria > Bacillati > Actinomycetota > Actinomycetes > Mycobacteriales > Gordoniaceae > Gordonia > Gordonia oleivorans. The sequence continues at coordinate 91,101 of NZ_JBDZDI010000021.1, forward strand.
AGCGGCGCGTCGAGGTCAGTGACCGGCTCACTGGTGCCGGTGGTGAGTGGTTCGACCGGCGTGCCGGGGCCGGGGTGTCCGGGGAAGGCGTCGACGCGGCCGATGATGTGGGCGAGGGCGCCGTCGCTGAGGGTCGTGGGGATGGTGGTCAGTGCGGCGCGGCTGGTGGTCATGGTGTTGTGCTCCTTCGCGTTTGGGTGTGCGGGGTTGGTCAGTGGTGAGTGTGGAGGTCGCGGCGGGCGGCGGCGCGGTCCTGGCGGTTGGCTTGGCGCTTGGCGGCGCGGATGGTGTGGCGGTTCTGGTGGGTGCGGCTGGTGTTGGTGAAGACGTCGCGCTGGGTGCCGTTGCGGGTCGGGCGTGCCATCGTGGGTTCCTCCTGCGGCCGGGTGGTTTGTTTGACACCTGCCATCTCGTCGCCGGCGGGAGGTCGGTGCAAGGGTGTTCACAGCGAAAAAGTCATCCGGGGCGCAGCCCTGTAACCCGTAGGGCGGATTAGTTTTTCGCGGCCCTTGTCGCCGGGCCGACCAGAGGTACGAGAATGGAAGGGGGCAACAAACCCCTGCCCGTGCGGCGAAGCCGCACACTCCTGGTTCCGGGACGCAGTCCCGGTCCTGTCAGGGTGGCGCAGCCGAGAGCGAAGAGGTGCCGCACAGTCGTACTGCCAGCAGTCAGGCTCGACGCGACCACACCGGACGCACGTGGCAGGGAGGTGATTGTGCGGGAGCGACGCGGGTCCGGGAGGGCTTGGTGTCGCGGCAGCACTAGTAGTTGCGGTCTGTGTTCGTCATACTCTCCACATGCCGCTCACCTGGGGAGATTGGCTTCGCTTCATTGTGACGCCTCTAGTTATCGCCGCAATTACCGCCATTGTTGCGACCCGAAATGCCAAAAAGACACCGCATGAGCGCCTAAAGAATCTCGTAGAAATTCACAAGAACATGCCAGCTGGATTGGATTTAGAGAACGTCGTGGAAGGCGCGATCGCTCGCGAGCTTGTCGACTTCGACCGTCGGCTGGCGGCCGATCAGCGAGGACTCTGGGCGGGTATAAGGGAACGGTTAGCGCAGCTACGCAGCGAAACTGTTGTCACGGTGATCGGCGGCGTAGGAGCCCTTGCGGCGTACGCCACCGGCCTGATGGAGCAGGTTGATTCGTGGGGCACCGCGATCATTGGACTGACCACGATTCTAGTCTCGTCGATCGGACTCTTCGCGGCCGTTCGCGCAAGCTTGAAAAGTGAGCGGTCTTCGTTGAATAGCGACCGCGCTACGGCGGAGATTAAGGCGCATTTTCCACGGCTGTTACTGCAAGAAGTCTCAAGAGACGGGGAATTGTCTATTTCATCGGGTGACTATCGGCTCAAATTGGCCGAGAGACTGGCGGATATGGGCATATTCGAGAAGGTGATTGTCCCGCGGGAGCCAGTCGCTAAGGAGCAGCTGTTCACGTTTGTTCTGACGGAGGATGGGAAGCGGGTGTGGAACTCAGCGTTTGCTGACCTGGAGCGTGAGCACCTCGCGCATTGGGAGGACATCGCGGCGGAGAACAGGCAGGAAGAGGGGGACGACGACCCCGGGCGCGAAGCGCCCGGGGTCGTCGTCCCGGGCTAGGCCGTGCCGTAGATGGGTGCGGTGGTGAGGATGAGGCATTCGCGGTTGTCGTCGTCGGCGACGATGATGGCGTGGCGGTGGGTGAGGAGTTCGGCGAGTCCGAGTGCCCAGTCGCTCATTTTGAGGTCGAGCATGTTGGCGATGTCGATGAGTGCCGGCAGGTTGTCGGCGCTGACGCTGTCGAGGACGTTGGTGGCTCGGATGATCTCGCGGGCGGCCGGGGTGACGTCGATGTTGGTGATGGTCCAGGCCATGGTGACTCCTTCGTTGTGTGGTCCGCCCGGTGTTGGGTCGACGTGCGCGCTGCTGTGGTGACCACCCCCCTGAGTAGGTCTTTGACTCCCGGTGGTGATGCTGTGCGGCCGCCAGGCCGCTCCGTCGTGCCTCCCGGCCGGGGCCGCCGAGCGGGCGGCCCCGACGCTGGGTTTAGGCGGCGTCTTCGGTGTCGGTGAGGGTGTCGGGGTCGAGTGCTGCGGCGATCTGGCGGGCGGTGGCCAGGACGCGGGCGGCGGTGTCGACGATGATGTCGGTGTTGCCTTCGGACCATCCGGCGATGTAGCCGATGCTGTAATCGCTGGTGTCGACTCCGAGCATTCCGGCGGCGACGTAGGCGACGGATTCGGCTTCGACTTCGCAGCGGCCGCGGTGGGCGATGTAGTCGGCGGTGTCGATGTCGGCGTGCATGAGGGCGTGGGCGGTCTCGTGTAGCGCGGTCTTGGCGGCCTGGGCGGCGGTGAGGTCGGCGGCGATGACGATGCGGCGGGTTCCGTCGGTGGTGGTGTAGCCGTTCGTGCCGGTCTCGGGGATCTGTTCGCGGCTGACGGTCCAGCCCTGGGCGGTGATGTAGTCGACGGTGCGGCTGTAGATGTCGGCGGGGTCGTCACCGATGAGGGTGTGGGCGGGGCTGGCGAGGTCGACCCAGACCCGGGCCTTGGGGTTCTTTTTGCGCATCCAGTCGGCGACCTCGGTGATGGGGTCGGTCTGGGCGATGTCGAACACGGACAGGATTGGGTAGGTGGCGACCTTGCGTTCGGTGTCGTCGCCGGTCTCGGGGTCGGTGTCAGTGATCTTGCGGGAACTGAAACCGCGGATCCGGATCGCCTTTTCTCCCTTGAATCCCCCCGGGTTTCGTGCCGCTTCCTTTTGAGTCAGGAAGGATGAGCGGTATGCCCAAGAAGATTGATCCGGAGGTCAAGGCGCGTGCGTTGCGGATGTTGGCCGAGCATGGCGGGGAG